>CAITND010000033.1 GCA_903893625.1 uncultured Oscillatoriales cyanobacterium
AATCCTTGACTTCTTTTAAATTTTCTATTAAACTTGTTAGCATCTTTTTTTAGAAAAAAATGGCGATCGCTTTTCATTTTATCAGGCTGCGATCGCCATGACTTTACTCTTTCTGACCCGACTTTGAAACAGCCCTGCCCCTAACCCCACACCCCACATCCCATACCCTTCTTCACCCCACACCCCATACCCCCCTGATGGGTTACTCCCTGCTCCCCAAATCCTCAAGATCGAGGGAAGATAAAAGCATAAAGAAGTGGTTAAGTCTTATGTACATCTACCTGAACCGCTTCTCGACCGTGCATCGTCCAGAGTGTGATCAGGTTCTAACAACCCTGTGATCCTCTGTTCCGTTCAATTAAAGCATCTATTTTGATCACCATCAGGGGCCATTTGATGAAAAATATTATTCTTGTTTTAGGACTGGTTGCGTCTACAAGTTTCACCGTGTTCTCGGTTGCTTCTGCTCATGCAGTCCCGTCCAAATCTGAGGTTAATCAAACCCAACTAGACCGTTGGACAACACTGAATGATTACACAGGAAATAACGAGGATGGAGATACAGAGAAGATCGAGACTAAAAAATCTAAATAAACCCTGTTAACGTCTTGCTAACGCCAATGGACTCCCACACCAATGCGATCGCCACCTTGCTGTTTAGCCTCCTGTAGAGCTTCTTCGGCAACGGTAATCAAAGGATGTGGGGGTAATTCCGGCACGGGAATAGCTGTTGCTACCCCTAAACTCAGAGTTAGATAGGGACTGATCTCAGATTTAGGGTGAGGAATTTCCAATTGTTTAATTTTAGCTCTAATTAACTTAGCAACTTCTATCGCCCCAGCCCTAGCCGTATGGGGTAACAAAATTGCAAATTTTTCCCCACTATAACGCCCAACTAAATCGGCCGGACGTTTAATACAATTGCCCATAGTTTGAGCAATATTTTGTAAACAGATATCTCCTTGATCATATCCATAAACTTCATTATAACCTTGAAACCCATCCACATCTGCAATAATTAAGGATAAATATATTCTTTCCCTGGCTAAACGTTGCCATTCTCTCAATAAATATTCATCGAAATAAAGACGATTTGCTAATTGAGTTAAGGGGTCAAGCCGACTCAAATGGGTTAACTGTTCTGTTGTCGTTTGTAACTTTTGGCTGATTTGTTCAAGTTGATATTCAGCCTTTTGGCGAGCCACAACCTCCTGCTCTAACTGAATTAGGGATTCTGCTACGGCTTTCTTACTTTGATGATAATGCCGGATATTTTGAACTCTTAAAATAATTTCTTCAGGATAAAACGGTTTTCTAATATAGTCACAATGAAAGTCATTCTCCAAGGAAATCGAACAGCGATGCTCTGGAAATGAAATCAAGAAAAAAATAGTAATATTCTGTTCTTTCGTCCGGCAAAAGTTGAAAAAAAAGTCAAAATCAAAGTCGTGATTTTGGGGTTCTGAGCAATCCCAAAAAATAATATCAGGAACCTGGAAATGTAATTCTTTTAAAGCTACAGACCCATTAAAAGCGGTTCTAATCTGATAATCTTGTTTACCTAAAATTCGAGATAAAATTTGTACATCCTGCTCATGAGAATCAACAATTAAGCAATCTAATACCGGAGGCACTTCGGGAGGCAAAATCATAGGTTTAATCAGATGGAATAGAGTTCAAAAACAGCAGTGTTGTGATTCAGCAAATGCCTGATCTTTAATGCTCATGAACTCATCGATAATCCAGAACTCCCTGATTGACCCTTAAGATTACACCCACGAACTCAGGATCAGGGAAAATATTAAAGCCGATCTTGATTTTATCCTTTTCGGGATCAGACAAATACAAAACCTCTGGTTGCTGCTAATCTAACGGGACATAGTGTGTATGAGGAAGTTAGAGAGTGACCGTCAAAATTCTGTCTTTGAGTAATGGTCATGGGGAAGATGCGATCGCTGTTCGGATTTTGCGAGAACTCCAACACCAACCCCAACCCCCAGAATTAGCAGCTTTACCCTTAGTGGGACTGGGACAAGCTTATCGTCAACTGGACAATGTTCCGATTATTGGTCAGGTAAAATCCCTACCCTCCGGGGGATTTATTTATATGGATAAACACCAACTCTGGCGGGATCTACAAGGGGGATTATTTCCCTTAATTATACAGCAATATCAAACAATTCGTCAATGGGTAAAACAAGGAGGGATAATTCTCGCCGTCGGGGATATTGTGCCTTTATTTTTAGCTTGGTTAAGCGGGGGAAATTATGCTTTTATCGGAACAGCAAAATCCGACTATTATCTCAGGGATGAACAGGGAAAATTACCCTTAACCGGAATGTGGAAATGGTATAAATATTCTGATTCAATTTATTTTCCTTGGGAACGTTGGTTAATGAATAATTCTCGGTGTTTAGGAGTATTTCCTAGGGATACTATAACAACTCAAACCCTACAAAAATATGGAATTCCAGCAATTGATTTAGGAAATCCCATGATGGATAATTTAGAACCCAATATTTATAATTATACTATTGATCAACTCCAGATTGAAACACAGCGATCGCTATTTATAACATTATTACCCGGTTCTCGCTCTCCCGAAGTTAATCGGAATTGGGATATAATCTTAAAAGGAGTAGATACAATTATTCAAAGCTCGATCCGATCAACAGAAAATCCGATCCCTAACTATCAAAATTTGGTATTTTTAGCTGCGATCGCCTCTAGTTTAGATATACAACAATTTTGTCAATCTCTGTCGCTTCACCAATGGCAAGAAGCCCCAGATTTAAGATTACCTAATATTAACTTTCCTTGGGGTCACGGAGAATTAATTTTTTCTCAAAAAAATGCTATATTAATCTTGACAAATCAAGCATTTAGTGATTGTTTAGCTTTAGGGAATATTGCGATCGCTATGGCCGGAACTGCAACAGAACAATTTGTCGGTTTAGGGAAACCAGCGATCGCAATTCCGGGCGAGGGGCCACAATTTACCCCCACCTTTGCTAATAATCAACAACGTCTATTAGGGCGGTCATTAATTATAGTAGAAAATCCCACAGAAATTCCTGAAATATTGCGATCGCTGCTTAATTCCGATCAATTAAAATTAATAGCAGAAAACGGAAAACGTCGCCTCGGACAACCAGGTGCGAGTCGTCGCATTGCCCAATATCTACCGTAGTAAGCCCTTCAGGGCTTAATCCATATTTGCTGGTAAATTTATTACTCATAATTAGGATTGATGAGTCAGCCCTGAAGGGCTTACTACAAATAGGTAATAATCCCCAATATATCGCAGAAATCTGGCTCAAACAAACAGGTAAAAGCCTCACGATTGACGAACTCACCCAACAGAAAGAACGGATTTGGTTATTGTTGGATGGGTTGGATGAAATGACATCAAGGGTGGAAATGCGCCATGTTTCGACACTGTTGGGGGGATGGGTGGTAGAGCAAGTTGAGTTATTTATCCGTCGTTCGTTTGGGGAAGATAACCGCGATCGCCCCTGAAACGACTAAAATAGAATCACAGAATTACAGACTAAGGCTAACTGTTCTATGCCCGAAATTATCGAAATTCCCCTAGAACTGACTCGCTTTCAACTGTCGCCAGCAGTTCAATCCCGTTTGCAATTTCTCTTAGATCGTCAGGATGAAGGCTACACCCTATCTCAAGCAGAACGACAGGAAGCCGAGGGTCTGGTTGAATTGGTAGAATTTTTATCATTGCTACAGTTACGTTCAACACGAGTGAGCCAGTAATTATCAATGACAACGATTCCAGCCACTCTCCGTCGATGGGTGATTCAACGAGCTAATAATCGCTGTGAATATTGTGGCATATCTCAGATCGGTCAAGTCGCTACATTTCACATCGACCATGTTATTCCTGTTGTTGCGGGTGGCGAAACGACAGCAGAAAATTTAGCACTTGCCTGTGTTTCTTGTTCGCTTCGGAAGGGCGCACGGCAGAAAATTGAAGATGCAGAAACGGGTGAAGTTGTCTATATTTTTAATCCTCGTCAACAGAGATGGAATGCTCACTTTGCTTGGAATGGCGTGGAAATGATCGGGTTAACGGCGATCGGTCGAGCAACGGTGCAAGCTCTTGATTTGAATCGGTCAACTATGTTGGCAATTCGGGCAGAAGAGGAATTACGGGGTCGTCATCCACCCCCAGAAGATATCAATCCCGTAGACCCTAACTTGTAGGTAATTATTGAAGAACTTCTGCATTTTATTTATTTACTCGTTGGATTCTAATGAGGCAAAATGGTCTAACAGCAGTCGATGGATGAAAATGTAGCCGCCGCCGACTTTATGTAAAAACATACGTTCAGTAGCATAGTTAAGAAAACGAGCATAGTTCCAAGGAATGTATCCACGTAAGCAAAAAATCAATCTCAAAGATAAGTGCTGAATGCAACCAGGAAGACCTTGTAATAAGCCAAATGTTAAACCAAGTAACCCTGCTTTTAGTAGAGGAATATTAGTAATTGTTGCAAAAGCAATCATTCCTGCAAACCCTATACCAGAGAGTAATAATCCGTTTGTAAGAGACTGCCATATACCTTGATTGACTGTTAGAGTTCTATCCAAATTACTACCAGATGAGCCGACTACAAAAAATATAGCATAAGTTATAATTGATAATACAAATCCCTGAAATAAACCTATCATTATACTTGAAACTGTAAATAAAAAAGCTCCTGCAATTGTGATGCTATAAAAATATTTTCTTGATTTCTTTATTGACCATTGAATAGTTTCCAAACTTTGTATCTGTTGATTGTGTATTCCCCAAGTGAAACCAGTAAGTATAGAAATCAATAAAAATGCTATTATTATATCTTTTGAGAATCCCGCAATCATACTAAGAATTAATGACATAATTACACCCATAGATAGACCATGAAGCATTGCATATATGATTCTATCCATTTGGCTATTCGTATGACTAATATTGATTCTTTCAACTAGAAATATAGTGTTAGATTCTTTGCGAAGTTGCTTTGCTAACCAGACCAACCAACGAATAATTTGTTCTTTTGAATATTTACAATTCTGTTGACGACGCTCAAGCATTTTTTGTATATATTTATCGAATAAATGTTTGCGTTTCTGTTTTAAAGGCATTTGCAGCAACTCTGCAACGGATATTTGATCATAAGCAATTGCAATGACTGAAAGCATCAAAGGAGTTTGAGTCAATTTTTGCAGCACATTATCATTTATCCACGCTGCTTTTAAGCCTTGCAAATTATTGCCAGCCTTTTCAAAATAATCATTAATTTGTTCTGGCGTTAAGTCTTCAATAAAAATAGCTCCTTGAAATTGGAACCGATTGGAAAGAGCTTCGTAATCTTTGATCCGACTACAAACAATCATTTGGGTAATGCCATGCGATTGTTTAAAATTATTGATAGCAATTGCACAATCGTTGCGTCGTTCTTCGCCAACCTCATCTAAACCATCTAAAAGCAACAATAATTCTTCGTTTTTAATCCAATTATAACCTATTTTCTGAGGAATTTGATATCTACTATCCAGTTCTTCTACCAGCCATTCAGCAATAGTTTGCTTTTTCGTCGCAGCCCAAGAAGAGAGGTTGAAAACCACAGGGATAGGAAGAGTAATATCTTGTGCAGCACGGTCAATTAACTCGCTGGCTATTTCTAGTAAAGTGGTAGTTTTGCCAGCACCAGGAGCGCCTAAAATTAGTAACGTGCAAGCTTTCCCCATTTTGTCGAATTGATCGATCGCCTTTGTACCCTTGGGCAAACTTCTTCGAGGCTGTTCGGGAGTCTCCCAATCTAACTGCACTGCGTCCAATCGTTCTTCTAAGCCTAATTCAATTCGCGCCCGATTAGATAATGAACCTTCCAAGACACCTTTAACCCAGTAATTTTTTACCTTATTGAGTAACGCTTGACGATTCTTGTACTCTTGGGGGCTTAGTCCTGTTATAGTATTAGCAGGTATGGCGATGTTGGTTTGCCGCATTTTCAAGAAAGCCATTAGCGTTGGCAGCAATGTTCCCATCACAAACAACAATAAAGAAGCGTAGCCTACATACTGAGACAATTCGCTCGGCAAATGACTGCCCTTGAGCAATCCAAAAAGTACAACACTGCCAATAACAGGCGGTAAGCCAACCACCCAATCGCGGTTAGTCGTTTCTGAACTTCTCTGAGTTCCACTAGACTGAGTGCTAAAAAAAGCAATTCCCGCTACAGACCCTACTGTTACCCAAAAAAACGCTTCTTGCGGAATAGGCAGGTCAGATTTTCCGGGCATTTGATTAATTCCCCAACACATCAGACCATTTAGGGCTGTGGTCGCTAGGGCTGGTAGGCAAGCAATCAGCTTTTGCATAAGTGCCAGAGGACTACTGAGTGATCTTTTTCATGCTACAACAACAAAGCAGAAAAGCGAAGCCTAACTACGGCCCCCATCAACCTCGCCCAACTCCCCCAACTCCTGCAAACCCAACTCACCGAAACCAACCTCCACCAAACCCTCCAACTCCTCTGCATCGACGGCAGCAAATTCGATAACCGCGATCACCCCGCCACCGACATCTACCTGCAACTCGTCAAAAAACACCACTGTCCCAAATCCACTGAAGGCACACCCCGCACCCTCACCGAACTCAAAATCTACTGGCAACTCCTAGACTGGGAAAAACACCCCATCCTCATTTTCTACGAAGAGGCGAAACCCCAAGGTTTTAGCCCAACTTTTCTCGATTCTCTCACTCGCTTCGACGCTACAATCTGCGTTATTACCGACTCACCCTATCCCACCATTCCCACTTTTTCACCCCAAGACCCGCACCTGATTCAAACTATTATTACTTGGTTGCAACGGACTATTTTAGAAACGTGAAGCTGTAACTAAGCTAGAATATAAGTAACCTCAAAAAAAAGCCATGACTGAAATTACCCTAGACGAAACTAAACTCAAAGAATTGCTCAAAACAGCTATTTTTGAGTTGGTGCAAGAAGAAAAAGAAGTATTTTCCGAACTTTTTGCCGAAGTCCTACAAGATATCGGAATGGAAAATGCGATTAAAGAAGGCGAAAATACTGAAGTAGTCAGCCGCGAGGAAATTTTCAAAATTCTGCATAGAAAACCATGAATATTGAATTTAGAAAGAGTTTTGAAAAGGATTTGAGCGAGATTCTTGATCCCAACTTGTTGCCAAGAATTCAGGAAGTTATTGAACGGGTTGAGCAAGCAGAAAAATTGAGTGAAGTTAGCAATCTAAAAAAACTAAAAGGTGAGGCAGACTACTATCGCATTAGAGTAGGGGATTACCGAATCGGTATTAAATTTAATGATAGTGTCGTCTCTTTCATCAGGGTATTGCATCGGAAAGAGATTTACAGATACTTTCCCTAATGGGCATCTCGAAAAATTAAGATATTACCGACCTCAAAATCTACTCTTCACTCCTAGACTGGGAAAAACACCCCATCCTCATTTTCTACGAAGATGCGAAACCCCAAGGTTTTAGCCCAATTTTTCTTGATTCTCTCACTCGCTTCGACGCTACAATTTGCGTTATCACCGACTCACCCCATCCCACCATTCCCACTTTCTCACCCCAAGATCCGCACCTGATTCAAAATATTATGACTTGGCTACAACGGACTATATTAGAGGCATAAAACCATCCTCAATCCAAAAATTTAAGATAAAATATCGGAAAACCCTAAGCGTAACGAACAATGACTCCAGCCAGCTATCAACTTTCCCTGAACTTTGAGCAAGTTTTAGCCTTGGTCAAACAACTGCCATATCCAGAAAAATTGCTGTTAAGCCAAGAACTTGAAAAAGAAGTATTAAATAGCCAATTAACAGCCCTTTTAGAGTCTTTCAAAACTAAAGCAAAATCAATCAGTTCTTTTTCTGTCTTGAAATTGGTTAAACTGAATGCTTCTTTAACCAATTCTTCGTTAAGTTCAATGGAAGTTTTCATAGTTAACGACTCATTTTTTCATGCTCTGATTAATTATGGCGTAAATGGCAAAGCATGAGGAATGTTGGCAAAAACTCCGTTTTCTTATAGCTTATTCTACAGATGTTTCAAAAAAAAGTAGAAACGATTTCTCCCTTTTAAATACAGGATTATCCCTAGATTTACCTCTGTTTACTCCCGACCAAGTACAGGAATTAGCCGGACGTTATGGACTTTATTTTTCCGATATAGAGATAAAAAATTTAATCAACTCACTAGGAGGACATCCCTACCAAGTACAATTAGCCTTTTATCAGATTCAGAAGGAAAAAATAACGTTTAATACTTTACTAAATGTCTAATTAACCTCATGAAAAATTTATACCTAATTCATGGATATCTTAAAAATATTGAATGATTAAAGGTTTTTCGGGAATAAATCGAGATTGAAACGGTTCTTTTTTACCCACTCCTTTAAAATTAGAAATATTCACAGCAGTTTCTAAGGGTTTGAGGTCGGTTACTTCCCAAAAAATAGCACAATTTGGAGAATCATTTGCGGCTGTTGCTGGGCGATATTTCATCCCTTGGGGATGGCGACCTCGGCGCGAGTCCAAATGACCAATATATAATCCTTGCCAGGTTACTTTAGGAATAAAGGAACGATTTTCTTGCAGAGTTGCATAGATAAAAACCTTGACTGCACGATCATTTCGGTCTTGGTCAAGTTTACGAAAAACTTCAAATTCTTGACTACCAAACGCTACTTTTCCTTCCTGTTCACATACATCTTGACCGGAAAGTAAATGAATTTCAGGTACAGGTACAAGCAGCGAAAAATTACGGGTGATCAATTTTACGGTAGAATCGTTCATCAGAATCCCTATCAATACAGGATACTTAAATTATCCCATCTTTAGGTAAGAAATAACGGGGAACGGTAATATTAAATGAATTAAGGGTTAAAGGGAAACCCGTTGAGATAATTCTTTTATGGCTTGGTCTGTACTTAAAAAAGTGCGATCGCGTCCTAATTTATCGACAAACCCAACTTTTTCTAATTGATCAAAAACCGGGCCTTTAACTTCACAGAGATAAAACTCAATTCCCATCTGGTGTAAATCTTCTATCAGACGTTGTAGGGTTTCTAAAGCACTACCATCAATAGAGTTAATTCCACTACAGACTAATAGTAAATATTCAACTTCTTTCTGTTCTGTCACCAGTTTTAATAAATAGTCTTCTAAATATTTGGTATTGACAAAATACAAACTTTCATCTACTCGCACTGCCAAAATATGGGGGCTAGTTGTCACCGGATGGCGTAAAATATTGCGAAAATGTTCTGTATTTCCTACCCGTCCCACAATCGCAATATGGGGTTTACTGGTGCGAGCTAAATGTAAAAGCAGAGAAATCAACACCCCAATAATAATTCCTTGTTGTGCACTGGTGAACAGAACAGAAACAAACGTACTGCACCAAGTAATAGCATCCAGTTTATTATATTGCCATAGCCGTTTTAGGGTAGAAAAGTCGAGGAGATTGCCAACGGCTACTAAAATAATCGCGGCTAAACTGGTTTGAGGTAAATAATAGAATAACGGAGTGAAAAGCACAACCGTTAACATCAGAAATAACGCTGTAATTACTGATGCTAATCCTGTGTTTGCCCCGGCTGAAAAGTTGACAACGGAACGACTTAACCCCCCAGTTACAGGATAACCTCCGGTGAATGAGGCGGTTATATTTGAGGCTCCCAGGGCAATTAATTCTTGATTCGCTTCAACTTTTTTTCGTTTTTTACTGGCTAAAAATTGACCCACAGAAAAGGCTTCCATGAAGCCGACTAAACTAATGGCTAAGGCAGAAGTCCCTAATAATTGAATACTGTTTAAATCAAAATTAGGTAGGGTAAAAGGTGGAAATCCTTTCGGGATATCTCCAACCACTTTCACCCCAAAGAATTGATCTAAATGAAATAATCCCACAACTAGGGAACTACCAATCACCAATATTAATGGCCCACTTTTGGTAATGGTAATAATCAAAGATTCCCGAATCTTTTTAGATTGGAGATATTTTCCTAAACCCAGATTAAAATATAATAAGATTCCTAAACTGATTATCCCTAATGTTAAGGTTATCCCATTGAGATGAGGACTTTCTTTAAAAATAGCTGTAACTGTACTTAAAAAAGATTCCGTTTGAGGAATTTTAATTCCCAAAAGATGCTTAACTTGGCTAAATCCAATCAGAATTGCTGCCGCACTAATAAACCCAGAAATCACCGCTTGACTGAGGAAATTTGCTACAAATCCTAACCGGAAAATCCCGATCAAGAGTTCAATAATACCCACCATTAAGGCTAAGGTTAACGCATATCCCCAATATTCCGGCGTGTTTTCTGAAGCGATCGCACTAACGGCCGTTGCGACCATCAAAGAATCGACCGCTACCGGAGCCACAGACAGCATGGAAGCGGTTCCTAAACACGCATAAACAATCTGAGGAAAAATGCTGGCATAGAGTCCCACTTCAGGAGGTAAACCTGCCAACATTGCATAGGCCATACCTTGGGGAATTAACAAACTAGCGACAATAATTCCGGCGGTTAAATCTCCGGCTAAATCTTCTCGTTTGTAATTGCATCCCCAGTTTAAAATTGGAAAATATTCTCTCATTTATCCTCAGTTAAAAACGCTGATTATAGGGTAATTTTGCCAATAATTGTGCCATAGCGCAAGTATTAGTAATCCCCGCAAACAGCAATCCTGCTCCTACAAATCCACTTAAAAACAGAAACTTTGGAGAAACAAATACTCCGAGTAAAGTTCCAATTAAAACTAATGATCCAGCAACCATTTGCACCTGGCGCATAATACTAATAGGAGCATTTTTATTAACAATTGTGGAATATCCCGCTTGTTTCCAAGCGTTTATTCCTCCTTGTAGGTGCATAATTTCTTCAAACCCAGCCGCTAACAATTTTTGAGCCGCTTGACCACTGCGGTTGCTGGTTTGACAGTAAAGAACAACGGGTTTTGAGCCGTTAACAGGTAAATTTACAGGATCAAAGGTAGATAAGGGTTTTAAAATTGACCCTGGAATATTTTCTCCGGCGTGTTCAGAAGGTTCACGGACATCAATTAGTGTAATTTGGTCTTGATCCAGCCATTGTTTTAAGGTTTTGGCATCAATAGCTTTCAATCGATCTGTGAGAGAGTTAATCATATTTTTGAGATTGTAATTGAATCGGGAATAATCAATATTAATGCTTTCGATCATAGCCTGTTAACTGGGGAGAGATCTAAGGCAGATTCAGCCGAAGTTTTAAACAGGGGAATAGCAGCGATCAAACTAATATTGACTGCTGCTATTTTTCGGAATCCTTTCTGATTTAAGCTGGTGCATTTAAAATTTTGCTTCACCCCGACCGTAGCTTTAGGCTTTATTTCCACAAAGTTGATTAGCAGGAACGGCTTCGGCAATTTTTTTAGGATTGGGTAAATTGAGATTACCCATCATTTCAATAAAGCTATCTCGATTATACCCGACAAAACGGGGATTAAATTGTTTTTCTTCGGCAATGGTGGAAACCGTTCGTCCTTTATAGTCATGACCGGGATAGACTGCGGTTTGATCGGGAAGGGTAAATAATTTTTGAGTAATATTATCGTAGAGTAACCCGGCATTTCCACTTTGGAAATCGGTGCGTCCACAGCCTCGAATTAATAAAGAATCCCCGGTTAAAATGCGATCGCCATTGACTAAATAAGCGGCATGACTATCCGTATGTCCCCAGGTTGTGATCGCTTTAATTTTAACATCCCCGATCTCTAGGATTTCTCCATCTTTAATAAAGCGATCAGCACAATTAACAATAGCGTTTTCGGGAACAACTCCCAAACATTTAGTTAGTTGTCGTAGTTTCCCAGTTCCGGTAACGTGATCCGCGTGAATATGGGTTTCCAAACAATAGCGCAATGTCAGCCCCAACTCTTGCAATAGAGTCAAATCTCGTTCCACTTGCTCTAATACGGGATCAACTAAAACCGCCTCTTTGGTGGTTTCGTCTGCAATCAGATAAGTATAGGTACTGGTTTCTGGGTCGAAAAGTTGGCGAAAGAGCATGGTTTTTTAATCCTTTAGCGATAGGGATCAGCAATAACACTATTCTACCATATAGTTTTATAAAAATATAGATGTATGAGAAAATCATAAAATAGCTTGACAACCATATAACTAAATGGCAATATATAAGTACCTGCATATTTATTTTTCAACTTCTAGGACTTACATACGGCTTCAGCCGAGAAAGTACGTCCAGAAATTCATCCCTCGCAGGTTTCAGCACTTATAAATATAGTCTCTAACTTAAATAGAATGGAAAATATCCTCCCTCTCGAAAGTCCGTCTCTGTCTCGTCGTCAACTGCTGAATTTTCTGACAGGTGCTGCTGTGGCGGCAACGGCTGGAAGTGTCCTTTATCCCGTTTCTAAATATTTTCTCGGCCCCGTAGAAAGCGGAGAAGGTGGAGCAATTTTAGCCAAAGATATCTTGGGAAATCCGATTCCTGCCAGCCAAATTTTAGCAGAAGTCCCTGGAAGCCGTGCTTTAGTTGCCGGGTTAGCTGGAGATCCGACTTATTTAATCGTTGAAGAAAATAGCATCTTAAGTCCGATTGGAATTGTGGATAATTGCACCCATTTAGGTTGTACCTTTCCTTGGAATCCGGTTGACCAACAATTTCAATGTCCTTGTCATGGTTCCCGTTATAGCGCTGATGGTTCCGTATTGCGAGGGCCGGCACCTTTGCCTTTGAAATTAGTTCATGTTGCGATTAAAGATAATCGGATTTGGCTTTCTCCTTGGACAGAATTAGACCCGCGTACAGAAGCAAAACCTTGGTGGGTTTGACAACAATAACAACGGCTTAAAATTATGTTTCAAAGTGTGACAGAATCCCTAGCGATTGGGAATTTATCTTCTCCAGAAGAACTGCAAGAAATTGCTCAAAAAGGGTACAGTACCTTGATTGATTTATGTACTGCAACCGAAGGCACAAAATTGAATGCTGAGGAGGTTCAAAAACTAGGATTCAATTATATTAGTATTCCGGTTTCTCCCCAAAACCTCAACTCAGAAGTGTTGAAAACGTTTAGTGAAACGGTAAATACAGCATCTCAACCTGTTTATATCCGTTGTGCATCAGGTTTACGCGCAGGAGTATTCACCTTGCTAACCTTAGCTGATCAACAAAATTGGACTAAACAGGAATATTTACAACGTCACCAAGAGTTGGGATTAGAACACAAACCGAACTGTCCAATTAAAGCATTTTCGGAAGAAAATTTCGCAGGTTGAAAATCTGAATCAACCTAGAAATAGAGGCAATTTATAAGCAACATTTTGTGGAAGCTTATCACAAATTGCCTCTAAAATGCTTAATTTTTGGGGATTTAATGGATCTGCTGAACCGATTATTTTGATCAAAATCCGGTGATATGCAGTTGAGTCCAAATTGATATTTTATGTGGGATACTTTAGGCAAAACTATGCGAAAATTTTTTTTATTATTTTTGCTAATTTGGCTGTTAATTTCTCCAGTATTACTTTTCAAACCTCTGCCAGTATTAGCAGCAAATTTTAATCCGTCGATCACTGAATTTCTGCAAGGGATTCCGCCCGGATATTACGCCCTGATGAAAATTGAGGATCTCCAAAGCCTAATGCAAGAGGATGATCCGGTCTTAATTGATGTTCGAGAACCTTCTGAATATGCTGTCGGTCATATTCCGACTGCTATCAATATTCCCTTAAGATCTTTAACTCAAAATCTCGATAAAATTCCTCAAGATCGTCCGGTCATTCTGTATTGTACAACGGGTTATCGGACAGCAATGGGAGTCATGGCTTTAGAACTATTAGGATATCAGAATGTACGCGGATTTCCGCCCAGTATTCAAGGATGGAAAGCAGCAGGACAACCTTTAGAAATAGGGCTTTAATCCAGGTCGGATAGACTATCTTTTAATCCAAGAATAATCCTTCTCACACAACAACACTAGACATGATCACTTCAACTGTAGAATCGGCTCAAATCTCGAATGCGATCGCAACTCCAACTGTTACCCAAACACGGCATTATCAAATCGTAATTATCGGAGCAGGTGCAGCCGGAATTACTACGGCTTCTCTGCTATTCAATAATAATCATTCTCTCGATATTGCCATTATTGATCCTTCCGATAAACACTATTATCAACCGGGTTGGACATTAACCGGAGGCGGTGTATTTCAGATTCAAGATACCGTTAGAAATCAACGGGATGTTATTCCTAAAGATGCCACTTGGATTCAAGATAAAGTGATTCACTTAGATCCCGATCAAAATCGGGTTTTAACTCGATCAGGTATCCAGGTTGAATATGATTATTTAATTGTTTGTCCTGGGATTCAGATTGATTGGCATCTAATTGAAGGACTCAAAGAATCTTTAGGGAAAGAGGGTGTTACAACTAATTATTCTCCTCGTTATGCACCCTATACTTGGGAACTAATTCGCAATTTTCAAGGCGGAAATGCTCTATTTACGTTTCCGAATACGCCGATTAAATGTGGTGGTGCGCCTCAAAAAGTTATGTACATGGCCGATGACATTTTCCGCATTAAATGGGGAGTTCGTCAACGCACAAATGTCATGTTTCTTTCCTCTTTAAATAAGCTGTTTACTGTGCCTGAATATTCTAATCTTTTAGATAATGTTGTTCAGGAAAGAAATATTCAAGTTAAGTTTCGGCATAACTTAAAAGCCATTAAAGCTGAAACAAAAACAGCAATTTTTGATATTTTAGATAACAATTGCAACGTTATTGATCAAGTCAGCTATTCCTATGATATGATTCACGTTGCTCCTCCTCAAAGTGCCCCAGACTTTATTAAACACAGTCCCTTAGCTGTACCTAATAATCTCTATGGTTGGGTTGATGTTAATGCGGATACCCTCCAACATAAGCGATATCCTAATATTTTTAGTTTAGGAGATGCCTCATCTTTACCAACCTCTAAAACGTCTGCTGCTATTCGCAAACAAGCACCCGTTGTCGCTAAAAATTTACTTTCTTTAATGGCATCAAAACCTTTATTAAGTCAATATGATGGTTATACTTGTTGCCCGTTAATTACTGGTTATAACCGAACAATTATGGCAGAATTTAATGGTTATAATGGCAAACCCTTATCCAGTTTTCCCCTAAATCCGATCAAGGAACGAGCAATTATGTGGACAATGAAAGTAACTGTTTTACCCTGGATTTATTGGAATCGAATGCTCAAAGGAGAACGATTTGAGGGGGAGTATATTAAATTCATGCAGTGGAAACCCTAACTGTTCTTTGTCGGGTGGGTAAGCCTAAGCATACACACCCTTTATTTCTATTTCATAGATTTATGAACACTACAAGCGATCTCTTTTTTGCAGATAATTTGTAGTTAAAATTGTTGTGGAAAATCTAACTCAATTACAAGATTTTTTTGAGATCTTACTATTGACAAAATAACGATATTATAATAAGATTAATTATCGGGTCTCAAAACCGACTTCAGTTGTCAATGATTGATCTGATTCGTCTTAAGAAGTGTTCTATTCCTAAAATCATTGTGTAGGAGCAGGTTGATCTTAGTCCCTGGTTATGCCATATCTCATTGATATTGATAAATCTACTCCTACCTACCTTCACTTCTGAATTAAGTACATTTACCGATTGACTTTTTGTATAATCTATATAACCATATAATTATATAGATAAAAAACTAATAAGTAGACACGATACTAAAATCGGAGGGGTTGACCAATGGGCAAGTTAGTTAACGAACTTAAACGAGATATTCAATATCAACACGGGATGAATGCCTGCCTGAACTGTGGCATTTGTACTGCGGTTTGTCCAGCAGCCGAAGTTTATGATTACTCTCCGAGAGAGGTGATGAACATTTGTCACACGGAAGATGAAGACTGGCTGGTGGAGTTACTTAAATCCGACAAAATCTGGTTTTGCGGACAATGTTTTTCCTGTAAACCCAGATGTCCAAGAGGTAACAGCACCGCCGACGTGATTCTGGCCTTGCGTCGCCTTTCCGTTCGTCACGGTTACTTTGCTGAGTCAGAAAAAGGCAGACAGCAATTGTTCGCCAAGCGGGTATTTGGGGAAAATATGCTCAAACGAGGTTATACCTTACTAGCAGAAAATATCACCCCTGAGCATTTCCCAGAACTCGGAGAAAACTGGGAATACTATTATGAACATAGAGAGGAAATGCGGGAATGGTGGGGTGTTCCAATGGACTTAGAAAATAGCGCAGGTTCCCATCGAGTAATTCCCGAAAAAGACATGGATGAATTGCGGGCAATTTATCAAGCAACCGGGGCAATTGAGTTAATGAATGCTGTAGAAAAAGGCATGGAAAAGAAACTCGGTAGCAAAAAAGAAGTTGAAAAGTTTTGGGATAATTGGGTAGAAACTGCTGATAGCAGAAACTACGAAATGGGAGATCGGTAATTTTCGGGGTTAATTCCTGAATTAGCATCAATCAAAAATTCCAAATTAACATCAATAAATAAGGAAAAAACACAATGAAAGTAGCCAGAGAAAATATAGTTTGGGAAAAACACCAAAAGCACGTTCCAACTATAGACGAACCCGGTGGTAAATTATGGGGTTCCTTCCGCAGTTGTTTTTTGCAAAGTGCCTCTCCTTATACCGAAGGTATTGCCTATAAAATCTTAAAAAATGACCTGGGTATCGATTTGAGAGAATCACCTGGACATACTTCTTGTGGGGCAATTGGCTATCATGGAGATGTCACAAACCTCGAAACCCAAATGGTAATAGCCGCGCGAAATTTTTCCATAGCTCATCATGAATTAGGTGTTGATAATCTGTTTTCATTTTGTGTGACTTCCTTTGCGAATTACACAGAAATGATTAAACTCTGGGAAGAAGAACCAGAGTTACGAGAATACACCGAAAAAACATTAAAAGAAACCACAGGTCGTGAGTTTTGGGTTCCCCATGTTTCCGGGGGACGGCCATCTGTAGTTCATGCTTCCGATGTGTTCTATGCTAATCGATATAAATTAGCAGAAAAAGCTAAATATAGCCTGAAGGGAATTAAAGCAGTTGATCATATTGGCTGTCATTATGGAAAAATCTTTCCCGGTGAGTGTATGGGTGGAACAGAATTTCCCCAAGTTTTAGTCGGGTTATTAGAAGCTTTTGGTGCGGAAATTGTTGATTATCCAGAACGTCGGCATTGCTGCGGAATGGGTTTCCGTCAAGGTGCATTTCCTGAAAACCGGGGTTACACCGCTAGTAGCGTTTATAAGAAAATGAAAAGTCTTAAAGAAACGCAGCCCGATTGCAATTTAATTCTCACAAATTGCCCGGGTTGTACGGTATTTTTGGATGCTGAACAAGGAACGATTAAAGAAGTCATGGAAGAAGAGTTTAATGTCAATATTATCGATTACGCGCAATTGACCGGGTTAATGTTAGGCTATGACCCGTTTAAAGATTGCGGATTGAATGCAAAAGTAGTGGAAGTCGAGCCTTTGCTAGATAAAATCGGCATTCCCTACGATAAATCTAAAACGGCAGAAGAACGTAGAAGACCGTTTTAGATCCCCCTTAAAAGGGAGATGAAGATCCCCCCTAGCCCCCTTAAAAAAGGGGGAAAAGACACTCAAAGCCCTGCTTAAAAAATGGGGGAAAGACACTCAAAGTCCCCCTTATTAAGGGGGATTTAGGGGGATCTCTTAAGACTTAGGTATAACCTTAGAAAAGTAAAAAAATTAAAAGGTAAAAGAAATGAACAAACAAGTATTAGTAATTGGTGGTGGGCCTGCGGGACTGGCGGCAGCAGGAAAACTTCAAGACTTTGGTTATGATGTCGTTTTAATTGAGAAACAAGCGGAAATTGGCGGGCATTTAAACAAGTGGTATAAAGTCTTTCCTGACTTTACCGATGCTTCAGAAATTACCGCCAATCTCAAAGCAGGTTTGGGGAATACCAGAATTTTAAATAATACGACAGTGACAGAAATTAAAGGTTCTGCCCCTAATTTTCAAGTCACTACATCGACGGGAGAACAAATTGAAGCGGCGGCGATTTTAGTTTCTACTGGATATAAGCATTTTGATGCAACTTTAAAAGAAGAATACGGCTATGGAATTTATGATAATTGCATCAATTCATTAGAACTCGATGCCATGTTGAAGGCAAAAAATGTAAAAACCAGATATGGGAAAGTGCCGAAAAAAGTAGCGATGATTCACTGTGTTGGTTCTCGTGATGAGAAGGTGAATAATAATTACTGTTCACGGGTTTGCTGTACCAATGCAATTAAAGTTGCAATTGAGGTGAAAGAACAAAATCCCGATTGTGAAATTTACTGCCTTTATATGGATATTCGGGTATTTGGTCGTGGTTATGAGGAACTATACCGCACCTCTCAGCAAGAGTTTGGAGTCCAGTTTCTTCGAGGTCGGCTTTCTGAAGCCAGCGAGAAAAAAGATGGCAGTTTATTACTGCGATTAGAAGATACTTTAACCGCAAAACCGATGCGATTGAGTGTTGATTTGTTAGTTTTAATGGTGGGAATGGAAGGCAATCCAGAGTTAGCAGAAATTGCGGGTTTAAGCTTGGGTTGCGATCGCTTTTATGCCACTGCTCATCTGCAATATTCTAACAATCATTCTGCTCGATCAGGTATTTTTCTAGCAGGGGCAGCAACGGGGCCAAAAGCCATTATGGAATCCATTACCGATGGCCGATCTGCGGCGGCAGAAATAGCCAGTTTTGTAGCGAGTAATCCAGCCAATTTTGAATCAAATCTCAATGGACAATCTGTAACAGAAATGGCAGCATCCCTGAAGTAAATGAGGTAAAAACAATGGCAACAAAATCAACAAAATCAACAAAATCGAAAAAATTTGTATTTGGTCTGAAAGTTGATCGTCAACTCGATGGCGATAAAATGAACTCCGATTTTATTAAGAAAGTTCTGGCTGAAGGTGGAAAGGGTGCGGCGATCGCAGCCTGTATGCAGTGTGGTACTTGTAGCGGTGGCTGTACCAATATTGACCTGATGGATATGTCCCCCCGAACCCTAATTTTAATGGTGCAAAGAGGGGAATGGGAAAAGGTACTTAAAAGCAATGCTTTATGGATGTGTAGTTCTTGTTATATTTGTACCTCTCGATGTCCTCGTGGGGTGCGTCCTTCTGATGTCATTGAAGCGGTAAAAGCGATCGCAATTCGTCAAGGAATCGAAAATGATGCGACTCGTTTTAATGAAATATTTGTCGAGTTAGTTCAGAAACGAGGCATTCTTTTTGAACCCGAATTAATGCAGAAATATGGCGGTTTACCAGCCATGATCGAACAAGCAGAATTGGGAATTAAATTAGCTTTAAAAGGCAAAATGTCGCCATTTCCTGAAAAAGTAAAAGACCCTAAAAAATTTAGTGAAGCATTAGAAAAGGCAAAAAAACCATGAAGAAATATTCTTACTATCCCGGATGTAGCCTGCATACCACAGCCAAAGAGTTTGATATCTCAACGAGAGTGGTAATGCAGGAATTAGGAATTGAACTAGAAGATCTCAAAGATTGGTCTTGTTGTGGCGGCTCAATTGCGGCGAGTGTTTCTCACGATGTTGGGATGGCAATGGCGGCGAGAAATGTCGCTTTAGCTCAAAAACAAGATCTCGATTTATTAGCCTCTTGTTCGGGGTGTTACAACAAGTCAGCCAGAGCACTTAAGGCATTAAAAGAACCCACCGAAAAAGATAGAATTATGGCTATTATGTCGGAAATGGGGATCGATGTTTCTGACTATAATATTCAGGTCAGAAATGTAGTAGATGTGTTAGTAAATGATATCGATCTTGCCCCCCGAATTAAAAAGCCATTAACGGGTTTAAAAGTCGCCTGTTATTATGGGTGTTTGTTAACTCGACCCGCAGATATAACAGGTTGGGATTCGCCCATGTTCCCGACATCAATGGATAGATTATCTGAAATTTGTGGCGCGGAAGTCGTTGATTTTCGGTCAAAAACCAAATGCTGCGGTGGCCCAATTTTAGTCTCTCAAAAAGATGTCGCTTTTGATTTGACTAAACAACTATTAGATGAGGCACAATCTCTGGGTGCAGATTGTATTGTTTTAGCTTGTCCCTTATGTGATACTAACCTGGAACTGCGCCAGTCTGATATTGAGAAGAAATACAATGTTTCTTATAATCTGCCCATTCTCTATATCACGGAAATCATCGGATTAGCTTTGGGAATGAAACCCGGAAAATTGGGAATGAATAAGCATATTGTTTCACCACAACCCGTCCTCAAAAAATTGGGTTTATAAACCCTAAAAATGAAACGTAAACAGAAAATCAATTTCAGGCTTTATCTTCGAGCAATTGTGACTTTAGGACTTTTAAGTGCTTGGAGTTTAGTTACATTCACCGGATTTCTGTTATGGTTTATTCCCAGGGGTCAAAAGGTAGGTCATGGCTTTCTATTTTGGGGACTAACCAGACATGGATGGGGTGATATTCATTTCATCATTAGCTTGGTTGCCTTCAGTTTGACCGTGATTCATATTATCCTGTATTGGCGATCTTTAAGCCAATTGGTTCGATATTTAATCACGGTTCATACTCCTCTCAAACTTCGATCTTGACACTTTTATGAACATCTACAAACTCCCTAAAAGCAATCCTAGTACAGTTGTAAAGTGGGTTGTAGACGCAATTATCATTAGTAATGGTATCGTTTTTTTATGTTTTTTTCCAGTAAAAGCACTGCCTCAAACATCCTTAGATTCTAATACCCAACAGGCGATGATTGATTCAATTAATGATGAATATCGCGCCAGAGCATTTTATCAAGCTGTCATCGAAAAATTTGGGTCAGTTCGCCCTTTTAGCAATATTGTTCAATCAGAAAATAATCATATTAATCTTTGGATGAATATATTTGCTAAGTACGGAATAGCTGTACCTACTGATTCTTTTGCGGGTAATATTTCGGTTCCTGATACCTTAAAAGATGCCTGTAAAATGGGAGTTACAGTAGAAATTGATAACGTTGAAATGTATGATCGCTTTTTGGGTTTTGTTACCCAACCCGATTTAAAGGCTGCTTTTACTCAACTACGTCAAATCTCTGAAGAAAGGCATTTACCAGCCTTTGAGCGCTGTCAAACTCAACCGATTGGAGGTCAAGGGGGCTTTTTTTAAGCATCAGTGACTTAATTGTTTAACAGTGATTTTAAGGATGAAAAAACATAAATTCTTGAGTCTAAAGTTGACACTATCCTGAGAAATTGTGCGATCAGCTACTTGAAACGTGAAAAACATTCGGGTATGATCAATTCTCAAAAGCCAGCATTTTCAAGTCTTGCTCGCTGAATTGAGGGAAATTCGATGAACTCTATGATCGAGTTAACAAGCATCTTCCCCTTGCCACAACCCATCGATCACGATCCAACAGTTGCGCCGGATGAAGGGAAAATGGCAGAAGATATCCGTTGGCTAGGGAGTCAACCCATCTGGGAAAGCTTGCCAGAAAGCGCGATGCAAGCAATTTCCCAATTGTTCTATCGCTTCCAAGTCGAAGCCGGAAGCCTGATTTACCTAGAAGGACAAACTCCCATCGGCCTATATTTGCTCAAGCTGGGAAAGGTGGAAATCTTCCAACAGTCGCCCATTGGTAAATTGTCGATCCGCGATCGCCACCCTGGAGATTTATTTGGCTATACACTGGTGGCGAGTTCCGATGAAGGAACGTACCATAGCAGCGCCATCGCCCTGACAGCCAGTGAAATTCTGTTTTTACCCCAGAAGCCGTTTTTGGAACTGGTGATAGACTATCCTGCCATTCAACAAGCGATCTATTCCCTGTTGATGCGAGACTTAGATGATTTTGCTAGTCGTATTGCTTGGGAAGAAGAACGCATTCGAGGCTTGCAACCCTACATCCAAGATCTTCCCACTGGGGAAATAATTCTGGGCTATAGCAAAGCCACCCAAAAACTAACCCAAAAAATCGATGCCGCCGCATCTGAGCTAACGCCTGTGGTGTTTCAAGCTCAACCGGGTAGCGGAAAAACTTTCTTAGCGGGACTGATCCACCTGCGTTCTCAATTAGCTAACCGACCCTTTGCTGAATTAGATTGTGCCGAACTCCCCCACACCGCAGATGGCAGACTCAATACCGATGTCTTGTTTGGGAGAATGGGCAACCAACCGGGTATTCTGGAATTATTAGAACAGGGAACCCTATTGCTCGATAACGTTCATGTATTGAGCGAAGGCGATCGCACTCGGTTAATTCACTATCTGAAAACAGGGTTAATTATCCCTAATCATGGCATATTAGACCATCATCAATTATCTCACGAACCGCCTCAACCCGTTCAATCTTGGGTGCGTTTAATCTTTGCCTCTGCCAACAAACTGATTTTTCCCGATATTGAAACGATTTCAATTAAACTATCTACCCTCCCCCAACGTAAAGCCGATATTCCCGACTTTGCCGAATATTTCCTCAATCAATTTTGTCGGGAACAAAATCGCCCCCTGCTACAACTGGATCGGGCCGATTTGCGCCGCCTGATCAGCTACGAATATCCCGGCAATTTAGCCGAATTAGCCGAAATATTGCACCGAGCCGTTATTATGACTCCCATCGGGCAATCTGTGATCCCAGAACAAGCCTTGTGGTCTGTACAATCCACAAAAAATGCCTTTCGGCTTGACTTGCTCACCCATGTCCCTTTGTTGCGGAAATTTTTGCTGAGTCGCTGGTATCCCCAAGGGATCTGGATCGTGATGATGGTAATTTTCATCCCCGTTACAATTTTAGGCTTTATCGGTTCCCAATCACGAGACAGCAGTATTACCCTCAACTTATTTTGGGCTTGGTGGTGGCCCGGTTATCTATTTTTATTCGCCTTCGTGGGCCGATTTTGGTGTGCAGTCTGCCCGTTTATGATTGTGGGTGAATGGATGCGCCAGATTTCCCTGTGGCTATTTCCCCGTCAACAACTTACTTGGAAAACCCAATGGCTAAACCGTTGGGGTGCATGGATATTATTTGCCGGGTTTGTAATAATTTACCTGTGGGAAAAACTGTGGGATTTGCCCCACCATGCCTATCTTTCGGCTTGGTTATTATTAGCAATTACTGCCGGGGCGGTGATTTTTAGTTTAATTTATGAACGTCGGCTGTGGTGTCGCTATCTCTGTCCTATTGGTGGCATGAATGGGATGTTTGCCAAACTATCAATAACAGAATTGCGATCAACTCAGCAAGTCTGTGGGAGTCAGTGTAGTACCTTTGGCTGTTATAAAGGCAGTACGGAAACTCCACTTAACTTTGTTGATGCCTTACCCAATGAAGGACAAGCCAGTCAAGGTTGTCCGCTTTACTCCCATCCCGCCCAATTGCAAGATAACCGCGATTGTATGCTTTGTATGGATTGTTTGAAAGCTTGTCCGAATCGCTCAGGACAGTTAAATTTACGCTTTCCTGCATCGGATTTATTAGATGATCATCAAGGTTTTTGGGCAGAAGTGGCGCTGTTGTTACTATTATTTGGCGGTGTTTTTATGCACCATTCCCAGACTATTTTAGGTTGGTTGGGATGGGAAAATGTACCTATAGATGCCGATCATTTTCTAACCAGTTTACCGATCACTTTAGCATTACTCAGTATTCCAGCTATTTTAACATATCTCACTCATGCGATCGCTCGCTTTTTTGATTCCGAACAACCGGATTATTTAACGATTATTTACGCCTATCTTCCCTTTGTTTTAGCCGCTAATCTAGCCCATTACGTTCCGGCTTTTATTACCGAAGCCGGACAAATTCTCCCCGTATTAGCTCGTTCTTTAGGATATAGTGGGGCAGGATTACCCACCCTAACGTGGAGTTTAGATGTCGCTCAATTTTTGCAAGGCATAACCCTACTTTCCGCAATGGTTTTTAGCCCTTACCCTCTATTGAGAATTACTAAACAAGGTGACGAAGTAACGGGGATGCAAAGACTGATGAGTAACCTGCCTCATTTGTTATTCATGGCTGGATTGACCGTTTTACTATTCAAGTTAATGATTTGAATTTGTTGTCCTTAGCGTAACTTTAATGGGTAGCGCTATATTTATCAGAAAAACCCGTCCGTTTACGGCGGGGAGGATGTCAATATTCCCCCTTCCCTGGGCAGGGCTGTTTCATTCTCAGGGAAACCAGGGTTTTGTAGGGGTAGTGTCCCCGTGCCTACCCTCCCCATCCACGATTTGCAGGCGTTTCAGGGATTGGGGCTACCACGGGGGGATTGCCCCTACAAAGAATGAAACAGCCCTGCTTACCTGGGAGGGAAGGGGCTGGGGGGTTAGGTCATACAATTTATCAGGGAGAATGAAACAGTCAGGGAATTCTCATCAACCTATGATTTCCCTTGACGACGGCGACGCCCGAATCCAACTAAACCAGCAATACCCATCAGTGCTGCTGCGCTAGAGGGTTCTGGGACTGATACACCAGGAATATCCCGTGCATTACCTTTACCAAAGTCAATGGCAAACACCACATCGTTATAGTCTTTGTCGCCACCGCCCCATAAATCTTCATATCCAAAAATCAGCAAATCTTTGTAATAGTAAGCCATAACGTGTTGCAGTCTGTCTGGGTTTGTCTTTTCGTTAACACCGAAGACTCCTGTGAGACCCTTACCAGGAATACCACCGTTAATGGCGTTGGAAACTAAGCGGAAGTCGAATACAGTGCCCGCTTTAAAATTGCCAAGTTCAGCAAAGTCACCCACATTTAAAGGACTGTCTTGTCGGCTTTTATCCTTTAAAGGATCGTTGGGATTAGCACAGAAATTATTATAGTTGAGTAGGGTCTTTTGTTGAGCCTTGCTGCAAGAGGTATCTCCAAAAATTTTAGTTTGATTTTGCAGAACCTTGCCATCTTTCCAAGTAATGAAGTCTAATTCATTCCGATATCCTCCGGCTGTCTCCCCTATAAAATAAACGTTAACATTATGGTCATACTTCAGTTTGATTGAGTCTAAATCAATCGTCTGTGCTCCAATTGTTTCCGGTGCTAGATACCGAGCTTCTTTGCCCACAAAATCTTTCAATTCTGGCAAGATATTCTGAATGTTAACAGGGGCTTCACTTCTGCCTTTAATGGTAAATGCAGAAGCAGATTCAGCGCCTAAGAATAAACCTGTAAAAGCTGTTGTGGCGGTTAATAATGCCATCAAAATTCTAGTTTTCATCGCAATTCTCCTCTAATAATCTTAGAAATTCCAGAATGAATAATACAAATGTAGATTGCCGGGCACCTGTAGGGTTTTGATTGACGTATAAATAGGTAGATGAAATATTTATACCGTTTTTGGAGTGAGGGTTTTTTAATCTTGAGTTCATCTTTAATTGAAGATAACAGCTTAATTTGAAGAAATCAATCAAGATATTGTAAAAAAAAATCCTAACTGTAAAGTAATTGTAAAAACCTTCGTATTGCTCTATTTATTACGGACTATTAAGTAAGCTAGAGCTTACAGAGAATTAGATTTCATATTACTTTTAGTAAAAATTTATCAACCAGAGGGCATTCATGCCCTCATTGCCACACTGAATTAGATCATGATATAAAGCCCGACTCGCTTAACTCACTAACTCCGCCATCAACTCAGCCACAGGCATAATCCGTTGGCTGCGTCCGGCATTGCTCCCCGAAAACACTAAACCATTTTCCACATCTCCCCGCGCGGCTTTATCCAACGCCCGAACAATACAGTAAAGTTCTCCTGTTTCTCGGTGACGACAAACCTGGAGACAATTCAACAGACAGCGTTTTTCAACGGTCGCAGCACCGGAGATTACCTTTTCTATAAACGGATTTCGCAGCGCTCGTCCCGGTAATCCCACCGGGCTAGAAACCACCACCACATCTTCGGGTTGGGCGTTTAGATGAAATTCTTTATAACGAATATCGGCATCACACTCGTCTGTAGTAATAAAGCGAGTGCCAATTTGTACCCCTTTTGCTCCTAACTCTAGCATTCTGACAATATCTGAGTGATCCCAAACGCCCCCAGCCGCAATCACCGGAATTGGTTGTTTGAGTTCCGTTTCTAAATAATTGACCAATTCAGGAATCACCTGCTCTGCATTCAATGCCGGGTCGTTGAGTTCCTCATACTTAGCCCCCAGGTGTCCCCCTGCGGTATTGGGATTTTCCACCACAAAGGCGTCCGGTAGCCGTTTATATTGGCGTTCCCATTTCCGACAAATCACCTTAGCCGCGCGAGCGCTGGAAATGATGGGTACGAGCGCCACTTCTGGATAGTCTGCGGTGTATTCCGGTAAATGCAGAGGCAAACCTGCACCGGAAATGATCAGGTTAATGCCCTGCTCCGCCGCCGTGCGAACCAGAGTTTCATAATCTTGTGCCACCACCATCAGATTGACACCGATAATCCCATCGGGACTGAGTTGACGAGCTTTTTTAATTTCATCAATCAGTGCTAATCGATTCGCCTCGAAAAACTGTTCTCGTCGGAGTCCGACCTTGGGTTGGGTGATGTCAAAATAGGGAGAGTTTAGCCCTAAACCCACGCCGGAGATGATTCCAATTCCCCCAGCATTGGCAACGGCCGCCGCGAGATTCGCTCCAGAAATACGGATACCCATGCCTCCCTGGATAATGGGGTAACGGGCGATGTGTTGACCAATTTGTAGTGAAGGTAATGTTTCCATAGGTTCCTGCTGTTGAGAAGATTTTCCTAATTCAGGCAGTTTGAGTATAAATACTTTATATGATTTTACAACTAAATAGTCAAATAGTGATTTAGTCAGTGTTTTTGAGCTAGATCTTAAGCAGGATAAGTATAATTACTGATTGCAAAAGATTTTCAATAAGCTATACTACTAAATAGCAATATAATCATACAATCCAATTAGCCCAGAAATAGATACAGTTTCACAGAATCAATCCTGTGGAACGAGATTTAGGAGAAAACTTGATGAAACTAGCAGGAAAAAACAAGGCTTGGGAAAAACACCAGAAAGCCATTCCCAGCATTGATGACCAAGGTGGAAAATTGTGGGGTTGCTTCCGTAGCTGTTTCCTCCAAAGTACCGCCCCTTACTCAGAAGGCGTGGCTTATAAAATATTGAAAGATGATCTCGGTATAGAATTGCGGGAAGCACCCGGACATACATCCTGTGGAGCAATTGGCTATCACGGAGATGTTACAAATATCGAAACCCAAATGGTGATCGCCGCCCGCAACTTTTCCCTGGCTCATTATGAACAAGGTGTTGATAATCTTTTCTCCTTCTGTGTCACCTCTTTTGCCAACTACACCGAAATGATCAAACTCTGGGAAGAACCAGAATTGCGAGAATACACGGAAAACACCTTAAAAGAAACCACTGGACGGGAGTTTTGGATTCCTCACGTTTCTGGTGGCCGACCTTCTATTGTCCATGCTTCTGATGTTTTCTTTGCTAATCGCCATAAATTAGCAGCAAAGGCAAAATATAGCCTCAAGGGAATTAAAGCAACCGATCACGTTGGATGTCATTATGGAAAGATTTTTCCAGGGGAAGCAATGGGGGGTACGGAATTCCCTCAAGTCTTAGTGGGGTTGCTGGAAGCCTTTGGTGCGGAAGTGGTGGACTACCCAGAGCGTAGACATTGCTGTGGTATGGGGTTTCGGCAGTGTGCTTTCCCAGAAAACCGAGATTATACGGCCAGTAGTGTCTACAAGAAATTAAAAAGTCTCAAAGAAATACACCCAGACTGCAAGCTGATGCTCACGAATTGTCCGGGGTGTACGGTGTTCCTCGATGCGGAACAGGGAACCATCAAGGAGGTTATGGAAGAAGAATTTAATGTCAGCATTCTGGACTACGCACAACTGACCGGGTTGCTGTTAGGGTATGACCCCTTTAAAGATTGTGGCATGAATGTTAAAGCGGTTGACATTGAGCCTTTGCTGGATCAAATTGGCATTCCTTATGACCAATCCAAAACACCGGAAGAACGCCGAAGACCCTTTTAATCTTCAGTCATCAGGAGAATTTAAACAAATCTTAAGGTCATTCATGACTAATTAGGTATATACTCATGGAGTCGGACAATTTCGACTCCCGCAACGAAATCTGTTCTTTTTCCTAGGATTAGGAGTGTTCAATGTTAAGTAATGTCGGAAACTTAGATCGAGTTATTCGCTTCTTATTAGCAGCAATTTTCCTTTATGGCGGTTTGAGTATCTACTCAGGTACAGCCTTGGGAATTGGATTAGATGTTGCTTCAGCGTTGCTAATCATCAGTGGTTTAATCGGTTTTTGCGGGATCTATCGTTTGCTAGGGATTAACACTCGCAACCCTCAAAATTAGTGGCTCTCAAACGGAAGTCAAAAATCAAGGCTACAAAAATATTTTCTCAACCGAGAAAATCCAATTAACTGTACTCTAAATCGGAGAATTTACCATGAAAATTGCTGTCGCCAGTCAAAATAAAACATCCATTACTGAACATAGCGGACATTGCCGTAAGTTTTGGATTTACGATATTAACGAGGGTGAAATTCTGGGCAAGAACCTGTTAGAATTATCTGCTGAACAATCTTTTCATAATAGTTCTTGCAACGAACCCCATCCTTTAGATGATGTGCAAGTTTTGATTTCTGGAGGCATGGGACAAGGTTTAGTGCGACGGTTGGAAGGAAAAAAAATTGAAGCGATTGTCACCAAAGAAACTGATTTAGACAAAGCGGTGAATGCTTATCTGGATGGTTCTTTGATCAGAGAAAAAGCCGAATGTCACGATCATGATCATGAGCATGAACATGAACATAAACATCAAAACAAACATGAAAATAAGCATCAACACAAACATGAAAATAAGCATCAACACAAACATGAAAATAAGCATCAATGTGAATTAGAAAGTAGCAATTAAAAAGGTCAAAACCAGGGTTGTGAATTCAAACTCAAGCATTTTCTATGGCATCTATATCTTCAGTGAAACCCAGTCTAGTTAATCTATCTCCTCTGGAATTCACTCAGTTATCTCATCCCCCTTTACTGATTGATGTTCGCAGTCAGTTAGAGTATGTCACAGGTCATGTTCCTAATGCCATCAATCTGAGTTTACCTCGACTATTGATGGCAAGAATTCCTGGACTTCGTAACTGGATTTTACCTCAATGGTTTCGAGATTTATCCCCTGATCAACCGATTGCTGTTATTTGTTTAACATCTCACCGCAGTCCTATAGCGGGCGATTGTCTAATTCAGTTAGGATTTACAGACATATTCAACATTACAGGTGGGATAGTAGAATGGCAACAATGGAAACTAGAAATAGTCAAGGGTAAACCTTAAGTATTAAATTATGGGGGATATTTTATCTCCCCATAAACTCAAACTCTTTATAGAATTATGTGGACAAGTTCAATTACAGCTTATTTCCATTACTTAGGCTTTATGTTAGCGTTTGCGGCTCTCACCGTAGAGGTTTTCAACTTAAAAAAAGAAATGACCTTTGATGAAGCCCAAAAAGTTGCCTCTGCTGATGCTGTTTATGGAATAGCTGCTACGATAATTTTGATTACAGGAATATTAAGAGTGATCTACTTTGGGAAAGGCAGCGATTACTACTTAAACAATCCCTTTTTTCAGGCTAAAATGGGTGTATTTATCCTAGTTAGTCTATTTTCATTGTATCCAACATTTACGTTTATTTTGTGGTTTAAAGACTTACAAAAAGGTCAAATTCCTAGCCTAGAAATTGCCAAATTTAATCGACTTACTTGGCTGATAAAAGGGGAGTTAATCTGTTTTACTGTCTTGCCACTATTAGCCGCCGTAATGGCGAGAATGAACGGATGGAGTTAAATAAAAAAAATGAAATTTTCCAACTTATCTCAAATTCAAAAACGTCTATTTGCCTGGGGAATGTCAAAAGCAAATGCCGCCGATGGTAGCGCGATAGAACTGATTGACTGCCCTGATTATTCCACCTTGGCAGAACTCAAACAAGGGCTGTTAGGATCTTTAGAAGGAAAAGTATTAGAAATTGGCCCTGGTGCTGGCTCGAACCTCTCCTATTACCCAAAAGATATTGATTGGATAGGGGTTGAACCTAATCTTTTTATGCACCAGTATCTCGAACAAGAAGCAGATAGTCAAGGATTAAAAAAGATCAGATTATCCCCAGGAAGTGCTGAAAAATTACCCGTTGAAAATAATAGTATTGATAGTGTAGTCAGTACCCATGTTCTCTGTTCCGTCAGCAATATTGATCACAGTTTACAAGAAATTAAACGCATTCTCAAACCAGGCGGAAGTTTCATTTTTTTAGAACACGTTGCCGCCGAGTGTTGCACTTGGACACGCCGAACTCAGGATAGCATTGAACCCTTATGGAAAGTTTTATTTGATAACTGCCATCCTAACCGAAACACTTGGAATGCCTTAGAAAATGCTGGATTTGAGTCAGTCAATTATCAGCAATTTAGCCTGTCAATTCCCATAGTCAGTCCTCACATTGCCGGAGTAGCTAAGAAGGCGAAAACCCTTGATTAATCAATAATTTAAATGGAGTAAAAATTATGCAGCTTTCCAAAAATAATCTCCAAGAAAAAGTAGATCAAGTCTACGATGTAATTTTGATTGGGGGCGGTGCGGGAGGACTTTCGGCGGGTATTTATTTACAACGCTATCGCCTTTCCAGCTTAATTATTGATAAAGGTAAAGCTCGATCTTTTTGGATGCAAGAATTACACAATTATTTAGGTTTACCACCCGATACTCCGGGGCGAGTTTTACTACAACGGGGAAAAGAACATTACGCCAGTTTAGATGGGGATTTTCTGAATGGTTTTGTTGAAGAAGTTGTAGACGAGGGAGACACCTTTGCGGTTAAGGTTAAAGTGGGGCGACAGAATAGTATTGAGGTGGTATTTCGCTCAAAATATTTAATTGCTGCGAGTGGAATTATTGATTATTTACCGCCTTTAGATGATATGCGGAATGTTTATGATTATGCGGGTTATAACTTGCACGTTTGTATGGTCTGTGACGGCTATGAAATGACGGATAAAAAATGCGGTTTCTTTGCAGGTAGCGAAGCCGCTATTGAAGAAATGGTGTTTAATTTAAGTTGGTTTACCCCCTATATTACGATTTTTACTCATGGCGTATTTACCGTCAGCGAACCCCTGAAAACTAAACTGCGAGAACACGGTTATCCCCTGATAGAAACACCCATTCAACAATTTCTTGGTAAAAATCACCAAATGACAGGAGTTGAATTAACAGATGGATCAATTATAGAGTTAGAAACGGGCTTAATTTCAATGGGTTCTCGCTATCACAACACCTATCTTAAAGGAATTAACCTAGAACTCCAAGGTAACAATTTAGTCACGGATAAAATGTGCCGGACTTCTCACCCCAGAATTTTTGCCATTGGTGATTTAAAATTGGGGTTAAATCAAGTTATAATAGCAGCAGGAGATGGCGCTTTAGCCGCTACGGCTATTTGGCGAGAAATCCGTCGGGCAGCCGGAGCAAAACCTTGGGTAGAAAATCTGCCTAATTCTGCTATTAAATACTGATTTAGTTATTTGTTAAACCCAGTACATCATCAGGAGATTCATTGAATATGTCTCAATCTTTAACAACCAAAAATCTTGACTATTCTAGCGACACTTACCGGGATAGTTTCAGCCGTATTAATGGAATTGTGATTGAAGGAGAACAGGAAGCATATAATAATTTTATGAGTTTGGCTGAACTGTTACCCGAATTTGCTGAAGAATTAATTCAGTTAGGTAAAATGGAACGGGGTCATCGCAAAAGTTTTGAAGCTTGTGGAAAAAACCTCGATGTTATTCCTGATTTGGAGAGGGCGAGAGACTTTTTTGCCGATTTGCGTCAACTGTTTCAAACGGCTGCAACCCATCAGAAAGTGCCAACTTGTTTATTAATTCAATCCTTAGTGATTGAATGTTTTGCGATCGCAGCTTACCATAATTATATTCCCGTTGCTGATAATTTTGCTCGGAAAATTACTCAATCTGTTGTTAAAGATGAATACAGTCACCTCAACTTTGGCAGCCTGTGGTTAAAACAACATTTTGCCGAAGTCAAAACTGAAATAGAAACGGCAAATCGTCAAATTCTCCCGATGATTTTGCGGATGCTAAATCAAGTTGAATCTGATGTTAAAGTCCTGGGAATGAACAAACTTGAAATAGTCGAAGAATTCATGGTTCACTATGGGGAAGCCTTACATCAAATGGGCTTCAAAACAACCGAAATTCTCCGGTTATCTAGCCAAGCTTTAACCGCTTAAAAATCAACCCCTGTCGGGTGCGTAAGCGATCAGCCCACGCACCACTTCAATAAACTATAAAAACAGAATTAGGTTTCTGAACCGGGTTCAGAGGAATTTTGGGGAACGGATTTTAACGATTTAGGAAGAATCGGAGAAATGGCTGGAGATGGGGAATGATTATGACTCATTGTTTCAATGGTTTCTGCTAGATCAATTCCCGTTGTTTGTTTCAATTCTGCTAAAAATGCCGCTAATTTTGTCGCGCTTCCTCCCTGTTGACTATTGACAACGGTAACATTATCCACTTCAATTTGAGGAACAGTTGCCACCATTGTTTTTAATAATACTTCTAATTTTTGATACAGGAAAATCTCCCTCGCATTTGACCCGGCTAACTTCCAAGATTCAGCTAATCGTTTAGCAGCTTCCGCTTGAGCTTTTCCAGCTTCTAATATTTGAGAAGCATTTCCTTTTGCTTCAGCAAAGGCTCGTTTACATTGAGCTTCCGCAGGCGCTACAACATCCGCTTGTAACTGTTGTTCGACTTGCTTAATTCGAGCTTTCTGAACTAACACTTCAGCTTGAGTTTTTGCTACTTGTGAAGCCGTTTCTGATTCGGATTCCGCGATAACCGCCTGTCGTTTTGTAATGGCATCTTTAACCCGTCGTTCTGCTTCTGCTTTCGCCACTTCAATATCCGTTTCTAACTTTTTCAAGGACGTATTTTTGCCGTTTTCTGCGGTTTGAATGATAGATTCTGCATGAGCTTTTGCTTCCGCAATTCGAGAATCTCGGAATAGGTCTGCCCGTTGTTTTCGACCAATAGAATCCAAATATCCGACTTCATCAAAAATATTTTGAACTTGCAACGTATCTAACACTAACCCCAATTTTTCTAAATCATCTTCTGCTTCTTCTAATAAACTTTTAGCAAAGGCTAATTTATCCCCATTCACCTGTTCTGGCGTTAAACTTGCTAATACCCCGCGCAAATTTCCTTCTAAAGTTTCTTTCGCTAATTGTTCAATTTCCTTGCGACTTTTCCCTAATAACCGTTCAATTGCATTATGAATTGTCGGTTCTTCCCCGGCAATTTTAATATTAGCGACCCCTTCAACCGTTAACGGAATTCCTCCTTTGGAATAGGCATTAGACACTTTTAACTCAATAATCATATTGGTTAAATCCATGCGAAAAGCGTGTTCTAATAAAGGAATTCTAATGCTACTTCCACCTTTAACTAAACGATAGCCAACATCTTGTCCCCCTTCAACGGGACGACGACTTCCGGCAAAAATTAACACTTCACTGGGTTGACAAATATAGTACAGGTTGCGAATCATTAAAAATCCTGCCCCGGTTCCTAATCCTAAAACACCTAATAAGGCAATGATAATTTCCATGTTTAAAATCTCCTAAAATTTGTGGTTGCGTTAAGCGCAATTTTGAGAGTTCAAGACCAATAACGAGGTGTTATTTTCCTGATAATTTAACTCCTAATGTTTGTTCAACGGTTGCTAAAAATTGCCGAAAAATTTCAGGATAGGCATTAACAACACCCGCAATCGATTTACCATCTCCATTGTCAATCACATTAATTTTTTGTAAGTCCACACGGGTCGGAACTTTAGCGGCTTCAGTCAGAATCATTTCAATTTGTTGTAAATAGAATAATTGTGAAGCCTCCGCCCCAGCTTCCTGCCAAACTTGATTTAATAAATCCGTCACCGTTGCACCAGCTAAGGCATTTTCAGTTAAAGATGCTGCTTCTCCTCTTGCTCTTAATTCCTGGGCTTGGCGTTGAGCATCCGCAGGTAAAACTTCATCTGATTCTAACCGTAACCGTTCCAATTCTGCCCGGACAGTTTGTAATAATTGTTCGGCTTTTGCCCTGGCTTCTTTGCCGGCTGCGATGGTTCTTTCTTCTTCTGAACGCGCTTGTTGTTCTAATTCGGCTTTGATTTTTCTGAGTTCATTTCCTTTCTGTAAAACAACAGTTTGAGCCTGGGTTTTTGCCACTTCTGCTTGTCGCCGACAGTCAGCTTCCGTTTGTTCAGCTTCCGCTAGTGCATTTGATTCAGCAATTTCCGCATCTCGAACAATTAAGGCAATTTGACGGCGACCAATGGAGTTGAGATAATCCACATCATCGGATACACTTTGAATTTTTAATGTGTCTAATTGTAGGCCTAATTTTGATAAATCCCGTGATACATCTTCAGCAATGCGTTCCGCAAATTGGAGACGATCTTCGTTTAATTGTTCCGGGGTTAAAGTTCCGACAACACCGCGTAAATTCCCTTCTAAGGTTTCTTTTGCAACACGAGAAATTTCTGAACGATCTCGCTCTAAAAATCGTTCAATCGCATTTCCCACAATAGCCCGATCATTAGAGATTTTAACATTAGCGATCGCTTGAATATTTAACGGGGTTCCTCCTTTTGAATACGCATTTTTGATTTCCACACGCACAGGCATTGTCCGTAAATCCATCGTTTTAACGGTTTCTAAAATCGGAATGCAAAGGGTACGTCCGCCAAAAATTACCCGATATCCGACTTCTTGACCGTCTTTATTGCGACGTTTACGACCGGATAAAATTAAGATTTCATTGGGTTTACAAATTTGCAGAAAGGTATTGAGAAACCACAGGAGAAGAACCACACCAAAAATAGATAAGGCAATGGGTAAAGCCGTTCCAATACTGTTAGATGTGTTGTTAGGTAAATTATCAGGGCTGGGAGCTTGGGCAACTTCTATGATTACGGGTATGTTCTGTTCCTGGGGAATGGAATCTTGCATCATTTTTCCTCCTATTAATAAAATGAATAATCCTGATTAGGTCTATTATCTGTGATCTTTTATAAATCTTCCCCTATCTTAATCCTTAATTCTTAATTTTAGTTTAAGGCTTCTTCTGGAATCACTAAGACTTTATGATGATTTCTTCCGACTACAAAAACTTTATCTCCTTTTTTAAAGCTTCGATCATCCTCTGTAATAGCGACAACATCGACCATTGATTCTTTCAGATATAATCGCACTGTCCCTTTGCAGTTTTGATCAAATGGGATTTCAACGGTTCCTGATAATCCAATTAGATCTTCAGATAAAATTAAACTATTGGCTTCTTGTTGGTGAAGTCGTCGTAAAATTCCAACAAGGGTGGTTCCAAAGCTGACCCCAACCCCAAGGGAAATCGCAAAAATTAGGCCGGGGGGAAACAGAAGATTAAGTTTTGTTAAAACAAATCCGGTTAAACCAAAAAAACAACTCCCAAATGTCCAAAATCGGAAACTGAAAAACGGAAGGTGAAACCGACGTTGACGGGGTTTGTGGTTTTTTCGGGTGGGGAGGGTTTCTGTATCCTTTGGAGGTTCAGACAGTTCTACATCCATCTCAAAATGGGGATCAAAATCGATGCCATCAAGTCCAGCAAAGGCGGATAGAATCACAAAACCCCCACCAATTGTCAGACAGAATAGATACAGCGTCAGCATAATGGGGTTCTTAAGTGGGGAATAACCATTGAAATGCTTCTATTGTGACAAATCTCGGAACCGATGTAACTGCTTTTGTTAAGAAAGTTTGCGTTTTGATGCGGATAAATTTACAGGTTTTGTCTAAAATTGACTGGTCAACGGCTAAAAGTTTTAGTATAATTGCTTAAGAAATTAACCTCTCCTAATTTTACCCGGACAAACCTGTTTTTTTCCTTAGAAAGCAGTATATTCCGCCCTGCTTTCTCTCCATCCTCAATTGAGATGGGGCCTTTAGCGGTTTCTTAACTCATGAACAATGATTTTATCAACGAATACCAAAAACAGTTAGTTGATTGGCAAAAACAACTGTTTGACACTTGGCTAGAAAATCTCAAAGCAACTCCCAATTCCTTGAATCCTCAAGAAGCTTATGAAAAAACCCTAAGCTACCAAGAAGAACTGGTACAAACAGGCTTCAAAGTTCAAGAAGTTACGAATCAAGCAGTAATGGAATCTCAAAAACAATTTTGGGATAATTATTTTGAATTCATGAAAAAAACCGCTACTCCGGCGGCGTAATACCTCCTCTATCTCCCCCCCCCAGGGCTGTTTCATTTTCGATCATAAGGTCATGTCTTAAGATTTAGAAGTGAAACAGCCCTGTTTCATTTTTCCAGTTTCCTGTTCCCTGCTATAGCGCTACGAATTACAGTTGTACAGACGCGCCATGGCGCGTCTCTACTAAATCCTGAAACTCATTCACTGCTTACTGTTCCCTGTTCCCTGTTCCCTAGCGCGTAGCGCTATATCAAACAATTGAATTTACCCGTCTTGATTAATTTGCGTAATTAATTCCTGTAAGATTTGAGCAGCTTGATCATTATTAATTTGGCAAGTCCCAGCATTTTGATGACCGCCACCGCCATACTTTAACATCAACTCTCCAATATTAGTTTTAGAGGTTTTGTTAAAAATCGATTTACCCACCGCAAACACCGTATTTTGTTGTTTAACGCCCCATAAAACATGAATAGAAATATTGCATTCGGGGAATAAAGCATAAATCATAAACCGATTTCCCGCATAAATAACCTCTTCAGACCGTAAATCTAAAATGACTAAATTCCCATGTAATTGAGAACAGCGTTTAATTTGATCCTTAAAATTCTCCTCATGTTCAAAATAAATTTCCACCCGTTCTTTAACATCCGGTAGTTGTAAAATATCAGAAATTGGATGATTTTTACAATAACTAATTAACTCCATCATCAGTTGATAATTAGAAATCCGAAAATCCCGAAATCGTCCTAACCCTGTGCGAGCATCCATGAGGAAATTCAATAAAACCCAGCCTTCAGGATTTAAGACTTCTTCTTGATTAAATTGGGCAGAATCTCCTTTATCTACTGCCTCCATCATTTCCTCAGAAATCGTCGGGAATTTAGCTTTTCCCCCATAATAATTGTATAAAACCCTAGCCGCAGAAGGTGCTTTGGGATCAATAATATAATTACTATTAACTGAGGGGTTGCGAAGGGTTTCACTTAAATGGTGATCAAACGCCAAATGCACCCCTTGAACATAAGGTAAATTAGTAGTAATATCCTGATTTGTGATTTCTATTTTGCCATCCTGCATATCTTTAGGATGCACAAATTTAATTTCACCAATGATATCTAAGTCTCTTAAAAGAACCGCACAGACTAAACCATCGAAATCGCTACGAGTTACCAGTCTATATTTTTCAGCCATTGTTTTTTCCTTGGGATTGACAATTTAATAGGATATTATACTTTTCAATTTTAGAACCCAATTAGCCTTAGTTTCCACCAGACTCCAGAGTTTTCACCGTTAATACTTGGGGAGGAGTCGCATCGGGGGGATAAATAAACTCCACTCCCACAGAACGAGATCCTCCTGGGGGTAAAGTTAAAGTAATTAATGATTCCCCTTGCTGTCCTTGACGTTGGACTAAGTGAAAATAACGCTGTTGAGTTTGCCCCAAATCATCGGTGTATGTAAACCGAACTGTTCCTCGGAAAAACACCTGTCCTTGGGGGGGGTCAATAAAGGTTAATCGATTAGAAGCCACATTTTGTTTAAACGGGGTTTGAATTGATAAACTCACCCTTTGGGATTGGCGGGTAGAGTTGTATAACGGTAGGGTCAGACGATATTGTACGCCATAATTTCCATTCGCACGAGTCGCCGTATCGGGATAACGGGCTAACAACGGCGCACTTTGAATTTGCTGAGTCCCCAAAGTGGCGGTGGAAACGGTACTCAAGGGATAGGAAAAAGCATACCCCCGATAGGGAATGGTTAGATAATTCATCCCTGGACGGTCTACCACTGTCCCCGTCCATTCGGAACCCACCGAAACCCCCGCCACACGGCCATAGACTTTTTCTCCCTGATAGGCATTTTCCCCTAACGTGGGAATCACATCTCTAGGTTCTGCCAGTCTACCCGTATTTAAGAAATTTTGCCATTGCCCTAATATTGGCATTTGTTGACCAGAAACGGAGGATAGGGGGAAACCGAAGATATTCGGAAGGGAGGGAACACTCCCAGGCGTCGCAAACCGAACTAAATTCGCCAGATGTACAGGGCCATTGCTTTGTAACCGCAGGAAGGTTGAACGCGCACTCGCCGTTGGAATTGGTAAACTAAACAACATCTGGGTTTGTTGCGGCGGAATCATGATTTGTTCAGGAAAGGTGCGTTGATGGCGTCCTCGCAGAATATCCCCCATCAACCGTGACCCCGGCCCCGAAAATACCCGACCTTGGGGGTCTTCCACCATTGGCGGCAATTCCACAAACGGCGCGTCCGGTGAGGTGACATAACTCATTCCTTGGAGAATATTTAAAGTAACCGGTTGAGAACTGGGATTATAAATTAACACTCCTTGATATAAGGTTTGTTGTTTATTAATCGGACGAGCAATATGATGGGAAAAAAAGTCAAACTGTCCGCTTATGGGAATATTAAGATGGGCATTAGGGAATTTTTTTGCTGTTTGGGGAAAAGTCGATAATAATATCCCTTCTCCTTTCACCACTTCAGGACTATTACTATTAAAAACCGGAGTTTCATTCAATTGTCCGGGTAACGGCCGAATTTCCTGCGTTTGGGTAATATATCGTTTCCCAGAGGTTGGGGGTGGAATCGTAATCACTTCAGCTAAAAAAAACGCAGGAACAAAAGGAAACATAAACAACAATTTACTCTCTGGAATCGCAAGTTTAACTCTGTTGTTAAGATGGCTTTTTTGGGAACATTTGTCAACCCTTCGTAGTAAGCCCTTCAGGGCTTTGAGACCTAAACACCTGACTACAAAGTCAACTTACGCCCTGAACTTGCATTTCGGGCGTAGGTGAAATTAATTTCAAGGCTTTTAGATTTCAATAATTCCTAAAAATATCAAATTTTCGTTCATTAAAGATTGATATGATATTCTGCTGAATAAGAGAAAATGCGATCGCCCAAACTCTTAAACTCCAGACTTCCCCTAAACCCATGAAAGCCAGAGAAGTTTTAAACCGATATGCAGAGGGTCAGCGAGATTTCCGACGGGTTAATCTTAGAGGTGAGTCCTTTCGAGAAAAAGACCTATCAGGAGCAGATTTTAGTGAAGCAGATATTCGCGGAACGAACTTTCGGGGAGCCATTCTGCACGGGACAAAGTTTATCGCAGCCAAGGCAGGACTTCAGAAACGTTGGGTTATAGGATTGTTAATCGTTTGTTTTTTGTTACTACTGATAGCTGGATTATGTATTGGGGTTGTAGGCGCTTTTGTATTATCTATATTTGATACTTCTCATCAAGATAGTCAAGTAGCTGGCTGGGTCATTTTAATCATCCTCATTTCGTTTTGGAGCTTCATCATTCGTCAAGGTATTGAAGCCGGAACCCTCGTCGTAGCCATAGCCTTCCCCCTAGTCTTCGTCTTCTCCTTACCCTTGGTCTTAGCCTTCGTCTTAGCCATAGCCTTCGCCGTAGCCGGAGCCGTAGCCGGAGCCGTAGCCGTAGCCGTAGCCTTCGCCGTAGCCTTCGTCTTAGCCGTAGCTGTAGCCGTAGCCATAGCCGAATCCCTCGTCGGAGCCGGAGCCGTAGTCATAGCTGGGGCCGGAGCCGTAACTTTAATCAATCTGGGGCTATGTTTTTACATAAGCTGGCGAGCGATACAAGGTGATGAGAAAGACAGATTAATCCGTAGTATAGCCGTTGCAATGGCTGCCTTTGGAGGAACTTGTTTTCGGGATGCTGAATTAATCGATGCTAATTTTACTAAAGCTACCCTAAAAAGTACCGATTTCCGAGGGGCAACTTTAACTCAAACCTGTTGGAAAAATGCCCTAAAATTAGACCAAGTTCGACCTGGAAAAACCTATTTGAGTGATGCTCAAGTTCGAGAACTGGTAAGAACAGGTCAAGGGGAAAACCAAAACTTTGATCGTAAAAATCTGCAAGGAGTTTATCTTCAGGGAGCCAATTTAGTCGGAGCGAGTTTCATTGAAGCGAATCTCAATCATGCTAATTTACAAGAGGCTGACCTCTCCAGAGCGAAGTTAGTGGGTGCTTTACTCGATCAAACTGACTTAACCGGAGCCACGTTAACAGGGGCATTTATTGAAGATTGGAATATTACACTAGAAACCAAGCTGAATGGGATTCTATGTGATTATATTTTTATGCGGCTTCCTCCCGAAAAACGACCTTCTTTTTTACCTTTACCGCCTGAAGAAAGCCTTAATCAAAATCCACGTCGCAAACCCGATGATTGGGATAGAAATTTTGAGGAAGGGGAATTTGCTGATTTTATTAAGCCAATGATGAAAACCCTTGATCTTTATCACAACAAAAAATTTGATCCCCTTGTGTTTTCAGTGGCGTTTGATGAAATTCGAGAAAATCATCCAGAGGCAGAACTAGAAATTATTTCTATAGAACGGCGAGGTGAAGACCATCAAGGAACTTTAATTCGAGTAGAAACTATACCCCAAGCCGATCATTCTCAGTTACACGCTGAATATTTTAACCGCTATGATCAATTACAGGCTCTCTCTCCCGAACAGTTTCAACACTTGTTAGCGGAGAAAGATAGCCAAATTCGTCGTTTAGAAGCCTGGGTTGATACGGTTATTAATCGTCCCAGTATTCATGCAGAACATTATCATCAGCAAGGAGATACGATGTCAGACAATCGAGGAAATGTTGAAATTGGCAGTGTTGGCGGAAATATTAGTGGTTTTGCCGTTGCTGGAGGCAGCATGGCAGGAGTTGCAGGGGGCGATATTAGTGGAACTGTGACTGCTTCTATTAATGAATTACCCGCCACTTCCGAACCTGAAAAACCGGGAATTAAGGAATTATTAACACAGTTACAAGCTGCTATTGAAGCGGAATCTAGTTTAAGTAAAGAAGATAAAGAAGAAGCTTTAAAACAAGTCAAAACCTTAGCCGAAGCAGGTCAAAATCCTCAAGAAGGAGCAATGCAAAAAATGGCAAAAGATGCACTGCGATTTCTCAAAGGATTGTTAACAGAATTACCAACTGCTGTGGCATTAGTTGAAAAATGCAAGGAATTATTACCTACAATTGCAGGGCTCTTTGGGTTTTAGACATAAATCTTTGATTAACATTAAATTTCTTGAAATTTCAGCAAGAATGAATTATCCTAAAATTTGTCAAAAGCAGTCTATCTCAGGGATTGACACTCTCAGGTCTGAAGACACTGAGATTCTGTACTCAACGTCAACACTTGCTCAACCAGGGTTCCCCCAAGAAGAGTAGAGGCATCAACTCCTACAGCGTTACTTCGGGATTGCCCATCCCTAGTTTGTTTACCAAGATTAAGAATATTAATAGCTGCATTTGTATCTCGATGCAACTCACATCCACAAGTACAAATATGGGTGCGGGTTGATAGAGATTTTTTCACAATTACCCCACAATTACTGCATTTTTGGGAAGTGTAATGGGGTGCAACCGGAATTGCTAATTTATCAAATTTAACTGCAAAATATTCTATCCATTTCCGAAACAAATACCAACTGGCATCACTAATTGATTTAGCCAAACAATGGTTTTTAACCAAATTTCTAACACTTAAATCTTCATAGGCTACTACATCGTTTGATGTGCATACGTTACGCGCAATTCTCTTGGCGTGTTCATTCCGTTGTCTACTTACTTTTAAGTGTTTTTTGCTGTAAACTTTTCTGGCTTTTCGTCTATCCGATGAACCTTTAACCTTTTTATAAATTTGTCTCTGAGATTGTTTAATTGATTGTTCCGCCTTTCTCAGAAACTTGGGATTGGGTTCTTGATGCCCGTTAGAGTCTGTATAAAACGACTCAATGCCAACATCAAGTCCGATTTCTTTACCAGTTTTCGGTTGAACATCTGTGACGGTAATATTCAGACAAAATTGGGTGTAATATCCATCGGCACGACGAATTAAACGCACCCGTTTGATCTCTTTAACATCATAAGTTTGGATATCCCATTTACCCAATAATTTAAGTTTACCCCCCCCCAGCCCCCCGTGCACGGGGGGGTGGGGGGGCACCGTTTTTATCGGTAAAGGTAATGTGTCGTTTGGTTGGGTGTAATTTCCATCCCGATG
>CAITND010000034.1 GCA_903893625.1 uncultured Oscillatoriales cyanobacterium
AAGTGGCGGGGGAACTCCGTCACTCAAAAAAGCTCTTGAACAAAGAGAAAAAGAAGCCTGCGGTCTAACTGTACCCAGTTGACCGTCAGGTTCGTTCACATTAACATAAATATCGGGTTCAAATCTTAACGAACTTTCTGTTATCTCTTGTCAAATTATGCACGCTTTATCGATTCCGACTTGGGTAATTCATATTTCGAGTGTGATTGAATGGATCGCCGCGATTTGGTTTATCTGGATTTATGGAGAACTGACTCAAAATCGAGCTTGGTGGGTTCTTTCCTTTGCCATGTTACCGTCTTTAGTTAGTGCTATGTGTGCCTGTACCTGGCATTATTTTGATAATCCGGCATCCTTAGAATGGTTAGTAATGCTACAAGCAACCATGACCGTTGTTGGAAATACAACCCTTTGTGTGGCGGCGTGGTGGATTTGGCGCAATGCAAATTCAGTTAAAAATATAGGCAAATAGTCTATATTTAGCTTGATTCTAAATCAATCGTCTATTCCCTCTAATTGTTGATCAATAATGTTATCAAAAGACACCTTATTTGCCGTTTCTCTGTTTCCCTATTTAGGGTTTTTGTGGTTCTTAACTCGTTCGGGACAACTGCCCCGTTTAGCGTTAATTGGATTCTATGGAACCTTAGTGTTTGTTGCAATTACAATTCCGGCGGGAATTTATGCCAAAGTTGTTTTGGGAGAAGCTTTAGCCAATGTTGATTGGTTACATGGTGGCGCTGAGGTTTTTTTAACCCTGTCTAATATTTTACTGGTTTTAGGCTTTCGTCAAGCGGTGATTGAAAAACAATCCTCCCAGCAATAATCAATATGAGTTCTCATAAAACTAAAACTCACCAAACCGTTGTTTTAATTCTTAGTGCCATCTTAAGTTTATCTTTATTTGGCATCATGGTTTATCTGTTTGTGAATCCGAAAACGGGTTTAATTCCCTTAGTTTTTTCAGGAACTAAAAACCCGATGAATCGTTTAGAGGCAAATTCTCTGACCATTGGAATATTAGGAAAACCAGAGAATTATACCCGATTAGTTGAATATTTAAAACAACAGTTTGGTGATCAGATTACAATTACAATTGATGGCAACTTACAAGAATCTTACCAGGAGGCAAAAAACAAACTAGCGGATCAAAAATGGGATATTGTCTTTACTCTTTCCCCCATGATTTCTGTTGCTGCTAAAGATAACAGATATGTTTGGGTAGGGCGAATGTTTCCCCAATCTCCTCCCTATTATCAATCGGCATTATTTGTTAGAAATAATAGTCCAATTCAGTCTATTGCGGATTTTCAAAATACCACCGTTATTGCTTTAGGAGATTTTAATTCCGCCTCTAGTTTTTATATGCCGACTTATGATTTATTTGGCAAATCTCTCCAGGTAACAATGGGACATAGAGGAGAAATGATTCAAGAATTAGTTAAAAGTGGAAAAGCAGATGTAGGTGCTGCTGCTTATGAAGCGGTTAAAAACGATCCTAGTTTTAGGATTATTCATATTAGCAGAAATATTCCAGGGTCAGGAGTCTATCTCTCACCCAAGCTTTCCGACTCTGACCAAAAAGCGATCACGCAAGCGTTAGTTAATGCTCCTGCAAACATTCAAAAAAAAGCGAATTATGGTGTTGATGGAGAACCCGATTTTTCTTACTTTATCCAAATTAGTCAGAGAGCAGAAGAACTATTAAAATGTGCGGATTTTACTCAAAATCCCGTTAACTTTTTCTGTTCTCAAGGAACAACTACTTATCAAAACCCAGTGACAACAACATTTAATGAAATTGTCGGAACTGTCAATGGTTTAACCCTAGTAGAAAATCAAATGACTCGATTAACATTGCAAGCAAAAGATCAAAGGATTTATTATGTTTTCATCACCCCTGGGATTTTGAATCAAATTCCCAATGCGGGAAGTGGGTTAAATCTCCAAAATAAAACCCTGATCATTACAGGAGTTATTCCTCAAAAGCAACCCAATAAAATTGATAAAATTGTCATTACTGATTCTAAGCAAATGAAGGTTTTAAACTGAAGCCTGAATTTTTTAAATCTTAATAAAATTAATTCCAAAAATCAAGTCACAGGAGGTTAACTATTATTTTAAAATTGTTCTTAACAGGTTTATTACCTATTGTTCTCTCTCCTAAAACCTATTATCCACCCATCATCTGTTTTTCTTTAGGAGAAAGTCAAATCATTACAGCCAATATTATTCCCGATTTTTCCATTCCTAAAGTTCCTCAAATTACCCCTCCCAAAATAGACCTTGACCAATGTAATGAAATCCCCGATGGCTATGGAATTCCTGGGTTTCAACCTGGTATTGATAAAAATAAAGTCTTTCAGATGTTTGGGACTCCCACAGGAACAACAACAGGGTATTGGCCGAATACCCAAGCCATTTTTTATCATTTAATTCCTAACCGTGTTAGTGTCGGCTTTTTATTTGATCAAAAATCAGGAAAATTGCGACAAACTGAAGCCGCCTTTTCCCAAGAAGTTGATTTTCAAACGATTTTATTCACGCTTAATAGTATGTCCGGTTGTCGCTTAAACCCGACTTTAGAAGCAGGGTTAAAAAGCGTTCATGACCGTCAAAGTCAGTATTATTTATTTGGAGTTGATTCTCTCAAAGGCATTATTGAACGAGATCAATCTGATCGAATTTATATTGGGATTTGGGAATCGGATTTACATTAACTCGCTTAACCCAAAAGCTAAATTATTCTTAAGATTTGGATTGATTTTAATTTGATCAGCTAATCTAATAAAATCCGTTAAAATTGTCGGTATCAATCCCTAAATCCGATGAGTTATTGTCTAAATCCCTATTGTCGAACGCCTCAAAATCCTTCAGGGATTACCGTTTGTCAAACCTGTGGCACTACGTTACTCTTAAAAGAACGTTATCGTGCTATGCAGGAACTTGGAGGAGGAGGCATGAGTCGCACCTTTTTAGCCGTTGATTTAGATCGGTTCAATACCTCCTGCATTATTAAACAATTTTCGCCTCAATCTCATAAAACCGCCCTGATTCAACAAGCAATTGAACGCTTTAATCAAGAAGCATTGCGCTTGAAAGAATTAGGGAATCATCCTCAAATTCCGGGCTTATATGCCTATTTTGAACAAGAACAACACCTCTATTTAATTGAAGAATGGATAGAAGGGAAAAATTTACTGCAAGAATTAAACGAAAAAGGTGCGTTTAACGAACATAAAATTATTCAACTCTTAAAAGATATTTTACTGATTTTACAATTTATTCATCAACATCAGATCATTCATCGAGATATTAAACCCGATAATATTATTAGAAGAAAAATCGGTAAAAAATTAGTTTTAATAGATTTTGGAATTGCCAAACACAGCCTCAATTTAGTTCAACCCCACACAGGAACCTTAGCAGGAACGATTGGTTATGCACCTTTAGAACAAATGCGAGGAGGAAAAGCATATCCGGCGAGTGATTTATATAGTTTAGGGATGACTTGTATTCACTTACTGACTAAAATTCCTCCCAATCAATTATTTGATCCCTTTAGTGGGGAATTAATTTGGCGATCGCATCTCCCTGATTTCCATCAAACCCTAAGTCCTCAATTAAACCAAATATTAGATAAATTACTCAAAGATTTAGTCAAAGAACGTTATCAAACCGTTGAGGAAGTTTTACAAGATTTAGAACAAAATCAACAGCAACCTATCACCCCGCTTCAGATTAACACAGCCATTCCGCCACCATCCCCTTTAAATATTATCGTAGCCACTGAATTACAAGCCATTACTTCCCACCCCTTTTCTCAAAATCATCTATTTTTCACTCCTGATCCGATATCCTTCTCATGCCATAATTCCTTATTAAAAGAGCAAAATTCAGTCCTACCTTATGCTGTCAATTCTAACTTAATAGCGACGCTTAATCCTCCATTATTTCGAGATAAATTTATCCCGAAAACTGAAATTGAATTCAAACCCCTATTCCCTATTTTCTCAATTCCCTCTCATCTTTCCCTAGAATGTGTTAATAGTTTATCCGGTCATAAAGATACCATTCAAGCCTTAGCAATTGGCCCCAATGGATATATTTTAGTCAGTGGAAGTCAGGATAAAACCTTAATAATATGGAATTTAAAAACCGGACAATTATTGCATCGATTAATCGGTCATGAAGCTGCCATTTATGCCGTTGCTATTAGTCCCAATGGTCGTAAATTAGTCAGTGGCAGTTTAGATCGAACTTTAATTTCATGGAATTTAGATAAAAGAGCGATCGCAGACCGTTTTTTTAGTCATTCAGGTTCCCCCTATAGTCATCGTGATGGTGCTGTTTATGCCGTTGCCTATAGTCCCGATGGTTGTATTATTGCCAGTGGTAGCGAAGACCATAGTATTAAACTTTGGAATCAAAGAAATGGCGAATTACTCTGCCGTTGTTGTGAACATTTAGATGGGGTTTTGTCGGTTCAATTTATTAATAATTCTATTCTAAATCAATCCTTATTGAATGTCAACAATAGCTATCCTATCAATCATTTATTGGTCAGTGCAAGTGGGGATGGAACAATTAAACTTTGGCAATTTAGTCGATTAAAAAGTCTAAAAACCTTAACCGGACATTTAGATCAAGTTTCCTCAATTTTTGTGAGTCCAACTCAACCCTTATTAGTTAGTGGAAGTGCCGATCATACTGTCAAATTGTGGGATTTAAACACCGGAGAATTAATCAAAACCTTAACCCAACATTCAGATAAAGTCTCATCCATTGCGATTAGTCCCGATGGTAAATGGTTAGCGAGTAGCAGTGGCGATGGTACGATTTATCTTTGGGATATCAGTCAACCTCACCACTTAGGGATTTTATCCAATCGTTTAGAGGGATATCCTCCTATTATTTTTAGTCCTGATAATCAACGGTTTATTTGTTGTGGAAAAGATGATCAAATCTTAGTTTGGCAATTACAAATATAGCAACCGCCAAGGAGGTTAAAACAGAAGGAATAGTCTATTTATTTAATGATCGCCATTGCCTATTCCCTATTCCCTCCTCTCCTATAACATCAATTACTTTCAGCGATCGCTTTTGTTAAATCTATGATCACATCATACCGAAAATCATCGGCTAATTGAGTTAATAATTTACCGATTGACCCCTGAGAAACCGGAATCTTTTTAATCGCGACCGCCACCAACTTAGAATTAAGTTTTAATGTCGCTTGATATAACTCTTGAACCAGGGGTTTTGGCAACAACGCTAACACCTCTGGGGTTAATTCTGCAATCTGGTTTAATTCTGGGGAAGAATCAGACATTTCTAACGGTTCTAAATGGGCTTCATCTTCTTCATAAATAAAATTCACCCCTAAATGTTGGGCAATTTTTTCAAATAATACCTCAACACGAAACGGTTTCCTTATAAAATCATCACATCCCGCCGATAAAACCACTAATTGATCCTGTTCTAACGCACTTGCTGTTAACGCAATAATCACCGTTGCTTGACCCTGTAAATGCTGTTTAATCCATTGCGTTGCTTCATAACCATCCATGATCGGCATTCGCATATCCATAAAGATTAAATGGGGTTGCCAACTTTCCCAGAGGGTAATTGCTTCTTGACCATTTTCTGCTTCTTTTAATTGAAATTCCAAGGGTTTTAAAACCTTAATCACTAATTGTCGGTTTGTCCAATTATCATCAACGACTAAAATTCGATAATCGGGTTGATTCGGTGCTAACCCGATTACTCGTCGGGTTAATTCTTGACACCGAATTTCTGAAAAATTGGCTAAATTAGCTTGAATATAAAATTGAAATATTGTTCCTTTTCCGACTTCACTGCTAACAGTTATTTCTCCTCCCATTAACTGTACAAACTGTTGACTAATAGGCAACCCTAATCCGGTTCCTTGTTCGGATTTACGACCTGTTTCTGTTTGCACAAAAGGTTGAAATAATAATTCTAATTCTTCGGGGGCAATTCCTGGGCCAGTATCTTCTATTTCAAAGCCGAGTAAAATTTGACGGGGAGATGAGTTAGTGTTTAAGGGTTTCACTTTTAAGGTAATAGACCCTTTTTCTGTAAATTTAATCGAATTTCCTAATAAATTAATTAACACCTGTCTAAGTTTACTTTCATCGGTTTCAATATATTCAGGAAGATTCGGATCGGCAATAATATTAAAGTCTAAACCTTTGGATTCGGCTTTAAAGGCTAACATATCCTCAACAGAATCTAGGAGATGAGTTAAATCAAACTTAGTTGGATTTAATACAATCCGTCCCGCTTCAATTTTAGACATCTCTAAAACATCATTAATTAAATTTAAGAGATGTTCACCACTACGACTAATAATGTCTAAATGTTCTTGATGATTTGCTAAAAATACTTGAGGATTTCGCTGTAAATCTCGTTCCATCAGTTGCGTAAATCCTAGAATGGCATTCATCGGTGTTCGCAATTCATGACTCATGCGGGCTAAAAATTCACTTTTAGCACGATTTGCTGTTTCTGCTGCTTCTTTAGCTTGTTGTAGGGCAATTTCCGCTTGTTTGCGATCGCAAATATCTCGCACAATTGCACAGCCGTATTCTTTTTTATTATATTCTAAATAACTCAAAGTAATTTCAACACTAATTTCTTGACCTGTTTTAGTTAAATGCACGGATTCAAACGTAAAAGAACCCTGTTGTTTTAAATCCTCCCAAGAAATCGGCCATGCGTCATCAGGTGCTTGTATATCAATATCTTTAACCCGCATTTGCAATAATTCTTCTCTGGAATATCCCAACGCTTTACAAGCGGCTTCATTCACATCAAAAAAACGTGCGTTACCATCGGTAAATAAGAAATAATCCCTAGATTTTTCAATCGAAAACTGCGTTAATCTTAATTTTTCATCAATTTCTTTGCGTTCGGTAATATCTTCAATCACCCCTAAAATTCCGATCACATTTCCCTGAGAATCCTGCATCGGAATTCGACTAATATCTAACCATAACGTTCTTCCATCGGCGGAAGGTTTTTGTTTGGGTGCAATTAAGTGCATTTCCGCTTGTTTTGATGCCATCACCCGCCGATCTTGTGCGCGAAAGAAATCCCCAATTTTAGGATCAGGAAATAAATCATGATCCGTTTTTCCAATCACATATTCTTGACTTTCAAACTGGGCAGCTTCCGCCCAATTTTTATTACACCCTCTAAAGACTAAATTTGTATCTTTCCAAAACACTTGTTGGGGAATATTATTTAAAATTAACCGTAAATATTCTTCTCTTTCTTTAATATCTTCTTCTGCTAATTTACGTTGAGTAATATCCTGAATTTGCCCCATCACAGAACGAGGTTTTCCCTGACCATCTAAACGTAAATAACCATTAACAATCGCATAAACCCAATATCCTTCTTTGTGGCGATAGCGTTTTTCCAATTGAAATTGAGAAATTTCTTGATGGATTAATTGACGAAACGATTGCCAACTCATCTCTTGATCATCTGGGTGAGTAATTTCATTTAATTGAAATTCTATTAACTCAGCTTGAGAATAGCCCACAAACTTACAGAAGGAAGAATTAACCTCCAAAAAACGCCCATCTAAGGAAATTTCTACCATCCCAATTGGAGATAAATGGAATAAATCTCTCCAATGGGATTGACTTTCTTGCAATGCTATTTCAAGTTGCTGACAAGCTTGGATTTCTTGTCCTTCTGAGTAGAGACGTGCCATGGCACGTCTGTACAGATTTTTCATAATTACCCCTGCTCTGATTTTGGTATTGTAAAATAAAATGTAGTTCCAATTCCCCATTCTGATTCTATCCAAATTTTTCCTCGATGACGGTCAATAATTTTTTTACAAATTGCTAACCCTACCCCAGTCCCCGGATATTCTTGATTGGTATGAAGACGCTGAAATACTTGAAAAACACGATCAAAATTTTCAGGTTTAATCCCAATCCCATTATCTTCAACCTTAAATAGCCATTCTTGGGGCTTTTCTTGAACTGAAATTACAATTTTAGGCTGCACATTAGGGCGTTGATATTTAATACCATTGCCAATTAAATTTTGAAATAATTGGCCGAGTTGAATCCGGTCTGCTATTACCATTGGTAGCGTCTCAGAAGTAACGATAGCACGACTATCCTCAATCGCACTATGTAGATGAGCTAAAGATTTTCTTAAAATATCCTGACAGTCTGTGGCTTCAAAGTTCCGTTTTTTCGTTCCCACTCGACTATATTCTAGCAAGTTTTTGATCAATTCTTGCATTCTAATCCCCTCATCTAAAATCGGGGCAACATACTCATCCGCTTCTTGTTCTAAATTAATTTCCGATTTCAACGCTAATAATAATTCAGCAAATCCCGTTATTGTTTGTAGCGGTTGCTGTAAATCATGGGAAACGATGTATGCAAATTCTTCTAATTCTCGATTAGAACGCTGTAATTCTTGATTTAAGTGTTCTAATTTTAGATTTTTATCTTGTAATTGTTTTTGTAAACGGCGAATCGTTAATTGATTTTCAATCCGAGCAAAAACTTCTTCTACCTGAAACGGTTTAGTAATATAATCAACCCCGCCAACGGTAAAGGCTTTAACCTTATCTAAAACATCATCTAAAGCACTTAAGAAAATTACAGGAATTTCAGATGTTTCTTCCTGACTTTTCAAAATTTCACAAACTTGATACCCATCCATTTCGGGCATTTTAATATCTAATAAAATTAAGTCCGGTGGCTCATGTTTCACCGCCATTAACGCTAACTTGCCATTAATCGCACATTGAACTTCATAGCCCTGTTCACTTAAGGTTTTTGACAACAACCTCAAGTTATCAGGCGTATCATCAACAATTAAAATATGACCTGGATGATCTGACATACCGCTTTTAATCAATTAATCCCTGCATGATAATTTAGCATTTTAGGGGGAACAGGGGTGTTGACGGTTGACTGTTAGCTGTCAACCGCCAACCGTTTCTCAACTAGCCATCTAAACTGTCCAAACTAAGGGGAACCATATCGCCTTGAAACGTGAGTCCTAAAAACATTTCCTCTTTGGGTCGAATAATTGTTCCCGTTAAAACACAGCGTTCCTCCTGTTCAGCAATGGCGGAGATATGGGCGCGGATATCTTCTCTGGTCAATGATGGTCGATAATCTCCCGATTTTTGTTGGACATAATTCCACAGTATGTCTCGAATGAGTGCTTGATAACCTTTGTTCTTTGCTAGTCCTTTCAATCTTTCTTTAAGTTCCCGTTCTAGGCGAATGCTTGTGACTTCCATATCAGTTGTTGAAGTTCGAGGAAGGGTATACATAATTTTTTCTCCATGAATAGGTAGACATCTCTGTAATATTAGTGTAGTATAAATAACGTGAGATTAAAACTATCTATATCGAGGTTTAGCTTTCAAGTGATCAACTTATCCACACTCTGGCAAAATTCCAATCATTTCAAAGGTTCGGGCCCATACAGTGGCACCACCCGGAATTATGAAACCGGAACCTCTATTATTGAGGGCCAGTCAAGCAGTGGTTATAGTGATCTATTAGAAGAAGATCAATCGAGGATATCCAAGCAATTTCACTTTAACCCTCTGATGATTGCACCATCCTTGTTTTATCAACAAAGCGGGAGGTACAGGTGGATATGAACTGTACCTACACCCAAGCTCAAACCGGACTTGGTTGAACCCCCGCTTCCTGATCAGAAAAACAGGCGGGGGTTTGTGTTTGTATCAGTAAGCCTAAATGGAGTAAAACCGTGACCAGCCCAACTGACGTATTAAGGCAATCTGTGGTCGTATTCTCCCAAAATTATTTGCCCATGAACCAAGTGAATATCAAACGGGCAATTGCGTTGTTAGTGACCGGAAAAGCTGAACCTCTGGATCTCAATTCCAATGACTCTGGCTGGTTCGTCCATTCTCCCAGTACCGTGCTTCACGTTCCGGCACACATTCGCTTAACGATGGCAGGTCAAGAACGCATTTGGAAAATTCCCCCGGTGAACCGTCGGGAAATTCTGCGGCGAGATCATCAATGCTGCCAATATTGCGGGAGTTCCAAACGATTAACTATAGATCATGTCTTTCCCCGTTCTCGTGGGGGTACTCATACCTGGGATAACGTGGTCACGGCTTGTGAACGTTGCAATACTGTCAAAGGAAGTCGCACTCCTGAAGAAGCTCGAATGCCGTTACACACGAAGCCCAAAGCACCTATCCACCCTGTTGTTGCTTTCGCTGAATATTTCTGGCAAGGAAGGTAGGCCGTCAGTTGTCACGGATTTGTAGGGGCGGGTTCATCAAGATTGTGGTTAATTCAACAAAGATCTAACTGAACCCGCCCGTACCCGTCAACCGTCAACAAACCCTTGCCTTTTGTGAAAAGGGATTGATCAATCAATGCTGAAGTTAACTTATACGGAAACAGCCTTTCATATCGAGCGTCTGAGTCAATCTCCAGAACAACTGGTGGCGCTGCGAGTAAAGTTGGCAATGCGAATGGGCCAAACAATGGTCGTTGAACCGAGTTCTGCCTCATTTCTTTTACCTGTCAATGTCTCCACTTTATCGATGTTAGAGGCGGCTATTCGTCTACAACGCTCAGAAGCGATCGCATTATGTGTGGCGGATACAGAAACCATTGAAGTCAGTTTAACGGGAACTTGGATTACCGTTGATCCAGAGGGTGAAAATGGAATTTTTCTAACTGTTTTAGGCGATCGCACTGAATCTTTACTCTATCACCTGTGGCAACAAGCTCACGGCAGTGCTTCAGTGATTCGAGATTAATTTTGAGGTGGGTTTGGTATAGAAAATCTTGAACTTACTCATGGATTAAGTTTGATCATATTTCCCAACCCACTGCCCTTTTATGGATCAACAGAATCAATATTTTTTTGATAAATTTCCAAAGGCAAATGATCGGGATCTTGAAAAAATGTATATCGTTTTCCTGTGATTTCATCTCGGCGGATGGGCTCTACCATTATTCCCTTTCCCAATAAATCGGCAACGCTTTGGTCAATATTATCAACTTCAAAAGCTAAATGTCTTAAACCACAACTTTCCGGTTGATTGGGTCTTTGAGGAGGATTGGAAAAGGAAAATAGCTCAATCTGATCTTGGGTTCCCACTTGCAAATCTAACTTATAAGAATTCCGTTCTGCTCTAAAAGTTTCTGCAATAATTTCAAACCCTAAAATATTGACATAAAAAGCCTTAGATTTTTGATAATTAGAACAAATAATTGCAATGTGATGGATTTTATTAATTTTCATGATTTCTCCCGGTGAAACACCGAATTCCTATGTCCCATCATTCCCTTTTGTCAAAGGTGTCAACTTCTGCTATTCTATAAAGTCTGTTGTCAACAACCCTGTTCCTCAAATTGCAGTATCCTACATTACAATTTTGGCCATATCCCCTTCCCCAAGCTCAATTTTTTCTTCGGCAATAACTAGACTAAACACCAGATATAGGATATAATTGCGTATAAATCCCAATAAAACGCTATATCTAGTATTTGGGAAAATTATCGTCCAGAATCTAGGTGTTTACCCATGTCTCAGAATTTAATTAAGGCTGGAGTTATTGTTCCGAGTCAATGGCCCCTAGCCCGTGTTTGGTTGGAAGTTGCCACATTACTCAATATCGCACCCCGACACATTGAGCGCCTAGAATTCTGGCAACATCAAATTTGGGTAAAAATTCAACACAAAAAGGCTGTTTTCGTTAGTTACCGTCGCTTACCCCTGTGGAAAGAAACGGGGTTAGATGCCATGCAAAATTGTAGCGAGCGCTCCGGCTTAGAGCAATTAGGGGAAATGCTTAGTTTAGAAGTCAAGCACTATCAAACCCAGTATAATCCTCTCGTTTTAGAAGAATGGCGTTCTGCTTATGCCAAAAAATCCCAACAATTCAAACTGGAAACCCAACGACAAGCGCAAGAAGAAGAACGTCTTAGACCCCTGCGAGAGCGTCAACAAACCTGTCAACAATGGCGAGATAGCTGGAAAACCATTTTACATTATTGTAATAGCTTCGATGCCTTAGAACGGTTAGCCCCCGAACTCCAACAACAAAGCCAAGAATTTGCCGACTTACCCGAAGGCGAAACCGCCATGCAACTGTGGCATCAACGGTGGCAAGAACTCACCCAAGCAACGGCCTAGTTAATCTCCCTTCCCAATATCCCATTCATTTGTTCTATTAGGATTTTATTAAAAGCAATGTCATTAACAATTCAAGATGCTGAAGCGATTTTAAAAGGCTTTATTTGTACGGATACGACTCCGAGTATTTCCGAGGAAGAGAAAGTTAAAATTCAAGCAGCGTTATTATTGCTAACCCATGAATCTGAATATCAAATGATTGGAATTTGTGCAGATTCGCTGGCAGAAGCGTTAACTGCATTAGAATATTATTTAAAAGCTTTTCAATATTCGATTAATGTTGAAGAAAATGATTTAGAAGCACTTGAAGGATCAGTTTATTTAAAATTCAATGGTCGCAGTCAAACCTTTTATGTTAGCCCCTATTTAGATAAATATCGAGGGGTTTTAATTTCATTTCAATCAACTGAAGAAAACGGAATTAATGGAGTATACGGACATTTCCCGTTGGATTTATTTGCTTAAATTCATAAAAAACGGATAGAGAAACCGGGTTTCTGAACGATCAATTTTGATTGTAATCAATCGATAATAGCTAGAAACCCGGTTTCTTAGATCGAACTTTTAAACAACAACGCTAGAACTGGGTTGTTGTGGCGGTGGGGCAGGTTCGGTGTTCAGGGGAACACCTCCATAACTATCCATTACTCTGCTGTAAAGTTGGATATATTCTCTAGCGGAATTTTCCCAACTAAAGTTTTCACTCATTCCCCGACGTTGCAGTTCTCGCCATTGATCTTTAAACCGGAAGGCTTCAGAAGCTCGAACCATTGAGGTATAAAAATCTAAGGGTTCATAGCGATCAAAACAATATCCAGTACCCTGATAATTAATCGGATCATTATAGGATACCGTATCGACTAAACCTCCTGTGCGTCGGACAATGGGAACACAACCGTAACGCATTGCCAACATTTGACTAATACCACAAGGTTCAAACCGACTCGGCATCACAAACGCATCACAACCCGCATAAATCCGCCGAGATAAGGCATCATTAAACAATAATTGTGTCGTCATCCGACCCGGATAACGAGATGCCATGTGCCATAATTGGGTTTCATAATAGCGATCGCCCGTTCCCAAAACAATTAATTGACAATCGCTATAAGATAAGAATTGATCCATAATTTGAATCACTAGATCAATCCCTTTCTGTTCTACCAATCGTGTTACCATTCCCATTAAGAAGGTACTAGAATTCACTTCTAATCCCACTTCTTCTTGAATTGCAACTTTATTGACGCGGCGATTTTCCAGACTATCAGCAGTAAACCGTTCAGGAATATAAGGGTCAGTAGCCGGGTTATAGGAATTCGTATCAATTCCATTTAAAATCCCCGTCATTTTGCCACTAACATAGGATAGCAGCCCTTCTAAATTTTCCCCATAGGCTGCGGTTTGAATTTGTTGGGCGTAAGTAGGTGAAACAGTAGTGACTAGATCAGCAGCTTGTACCGCCGCCGCCATTGTATTGTGACCCTGCATATACCAAGGACACCAAGTAATGCGTTCCAAATACCAACGCCAGGGCCCTTGATACGCTAAATTATGAATAGTGAAGACTGTAGCAATATCCGGTGTTTCGTGCATCCAGACGGGAATCATGCCAGTATGCCAGTCGTGGCAATGAATAATATGGGGTTTCCAATAGTTCCACGCAAATTCAGTCGCACCACTGGAAAATAAAGTGAACCGCCACTCTTCATCCTCTCCGTAGTACACGCGACGAGGCATGAAAGATGGATGTCCAAATAAATATAATGGCACATCAGTTTTTGGAAATACCGTTTCAAAGACAGCGAAACGCTGGTACATGGCATTTCCCCACCAGATCGGATCTTTCGGGATTTTGATCTTATCAGGGAGGAAGCCATAATAGGGCATAAAGATGCGAACATCGTGTCCCATTGCACGCAATACCTGCGGCAATGCACCGACCACATCTCCCATCCCGCCAACTTTCGCTAAAGGTGCCGCTTCTGCGGCGACAAATAGAATTCGCATTTTAATTTTGCGTTCCCTTAGTTGCTCCGTAACGTCATCATACCTGTCTGGGCGTACTATTGAAACGCTTTGATCTAGTTTGCTGAATTTGCTATCTAGGTTAATCGAAAGGGTGATGTCCGTTTCACGCAAATATTGTATGTTGGAATTAGCAACAAACCTTACCGAAATCAAGTGAATTTCTGCTGTAGCTAAATACTCGGTTGTCAATGCCTTTCGCAGGAGATTCAAAAAATGCTTGATCAACTGCTCAATTCTGTTTCATTCTGGGGTCGGTTTTACAAGGCATTCACCAAACTTGCCCCCCTTGTTAATACTTTAGCCTTAAGTGTGATCGTGGGTTTAGGGGAAATTCCCTTTGCACGAGCACAAAACATTTCACAAAATCCTAACAATACCGCTTTAGAAACTGCCTCTGTCCAACATCATTTTCTCGAAGATGGGGTGTACCTCTATGGTCAATCTCCTCAACCGGAACAAATTGGACAATCTTATATTGTGTTTGAAGTTAAGCAAGGTCAAGTGACTGGGGCGTTTTATATGCCTCGCTCGTCTTTTGACTGTTTTACTGCGGTTCCTGAAGGAAATCAGCTTAATTTAAACATCATTGAAAGTTACAGTCAAGAAGCTTATTCTTATCAGATTGGTTTTAATAATACTGCTGTTGTTGCATCGGCTGGAGGTCAAGGAACAGAAAAAAATAATATTGTTTTAGAGGGGTTTCATCGAATTCCTAATGTTAGTGAAAATGACTCTCGCATTCTTAGTCAATGTCAAGCCGATTTTAAATAAGGAATTTGTAGTGCGGGCGTCATCGCCCGCTAACAGAATATCAGGGATTTCTCTTGATGTAATTTAGATGCGGATTAGTTTATTCATGGAAAACTTAAGATTCCCTGTTCTCCATCCAGATGAGCAACCATTCCAACGGGTAAAATTGCATTAGATCCTTCATGACCAAAGGGCAAATTAGACACAATGGGAATTCCTAAATCTCCCAAGCGATCGCGTAATACTTCTTCTAGGGTAAAACTGTTAGAATTCCCTTTTGCTTCACATCGACTAAATCGTCCTAATGCAATTCCTCGAACCCCTTTGAATGCGCCCACCATGCGCCAGTGGGTTAACATTCTATCTAAACGATAGGGTTCTTCATTGACATCTTCTAAGGCGATGATAGTATCGGTTAAATCCGGCTGATAAGCTGTTCCTAATAAATGAGTTGCAACGGTTAAATTAGCGGGAAATAATCGACCGGAAACAGAACCTCCGCCCCAACCTTCCCCTTGTAAAGCCTCAAAAAATCCCGTTTCTATTCCATCAAATAAACGTTGAATTGACCAATCTGGTTCACTAGCTAAGGTGGTTAAAACCGGGCCGTGGATGCCGATAATTTGGGGTTGATTAGAAAACGCCCATAATAGTCCCGTGATATCAGAAAATCCAATTAAAAATTTAGGATCGGTGGAAATTTGAGCGATATTTTCCCAATTCCAACCTTCTAATAACCGAGTTGATCCAAACCCGCCTCTAGCGCACAAAATACCACGACAGGTTGCATCTGTTAAGGCTTCTATTAATTGTTGTCGTCGGTTTTTATCGGTTCCGGCTAAATATCCCCAGGATTGATCAAAACCCGATGTGAATTCAATATTATAACCGTGCGATCGCCAAATTTCAACCCCAGCTTCAAACCGTTCCCATTCTCTTAAAGCCCCACTGGGCGCAATGACTCGTAATTTATCCCCTGGTTTTAATCCTTGAAAATTGATCATAAAATGTTGGCTGTTGACGGTTGACAGTTGACTCTAATAACCATTGTTCAATGCGATCGCCTAATGCGTCTAAAGAATATTCCATTTCCGCCTGTTGACGACACGCTAAACGGTCAATTTTATCAATCTTTTGAATTGCATTAACTAACTGATTAATGTTATCAGGTTCGACTAACCAACCTGTTACCCCATCTCGAATAATTTCCGTCGGCCCTCCTCGACGATAAGAGATCACAGGAACACCACAAGCTAAAGCTTCTATTGCCACATTTCCAAAGGCTTCTATCCAGCGATGGGTCATCACTAAAGCCAGACATTGACCTAGTTTTGCTTGAAGTTTTTCTGTTGATAAAAAGCCTAAGTATTCAATGGGGGCTTGGGAATTATTTTGAATAATTTTTTGCCAGTAGTTTTCATCTTGAATTTTACCCATAATCAATAATGGAATTCCGGTTCTAGCTGAAGCAATAACAGCATCTTCTAAACCTTTTTCTGGAGAAATTCTGCCCACCCAAGCTAATTGATTTTTAGGTTCTTTACAGAAATGATATTCTGATAATTCAATCGCATTACTTAAACAAAAATAACCTGCTTTTAAACCAAAGGTTTCCGCTTGACTATGGGTATGAAAAGCAATAGAACCCGGACAGTGTTTGATTGCTTCTTGAACCGCCCGATCCATCACATCCGTTAAAGAAGCCATGCTGACTAAATGGATTAATTTACCTTTAAAAAAAGGTGTTAAAAATAAAGGCAACCAATCATAAGCAAAGTTGACAATAATATCATACTGATCAGCAACTTCTCTAGCATAATTCCATAGATTTGTCAATACAGAATTATCTGGTAAAATTACAGGATCATGACGATTTTTGGTTTGGGCTAATATTTGTAATTCCCCTGGAATTTCTACTACTGAAAAAGATTCTAATTGAGAGGTTTCAGGGGCAACAATTGTAATTTCATAGCCTCGTTTTCGCAAAATAGTTGCAATATTTAATACTGTTAATTCTACACCTCCTCCCAACCCAGATCCCAACGGCCCAACGGGAGTAGATACTAATAATAATTTTAAAGGTTTGTTCATAACTTTGATAAAAAATAGGAGAAATAAATTAAAAAAATGTGATCGTTAAAGATTTTACTCCCAGAGGCGATCACATTTTTTTTATTTTTATCATTGAAAATAAAACAGTCGTAGGAAAATCTAACTACTGTTTTTTGAACAAATCAACGGCTTCTTGTAATAACCGGATAGCCTGTTCTATTTTACTCAATATTTCCGTTTGGCTGACAGGTTGCGGTGTTGGTTTTGATGTCGGTTGCGGTGTTGGTTGCGGTGTTGTTACGCCTCCTAATTCATTCACATACCGCATTAAATCTTGATCTCGTCGCAACCATCCATCTAAGAAAATATCTTGGCTAGGATCAGCTTTTACCCGTTGATAACGATAATCAATTCGATTTTGACAATAACCTTGGGCGGTTTGTAAATTATTAGCTTTTTCTAAGGCAGCTTTTGATTTGGGGCCGAAATTTCCATCAACAGTTAACCCGCCAATGGCTTCTTGTAAAAATTGCAAACTTCCTTTGACACTAAAATTAACAGCCGTATCAAAATGGGCTACTGCTAACGGTAACACCATTGAATCTGCTAAACAAGGTTTCCAAAATTGTTCATAATAAACCTCTTCTACTTCGGGTTGCGTAATTTGTAAGACCGACTTAGAAGCTAATTTTTTCCGAAGTAAATAGGTATCATAGGTTGGTTGAGAAATACCATAATTCACTGTACCTGCTAAATCTCTTGGGTCGCCAACACCAGCTTCCCATTTTAAGGTAAATTTTAACGCAGTTTTAAAGGCTTCAGGATATTCAGGCATGGTTTTAGTTTAGGGTAAACAGCGTTGAAATCAATTTCCGGCTGAGACGGAAAATTTAGCGCCTCCACTCAGGATTTAGCTATTAATTTAACCTGTTTTAACAGATTTCTGCTTTGAGCCGCAAATTGATTTCACGGCTCAATTCTACTGAATTTGACAACAAATGTCAGTGCTGATCAACACCTAACCTGTGTGTCAACTAACTACGCTGAATTGCAGCAAAAATCTCGTTTAATATTTCTTGGGCGCCTTGGTCTTTGAGTTTATGGGCGAGTTGAATACCCAAATCTTCAGCATCAGTGGTATTTCCGGTGACGGTATCTTTAATTAACCGTTTCCCATCCAGACTCGCCACTATTCCCGTTAAGGTGAGTTGGTCGCCATCAATAGCGGTATTCACGCCAATAGGAACTTGACAACCCCCTTCTAATTCGCGTAAAAATGCCCGTTCAGCATAACATCTTTGGGCGGTGGGAGTGTGTTCAAGAACCTTAATAATTTCCAGAATATCGCTATCTCCCTCTCGACATTCTATCCCTAACGCCCCTTGTCCGACGGCGTGGAGAGAAATTTCTGGAGCGATGACTTGATGAATGCGATCGCTCATTCCCAAACGAGTTAATCCCGCAACAGCCAGAATAATTGCATCATATTCTCCATTATCCAATTTTTGCAGACGAGTGCTCAGGTTGCCTCGGATATCTTTGAATTTTAAATGGGGATAATGATATCTGAGTTGAGCCAGGCGTCGCAGGGAAGAAGTACCAATAACAGCACCCGGCGGCAGGGTTTCCAGTTGTTGATCTTTGTAATTTTCATTTACGACTAAGGCATCTGCGGGATCTTCGCGTTCCGAGACACAGCCTAACATTAATCCTAGTGGAAGTCGAGTCGGTAAGTCTTTGAGGGAGTGAACTGCAATATCGCTGCTGCGGTCAAGCATCCCTAGTTCTAATTCTTTGGTAAATAGTCCCTTATCGCCAATTTTAGCCAGGGCGACATCCAGGATGTTATCGCCTTGGGTGGACATGGTTTGCACTTCAAAGGTGATATCAGGGAAGCGTTTCCGAAGTTCTCCCTGTACCCAATGGGTTTGGACTAGGGCGAGTTGGCTTTTGCGCGATGCAATGCGGACGGTACGAGTCGGGGCAGATACAAACATACTCAAGCAATAATACAAGCAAATAAAGTCACTTGATCTAGCCTACCGCAGAGAGGGACGTCAAGGTTGTTAAGGTCTGTGACGAGGAGTGGATCAATTTTATGATTGCTAATTTTCTAACGCAATATAAACCCTTTTTTATGACTAAGGAGAATTTGAACGAAGTTACGCCTTTTCAGCACCAAAAACCGACACTCTTTGTTCACTGTTCACTATTGCGCTAGAGTGTCGTTTTTTGTGCTGGGCGTTTTCCGTTGTTTTCCTCAATTTACATAAAAAACAATAGTTTTTATGTGCAAAACAAATATGTCTACCCTAACCAAAAAATAAACTTGTCATTGTATAAAACCTGTTGACAACCTGTTGAAAACTGTGCAAAAAAATTCGGTGTTTTAGTGTTGCGCATTTTGACATCTTTGTGCTAATGTAAAAAGACAAGTCACAGGAGATTTCCGTCTTCTGTGACTCAAGTTCATATTTCATTGTTAAAAACATGATAGAACAATTTGACGACTCTGACAACTCGCGGAGCGACAGTTTTCCGCATAAGTATGTAAAATCTATGACGAAGCTTCTTAAGCTAATTGAACGATTTCTTTCTGAACCTCCTGAAATTAAATTTTTAGAAGTCAACACTTTATTAGAAGCATTCGGTTTTCGAGAAATTCGTTCAACGGGTAGTCATCATATTTTCCGTAATGATCAAGGTCAAAATCTGGTTGTTCCTAAAACAGGTGGTAAAATGGTAAAAAGAACCTATATCAAACAGATTATACGTTTATTAGATTTGGAGATTTGGTATGCAGAACATAAAAACACAAAGTAAACCCTTAGAGTATTACTTAAATTTACCTTATCCGATTACACTATATCCTGAACCTGACGGGGGTTATGTTGCTGAAATTAAAGATTTACCAGGGTGTATGACTCAAGGGGAAACCCTGGAAGAAGTTATGGCAAATTTGCAAGATGCAAAACACCTCTGGTTAGAAACAGCTTATGAATTTGGGGATGAAATTCCCAACCTAGAGGCAAAAATTTAGAGTAATAAAAAATTAGGAGCTTAAAATCAATGCCAACCAATTCAATTACAATTCCTGTTAGTGAAACTTTAAGTGAACAACTAAAAACTTTAGCCGAATTACAGGATAAATCAGAAAATGAACTAATTATAGAAGCATTGGAAAGTTACATTCGGAAGTTTATCCCTGAAAAAAGTTGTTATGATTTGGCGATGGAATTGGATGTTATTGGAAGTGTTGTAGAATTACCTGCTGATTTGAGTACAAATCCTGATTATTTTAATTAATAATGCGATCGCACATCCAAGAAACCCTGTTTCTAAATATTAATTGTTATTGAGCTAAAGCTCAACAATATAGGACTGAAGCCCAACAACGAAGTTTTTAAGTTAATCAAAAAAGGGTTATAAAAGAGTTATAATAAAACTAATAATTAATAACCCTAAAATAACAGTCCAAACAATATTCTGCTGAAGCCAAAATCTGAGCGCAACAGATAGAGTTTGCTGAGGTTTAATCGGATCAGAAATTAACGGTTCAGAACGATTTTGATAGAGGGTACATTCCTGAGCAAAAGGACGTTGGGGAAAGTTGCAAGTATCATCCTCGTGATAGAGACAAGTTTCACAGAGATATTCCTTCCCCTTAGAACGATAGAGGGGAATACCCGGATGTCCAAACGCCTTAAGCTGATATTGACAATGGGGACAGCTAACCGCTTGAGAGTCAACGGGTTGGTGACAACGGGGACAATGGGACATCGGAAAGATTCAAACTTCAAAAATGGAATCTGCGAATTTAGAGAAAATATCACAAAATAGAAAATGTGAGCCAGTCTAAAAATAAAGCCTAGCTTTATATTTGCACTTTAGCAGCCTAATAAGGTCAGAAACAATGGATAATCAAAATAACTTACTCCGACAACTGCTGATGATTGGGATCGGAACAACATCGTTAGTGGCAGAAAAATTGCAGGAAGCAACGGATCAGTGGGTTAAAGACGGGACGATGAATACAGACCAAGCTAAACGGTTTGTAGATGACATGATGCAGGGTCTAAGGTTAGATCATACCAGTTTAGAAGAACTGATGCAGCGCCAATTCCGTAATTTAATGCAGGATGTGGGTGTTCCCCGTCAGTCGGAACTTGATGAGTTACGCGGACGCCTCGACCGCCTCGAACGTCAGATGAGAGACTTAGAAAACCGTCTTTGGCGTTAAAAAGTTGCCAAATAATGTCAAACTTAAAGATTGGGTTTTCCCAGAGAAAACAATCCTAAAGGTACATGAGTATACGCAGGAGGATGAATTTTGCGAGAAATTCTAATTAGCTTAGGGGTGATTATTGTTTGCATGGTTGTGTTAGTTGTGGCTCAAATTACAACCTCAATACAACAGGCGAAAGCGGTGAATCAAAACACCCCCATTTCAGTACAACAAGCTGTTTCCCCCACCTCAACGGTTAAACCATCTAGCAATCCTTTGTTTGCACAAGGTATTGCGTCAAATGCTCCCACTATTATTGCTCAAAACATGACAAATTCAGAAGAAAAAGTAATTACAACTAATTCGGGTTTACAGTATGAGGATTTAAAAGTTGGTAGCGGTGAATCCCCCAGCAAAGGTCAAACGGTTACAGTTCATTATACTGGAACTTTAACGGATGGTAAAAAGTTTGATAGTTCCCGCGATCGCGGACAACCGTTTCAATTTAAAATTGGTGTCGGTCAAGTGATTAAAGGTTGGGATGAAGGCGTGATGAGCATGAAAGTAGGCGGACGTCGCAAGTTAATTATCCCGCCGGATTTAGGTTATGGCGCTCGCGGTGCAGGCGATGTAATTCCTCCGAATGCAACGTTAATTTTTGATGTGGAACTATTAGAGGTGAAGTGAGCCTTTTAGCCTCAGAAGTTACCTTATAAACCGGATTTCTAAACACTATCTCTGGACTCCAAACCCAGGTTTTTGTAAAGAAACCCGGTTTTTGATTTATTTTCCTGAATTTAAGCCGATTACACCGATGATAATCAATGCAATTGATATGAATTTAATCGGAGTAATTGACTCCCGAAAAAAAACGATTCCAATCATAGCAATTAGAGTTGTTCCTACACCAGACCAGACCGAGTAAGCAAGGCTGACTTCAATTTTTTTGAGGACTATTGTTAAACAAGTAAAACTAAGTCCATAGAAAACAAATATTCCTATAGAAGGCCAGATGCGGGTGAAGCCTTGGGATAACTTCATACAGGTTGTCCCCATCACTTCAAACACAATTCCTAAGATGAGGTAAATCCCACTTATTGATTCCATCTTAATTTGTCAACGATACTCAAACCATTATCCCTCAAATCGGAAAAATAGGGTTTCAGCAATGTTGTATTGATGGGTGGACAAACCATAGAAGTTAAGGATTAAAGTTGTTATGGGTAAAAATCTCCCAATTTATGTTGAGAGGTAGGAAATGGGGGTTGAATTAACTAGACCGAGGATTGGCTAAATTTTTGAATTTGGTAAATTGTGGTTCAAATAAAAGTTTAATCGTTCCTGTGGGGCCGTTACGATGTTTAGCCATAATAATTTCTGTAATTCCTCGGTCTGGAGTATCAGGATTATAATAGTCATCTCGATAAATCATCATCACTAAATCGGCATCTTGTTCAATTGAATTGTGAACAATGATATTATTCGCTACAAAATTATGCAAGCCAGGAACGGTTAAATCAAATACTTCTTCTTCTCCATCAGGTATGATTGCCACAATTTCATCCCAATATACATCACTGTTAGCAAGGGTAAGTAGCTCATTTGATTGAACAATATTGGCAACTTTTAATGCTCTTTCTCGACTTAAATTTGCTTTGTACAGTGTAGAACCACAGTAGGATTGTCCCAGACGAGATTGTATTTCTCGTGTTGTCATCCCAATAATTTGCATTGCAGGTACAACTTGTTTTTTCCAAACTTCTTTGGGGATTACATCTCTATTCGGGTTATGAATGCAATTTTCAAAGTGTTCAGATATTTCTTGTAATGAACCTAGTTTGTATTCTCCTACTGCTCCAACTTTTTGAATAAATAATTCCAGATCAATTTTGCCTGTAATCGTGACATGATACTGATTTCTACCCTTACCAGGTTGAGGAATCATTTTGAGTTTTGCATTAATGCCTAATCTTAATAAAAGTGTCTGAACATCAAACGCTAGTCTTTGACTACTACTTGCATAATAAGCAGTGGGTCTTGGTTTTTTCCCCGCAACCAACTTAATAGAACCATCTGTACTCCAAAGGTGTCTTAAAAAGCAAGCTATTAACTCTTGCGGTTGTGAAAACAAGTCTTGAGGCACAAATTTTTCATGAGATCTTAAACCAAAAATTCCAAGAGAGTCTAGCCATTTGGCTATTGGATTTCTAACACTATGAGTTAAGTGTTGTGTTGCTGGTAAGTAAACCTGATACCAGTTACGTTCAGGGGAAATTCTAGGAACAATGGCATCTCCAAACAATTCTTTTGCCAGAAATGCAACATTTTCAGCTAAATCAATCTCCCTAGTCGTGTACTGTATGACATGACGTGGCAATGTACAACCATCACCTATTAAATGTCCTAATAATGCCACCTCAGAATAAGTCATGGTTTGTTTACCCGAAATAGATAGATGTCTTGGTAAACAGATATGTTGTTTAGGACTTAACTCATCCAGTCTTTTCCAACCCTGAATTGTTAGGAATTTGTGATTAGCTGTTGCTCTAATTTTTCTTCCTAGTCGAGTTGTTAAGGTAAATACAGGTTTGATACCTGTAGAAAAAGCATTACTCACAATTGCTATTTCTAGCTTCATTATTTTTTCATTTAATGCCCAAACAGGAAAACCAGATTTACCTATTAATTCTTTAATGGGTACTTGTAATCCAGTATCTGCTAATGTGATTAAGCTATCACCTGTTAAACAACCAGATTCCCTTAAATCTGATAACATGGGACGTTTATTTGTACGAGATTCAACGCTACGACTTAACTGGGATAAGGCAATTACAGGTACACTTAATTCTCTCGCTAATCCTTTTAATGATCGGGTAATTCTCGATAATTCTTGTACTCGATTATCGCTACCTCCTTCCATTAACTGTAAATAATCTATTAAAATTAACCCTAATACACCTCCATTTTCCGTTTGCAATCTTCGAGATTTAGAACGCATTTCTGTAACGGTAATATTCGGGGTATCATCAATGAAAATAGGCAATTCTGCTAAGGAACTAATTGCCATTGTTAAGGGTTCCCATTCCGATTGACTAATGCGTCCTGAACGAATGCGGTTACTTTCGATTTTGGCTTCACTGGATAACAGTCTTTGCACTAATTGTCCTTTTGACATTTCTAAACTAAAAATGGCAATAGGTAACTTTTGACCCTTAGCAATATTATGTCCTAAACCGACCGCAAAACTGGTATTATGAACGCAGATATCATTAGCCACAAAATTATGAGTTTCAGGAATTGTTAAGTCATAAACTTGTTTTTCCCCCATAAATTCAATTGAGACAATTTCATCCCAATAAATCTCACTGGTTGCTAACTGTTGTAAGGGTAAATTATCTAAAGCAGTGGCTAAAGTCCAGAGTCTTTCCCGTGATAATTGTCGTTTACCAACATGAATATTACTATAGCCTGGAATCCCTGCCCGTTTTGCTAAACTTTGCCAAGATTCATCGCCTTTAACCGTTGTAATTTCTTGCCAAATTTCTATCGGAATTAAATCTCGATTGGTTTGATAGCGTTTATTCATTAACACCTGTTCTATTTTTAATAGCGTTTCTTCTTTACTAAAAATCCCAATTTCTGATATAAAGGTTTTAATGGATAAAGCATCAGTAATATCTAGCTGCCAAGCAGTTCGTCTTGATTCTTTGTATTTGACAGAACGCTTTTTCAAGGTGGCAATGATACCAAATCGTAATAATAAATGTTGAACTTGTCGGGCTAATTCTTCACTGACGCTGGCATAACCGAGTTGACATTGACTACTAGCTAATATTGTTGCCCAACCATCCGTTGCAAACAGACGATTTAGAAATAAGGCAATTTGCGATCGCTCTAATTTAAAGATAATTTCAGGAATCGTTTTTTGATGGGAGTTTTTTCCCCATAAACCAATTTTTTCCAACCAAACTACTAATGAATTCTTACTATTTTTTTGAATCGCTTCTATCCCATCAGGAACAAGAATCTCAGCATCAACGTTTAATAAATTGCATAACTGTTCAAAAAATTCTAATTTAGGAACAGACTTACCATTCATCCAGGCATCTACAGCAGATATAGTAACCCCTAGTCTTTGAGCAATTGCAAGTCTTGATATTCCTTTAGATTGAGCAATTTTTTGTAGTGTTTTAGAAAAAATTTGTCTGCTCTCAATAAGCAATTTTAAGTCTTTGACAGCATTTAAAGAATCTGCACGGCTTCCGTTTGTGTTATCAATTCTAACTTTAAGATTGAAATTTAGAACAGATTCAATAAAATCTTGTTGAATTTGGGGATTATTATTGGTTAAAACAGCATTGCTATTGGTTAATCCTCCATCCCCCAGCAAATAGCCTAATATTTTAACTTGATATTCTGGTAACTTTTCAGTTCCAAAACAATTTAATTGACGAGGAACAGCAATTTTATCTCCAGGTTTAAGTTCTGCTAAAGGTTGCCATCCTTGAATCATTAAAAACGGATGAGTCAAGGTTGATTCTACAAAACGCCCTAATTTTGTTGTCACTCTAAAAACGGGTTTAATTCCATCATCAATAAATTTAGAAGGTTCTGTAATTTGAAATTTCCAATTATTTTTTAAAGTTAAAATTTGAGCATTTTGACGATTATAAATATCTTCAATGGTGACAATACTGCCATCAGATAAAACTATTTTACTATCAAAACTTAAACATTTGCCCATTGATGGCCTACCCGCAATAATAATTAAATCAGACCGTTGGAAACCTCCTGTCATCGCATCTAAATCATAAAATCCGCAGGGAATACCGGGTAAAGAAATCCCTTCATTGCGGTCTTCAATTTCTTGGAATGTATCAATTAAAGTTTCACCAATTGATACTAAATCCTGTTGGGGTCTAACTTGAGAAATATTAAAGATTTGTTGTTCAGCTTTATCGAGAACGGTTTCTAAATCTTGACTGGTATCATAAGCTAATTCAATAATATTATGTCCCCCAGTAATCAGACTGCGACGGATTTTTTTATCTAAAATTAATAAGCCATATTGATCAATATTAACAGCCGAAACGGTGCGATCTACGAGTTGAGTTAATTTTAATTGTCCTCCCACTTGTTCGAGTAATTTTTGATCCGCTAACCAAGTGGTAACGGTCATTAAATCTGTAGGTTTTCCTTGAAAATGTAGGGTTAAAGTTGCCCGATAAATGATTTGATGGGATTTGAGGGCAAAGGATTCTGGTTGTAATAATTCTGCTACCCGACTAATGGCTTCTGGATCGAGGAGAATACCGCCTAAAATTGCTTCCTCTGCTTCTATATTTTGAGGGGGAAGGCGATCGCTAATACTGGAAAATTGAGGTTCATTCATCAGATGAGTTAATTGATAAGCCGATTAGACCATTTTGTGTTAAACTCTATTATAGAATGATCAAGCATTTTCAACAATGGTTATATAGTCCATCTGGTAATGGTTTTGAAAAAGTAGTTAGATTAGGTAAGATTTATGGATTCTATTAGAGTTGAAAGATTACGCTGTTTATCTGATACTGGTGATATAAAAATCAAGCCTTTAACAGTTCTTCTTGGACAAAATAGTTCAGGTAAAAGTAGCTTTCTCCGTGTTTTTCCACTTTTAAAGCAAAGTGTAGAGTCCAGAACAACTGGCCCTATTTTGTGGTCAGGTGATTTAGTTGATTTTGGAATTTTTCATGATGCTCACAAGAAGAATTCTGATAATAATATTGCTTTCTCTTTTAATTTTAAATTAATTAATCTCAGCTTTATTTTAATTGATATATACTTAACAATTCAGGTAACAGAATATAAAGAAAAACAGACAACTAGAACTAGCAAAATAGATTTGAAGTTTGAAGATTCACAAATTGAATTAGAGTTTGACGAAAATCAATGTGTCACTAGGTTTTATGTGAATTCCCTGAATATTTTAGATTTTGGCTATAAATATGGTGCTCAAAAAATTTATAGTCATTCATTATTACCAATAATTAGTGAAGAAACCGATGAAAATCTATACAATAAATCAAACAATTTGTTTTTAATTCTTGTAAATTCAGAATCATTTACAGGTTTATTTAATGCTTTAACTGAGCATATAAATAAATATCTTCTTCCAAGCAATGAACCCACTATTATATATACATTTTTTCAGTCTTTTGCGGGTTTAAACAGTTCAGAAAATTTATTAAAACATATTCAGAACAATAACTTTTTTGCTAAATATTGGAAACAAGAAACTAGGCAATGGACAATTGAGACTGAAGATTTTAAAAAATTAAGAGATCTAATCATTGCTAATGCTCTTCCTATAATTCTTAAAAATTGTGACGACACTTTAACTAACTTATCACAGCAAATGAGTTATATTGGGCCAGTGCGGGCAACAGCAGAACGATCTTATCCACACCAAGATTTAGCAGATGATCAAGTGGATCATCAAGGAAAAAATCTAGCAATTTTTTTACGAAATCTAACTGATAAACAGAGACAAACTTTTTCAGAATGGACTTTAGAAAACTTTGGTTTTGAACCTTCAATTCAAACTAGCCTTGGAAACATTTCTTTGCTGATCAAATCTAAGAATTTTAATGAATATCTCAATATTGCTGATACTGGGTTTGGTTTTTCACAAGTTCTTCCGATTATTACTCAATTATGGTTATTAAGTGTATTTCCAAAATCTAAAACTCAATTAATACCTAAGTCTCTTAATGAAGTAACAGGAATAGTAACTTATGCCATTGAACAACCTGAGTTACATCTTCATCCTCGCTTACAGGGAACTTTAACAGATGCCTTCGTTACAGCGATTAACACAGCGAGAAACAATGATATTGATTTACGTTTAGTGATTGAAACCCACAGTGAAGTATTAGTCAATCGACTGGGACATTTAGTAGCCGAGAAAAAAATCTCTCCTGATGATATTAATATTGTTTTGTTTGAACCTTCTGAAGAATCTGGAGAAATACAAGTCAGAACTTCTCAATTTGATGCTGAGGGATATTTGGAAAATTGGCCATTAGGCTTCTTTGAAATGGAGCTTGTATAGATGCTGATTAATATTCATCAATCTGTTTTTGATAATAATGATATTTGGAATGATCCAGAAACTATTCCCGCTTTAGAAAATTTAGCAAATGCGGTTCGGGAAGGTAAGCATTTGGTGATTTCAGATAGGGAAACTTTAAAAATAATTACCCAATGTCAAGACTTATCTAAAACGACACGAGTTATTTATAATATGCTTTACAATAAATTTTCTGAGTTGAGATCCTATCTTTCTGTTGTAACAAGATACATTGAAATTACTGATCTTTTAGAACCAACATTAAGTTCTTTATCCGGTAAAGAAGTTATTCAAGTTCCTTTAAATTTTTTTGAGAATACGGAGTCAATACAAAAAACAATACTTCTTTGTGAAAATAGCAATGATACTTCTTTTTATCAAACTATAGCTAGAGTTTATGTAATATGGAAAAACACTAATATTAATATCAAGTTAGAGTTTGAACCTAGAGGTGGTGGTGGTAATACAATTGATACTGAGTATGATAATATTCAAAAAATAACAAAGCGTTTCTGTCTGTGTATTTTAGATAGTGATCGAATTTCTTCTGAAGGAAAGCTAGGGAGTACCGCAGCACGAATTTATCAAAATCAAAATTCACAGTTTTTCAGGACAAAAGTTTTGATCCTTGATGTACACGAAATTGAGAATTTAATCCCTAATTCAATTTTACTGGAAATTTGCTCAGGGAATCAACAACGAGAAGACGCAATGAAAAGAATTAAAACACTTCAAGAAATTAGTGGAGATCAGATAAAACATTTTTTAGATATCAAAGAAGGAACGTTAATGTATAAAATCTTTAATTCTACTAACCCAAAGGATAAATTATTCTGGGAAAGTAATGTTTTGGCAATCAATACAATTTTAAAATGTATAAATGATGATTGTCTAGCTGATTGGAAATGTAATAAGAGTAAAAGTAATTGTCAATGTCGAATTTCATTAGGATTTGGAGAAAGTACGCTTGCTAATACTATTAAATATTTTTTTGAGAAAACGGAACCCCATAAAATTGCTAGAGAATTTAACAATGATATGAAGCCAGAATGGGAAAAAATTGGACAGGTCGTAGTAGATTTTTGTATTGCTCACAGTCCAATCCGTGCTTGAATTTTAAGCATACAATAAAAATAAGCCCTGAACTTAAGTTCGGGCTTAGGGGGAAACCTGTTAAAATCGGTTAAATTGAGTCCAATAAAAATTTACAGGGAAACCACTTCAACTTCTACATCAGCCGTTACTTCAGTATGTAACTTAATATGGGCTTTATAGGTTCCTAATTTGCTGATACTGGGGAGAGTAATTTCTCTGCGATCAACTTCTTGACCAATGGTTTGTTGAATCAATTCTGCTAATTCTTTTTCTGTAACAGTACCAAAAATTGCGTTTTCTTCCCCAACTTGTTTGGCAATTTTGAACACACCCACTGCTTCTAGGGCTTGTTTCTGAGTTTCAGCTTGTTGTTTCAGTTCCAGTTGGCGTTGACGTTCTTCTTCCCGACGCCGTTCTACCTGTCTGAGAATACCAGGGGTGGCCCGAACTGCGATACTCTGAGGGAGCAAATAGTTACGAGCATAACCAGGGGCGACTTCTACGAGATCCCCATTTTTTCCGAGTTTACTGACATCCTTCGTCAGAACCACTTGAATACGCTTCGCCATGATCAGTTCCTATATTTTTTTTAACCCAAACACTCTATATTAACGAAATTCGGGTGCGATCGCAAGTCCATGATTAACTTATCCCTGTTTAGGATACTTGTGATTGCGTAGTACAATACAAACTCAGTTGGGTCATGATTCACCTCGGAGGCTGCTATGCAGAGTATTCAGTTCAAAGGACGTATTGGTGAGGACGGAATATTACGGGTACAAATGCCAGCAGAATTTAAAGATAGAGACTTAGAAGCTATTGTTATCTTTCAAGCTTCTAGTGAAACCCTAAAAACCGAAAATTGGCAACCTGGGTTTTTTGAGGAGGTAATTGGTGGCTGGGTAGGTGAACCCTTAGTCCGAGAAAATCAAGGACAATATGAAATTAGGGAGAATTTGTTTTGAGTTACTTACTCGATACTAATGTTTGTATTAAACTCCTGAATAATAATATTCCTGCCGTAACTCATCGATTAGCTTCTCAACAGCCAGAGGATATTTATTTGTGTACTGTTGTGCAGTTTGAACTTTATTATGGTGCATATCGAAGCAGTCAACTAGAGCGCAATTTAGCCATATTAAACCGTTTTTTTCAACAATTTACGATTTTGCCTTTGAATGAAAAATCGGCTGAAATAGCAGGAAAAATTCGCGCCCAATTAACAGATTCAGGAACACCAATTGGCCCCTATGATGTGCAAATTGCGGCGATCGCTTTAGCTAAAAATTTAATTCTAGTCACTCACAATACAACAGAATTTAGTCGAGTCCCCAACTTGCAAATTGAAGATTGGGAACTCTGATTTACCGTTAAAATTGATCCTTCATACCGCGTAAACGGGCAAAAGTTTGAATGGGATCTTGGCTATTCGTCGCAGACTGAAGACTGGGAACATCCCAACGCAAAAAAGGGTTCGTGCGTTTTTCTAAACCAATATTTGAGGGAATTGTGGCTTGATTTTGACTGCGAGCAACCTTGACATCTTGGAAACGATCCTGTAAGTCTCGATTGTCAGCATCTACTGTTAAGGCAAATTTTAAGTTATTGAGGGTGTATTCGTGGGCGCACCAGACTCTAGTAGTTTCGGGGAGACTGCGGAATTTATTTAGGGAAGTCACCATTTGTTGAGGAGTTCCTTCAAATAAACGACCACATCCCCCCGCAAATAGGGTATCTCCACAAAATAAATCTCCAGGTTGATCGGAATGTTGGGGCGGAAAATAATAGGCAATGTGGGCTTTTGTATGACCAGGAACAAACAAGACAGTCCCAATTTGATCCCCAAATTGAACGCGATCGCCCTCTTTTAAAAATATCATTTGACCGGGAATTCTGCCTCGATCTTCTGCTCCTCCATAGACAGTAAGATTAGGATAGTGTTGGATGAGTTGAGTATTTCCGCCAACGTGATCGCTGTGATGGTGGGTGTTAAAAATTGCAACTAATTCGGCTCCTAATGTCTGTAAATGTTGTAAAACAGGATAGGCTTCTGCGGGATCAACAACGGCGGCAATCTTCCGATGGGGATCATGCAGTAAAAAAATATAATTATCAGAGAGGACTGGAATTCGTTCAATTTGCATAAAAAGCAATCTCCTGGGACGATTTGATCAGGGTTTAGAAGAGTTAATATTTCGTGGGGTGTGTGTCAGTAGTTTAGCAAATCTTCTCGTAAAATTCAGTTAACGCTTAAATCACAGAGGTGACAATTAAGATGCTCTGGACAATTCAAACTCGCTCTAAAATCTCAATTCCTCAAATGACAGATCGAATTATCAATTCCGGTCAATTGAGTCATACTGAGTATTTGAGGTTAACCTCTGCTATTTTATCCGATAAAGATATTACTGAGTCTGAACGCAACCAAATTAATCGAGTTTTTGATTATGTCCAAACGGGTCGGCTCAAATTTAATGATATTTAATTTTTGTTTAAGGAAACCCAGGAAACAGTTCGCAGGTAGAATAATTCTAATCTGAGGATTACCTCAGTCATGATCAATTCTATTCAATCAATACTTAATGAGGTCAAACCCCCGATGAATTTTCCTGAAATGAGTACGCTTCTTCCTGTACCAACAGGTCTGTTACAGATTCCTACACAAGCTGCTATTCCAACAGAATTGGGTGAGTTTGCGATTCGATTATCCTTGGTAATTCCTACCTATAAGGAAAGTGAAAATGTTAGGGCAATTGTTCAACAGTTAACTGAGTTATTAGAAGCAACAATTCCCAATGAATATGAGTTAATTATTGTGGATGATGATAGCCCGGATTTAACTTGGAAGGTGGCGGCAGAGTTAATGCCTGAATTTCCCCAATTACGGGTGATGCGACGTCAGGAAGAACGGGGATTATCAACAGCTGTAATTAGGGGTTGGCAAGTGGCGAGAGGGGAAATTTTAGGGGTAATTGATGCCGATTTACAACATCCTCCAGAAAGTTTATTACAACTTTTAGGAGAAATAGAACAGGGTGCAGATTTAGCCGTTGCTAGTCGTCATGTTGAAGGCGGTGGAGTCAGTGATTGGAGTGTAATTCGACGGTTTTTGTCGAGAGGGGCGCAGGTTTTAGGATTAATTATTTTACCCGGTGTTATTGGTCGAGTATCCGATCCGATGAGTGGGTATTTTATGGTTAGACGGGAAGCAATTGCTGGAAAAATACTTGATCCCATTGGCTATAAAATCTTAATTGAAGTGTTGGGTCGGGGTCAAATTCGTTGGGTGGGAGAAGTCGGTTATGTTTTCCAAGAACGCTTAGAAGGGGAAAGTAAAGTGACTTGGAAACAATATATTGAATATTTACAACATTTAGTTAAATTACGTTTATCCAGATGGCCTGTAATGCGGTTTCTGCGGTTTGGAGTTGTGGGGTTTAGTGGGGTTTTTGTGGATATGGGAGTGTTTTATCTCTTTTATACTGTTCTGGGTTTCGCTTTAACCCGCAGTGCCATATTCTCAGCCGAAGTAGCGATTATTAATAATTTTATCTGGAATGATCTTTGGACATTTGGAGATATTTCTAGCCATCAACAAGGCATGAGAAAACGGGTTAAACGATTTTTGAAGTTTAACATAATTTGTTTATCCGGGTTGATTTTAAATGTGTCGCTGGTGAATCTCCTATTTAATGTGTTTGGAATGAATGCCTATTTAGCGAAAGTAATTGCGATCGCTATTGTGACTTTTTGGAATTTTTGGCTGAATTTAAAATTGAGTTGGCGGGTAACAGAAGTTAAGTAATCTATTATAGCGCTACCAATTAAGGTTAGGACACTTCTAAATCCTGAAACTAATTCCCTGTTCCCTGTTCCCTGTTCCCTAGCGCTATATATAGACTTGGCGATCGCTCTTTAACCTCCCCAAAAAAGCGATCGCCACTTAATTATGAGAAAATCAGCTTAGAATTGTTTCCGTCTTCGTCCCTCTGCATCAGCAGTTAACATCGCTGCCAGCACCGTTTCTGGGCTGATTTCACAAGGTTCATTATGAATGGTTTCACCCGTCCCACAAGCTCGCTCTGCGGCTAACCATAAGCGATCACGACTGACTCCCTCTAGTCCGATATCCGCTAAAGTCGTAGGCAGTCCGATGGACTCACAAAAACTAAATACCCGATCAATCACTGGACTAGGGCGATCCGTTAAAATTAACATCGCCAGAACCCCAAAGGCCACTTTTTCACCGTGCCAGAATTTCTGAGTTTCTTCTAAAACCGTAAACCCATTATGAATCGCATGGGCTGCCGCCAGTCCACCACTTTCAAAACCGAGCCCACTCAGTAACGTATTCGCTTCGATAATCCGTTCTAAGGCGGGAGTCACCACCTGTTGTTCACAGGCTATTTTCCCATAAACGCCATATTCGAGCAAGGTTTCGTAACACAAATGAGCCAAACTAAAGGCAGTCATCGGCCCCATCCGTCCCGTCATATTTTTAGCCCGTTTAATCTGACAATCTTCGGCTTCAAACCAGGTAGCGAGGGCATCTCCCATCCCTGCTACCAAGAAGCGTACAGGGGCTTGGGCGATAATATTAGTATCCACTAAAACTAGATCGGGGTTGCGCGGTAAGACCAGATAACGCTCCCAGACCCCTTCTGGGGTATAAATCACAGATAGGGCACTACAGGGGGCATCGGTGGAAGCAATGGTAGGAACAATAGCGACGGGAAGTTTGAGTTGATAGGCGGTGGCTTTCGCCGTGTCGATGGTTTTTCCGCCTCCAATACCAACAATTAAATCAACTTGCTGAGTTTTACCCAAACTCACCATTCGTTGAATTTCAAGATCGCAACATTCACCTCCAAAACGTTCGAGATAAATCTCGATTTTTCCCTGGGTGAATTCCTCAACAATGGGTTGCAATTTAGGAAAAATGACTGGCCCCATTATTACCAGGGCTTTGCGACCTAAACGACTTAATTCTTCACCCAGAAACCTGATCGCATGATTGCCTTGAACATATCGGGCCGGGAAGATAGCTGTAGTAATCACGGTTTGCTCCTTGTTCAAAACGAACACTCTTACTCACCGCAAAAGTCACCGAACGATAAAGAATAACCAACCATAGTCCCAGTTTATGCCAAACATTATAAACTAGCACTCTTAAATTGTCAATTATTGATAACAATTTGTTACAATCATAAGTCAATGGTCAACAACCCCCACTTTTGAATGTTCCCGGTTTTTGTTACAATCTGTAAACAAACGCTTAAGGTAAAGGGCAGTCTAACAAATGCGGGTTGCGATCGCAGGAGCAGGTTTAGCGGGCATGACTACGGCAATAGACCTCGTAGATGCCGGACACGAAGTTGAAATTTTTGAATCTCGTCCCTTTGTGGGCGGTAAAGTTAGCAGTTGGATAGACCCCGATGGCAACCATATTGAAATGGGGTTGCACGTCTTTTTTGGCTGCTACTATAACTTATTTGAACTGATGCGAAAGGTGGGGGCTATTGACAACCTCCGATTAAAAGACCATACCCACGTTTTTGTCAATACCGGGGGAAAAACCGGAAGTTTAGACTTTCGCTTCTTTACCGGGGCACCATTTCACGGGTTGAAAGCGTTTTTCACGACTTCCCAACTCTCGATACTGGATAAATTACAAAATGCCATTGCATTAGGAACTAGCCCCATTGTGCGGGGGCTGGTAGACTTTGAAGGAGCAATGAAAACTATCCTAGAATTAGATCGGGTGAGTTTTGCGGACTGGTTTCGCAGTCATGGGGGTTCTGAAGGTAGTTTGAAACGGATGTGGAACCCGATTGCCTATGCGTTAGGATTTATTGATACTGAGAATATGTCCGCTAGGTGTATGTTAACGATTTTTCTATTTTTTGCCACTAAAACAGAGGCGTCTGTATTGCGAATGTTGGAAGGATCTCCAGCCGAATATTTGCATAAACCCATTGTTAACTATTTAGAAGAACGGGGGGTAAAAATTCACACGCGACGTCGAGTTCGAGAACTGCAATTTGAGGAAATCGACGGTAAAACTTATATCACCGGAATGATAGTAGCAAAAGAGGATACAGAAGAAACCATTAGTGCAGATGCTTATGTATGTGCTGGCGATGTTCCTGGTGTACAGAAAATGATTCCTCCCGCTTGGCGAAAATGGCCGGAATTTGACAATATTTATAAATTAGAAACGGTTCCCGTAGCAACAGTACAACTACGGTTTGATGGTTGGGTGACAGAATTAAATGATCCTGAAAAACGTCAACAACTCAAAGAAGCGGCGGGCATTGATAATTTATTATATACGGCTGATGCAGATTTCTCCTGTTTTTCAGATTTAGCCTTATCCAGTCCAGCCGATTATTATCGAGACGGACAAGGATCTTTATTGCAGTTAGTGTTAACACCCGGAGATCCATTTATTAAACAAAATAACGAAGAAATTGCCCATCATGTTTTAAAGCAAGTTCAAGATTTATTTCCCAGTTCACGAGAATTAAATATGACTTGGTATGGTGTGGTGAAATTAGCTCAATCTTTGTATCGAGAAGCACCGGGAATGGATGCCTATCGTCCGAATCAAAAAACCCCCGTTGCTAATTTCTTTTTAGCTGGAAGTTACACGCAACAGGATTATATTGATAGTATGGAAGGGGCAACCATTTCGGGACGACAAGCGGCTAAAGCCATATTAGAAACTAGCTTTCCTCATCTTAAACCCTCTCCTGTCGTTGTTTAATGATTTAAGGAAATTAAAGAAACCCGGTTTCTAATCGTGATTTAGGATAAAATTAACATATATCCTTCAGAAACCCGGTTTCTATATTACACCGATTAAATACTATGGCTGATTGGTTAGAACATAGTGTCCAAGTTGAAGTTCCGGTTCCCATTGATGTGTCGTGGAATTTGTGGTCAGATTTGGAACAAATGCCCCGTTGGATGAAATGGATTGATTCCGTGAAAATTTTGGATGATAACCCTGATTTGTCTCGGTGGAAATTAGCAACGGGGAATTTTGAATTTAGTTGGTTATCGCGGATTTTGAAACAAATTCCTAATCAAATTATTCAATGGGAATCAGTAGATGGTTTACCCAATCGGGGGGCAATTCGGTTTTATGATCGACATGGAAGTAGTATTGTTAAATTAACGATTTCTTATGCGATACCGGGAATTTTAGGACAACTGATGGATAATTTATTTTTGGGGGGGATAGTAGAGTCAACCATTCAAAAAGATTTAGAACGGTTTCGAGATTATGCCATCGAATCCTATAGTAGTTCTTTAAATTAATATCCAATTATTAATGATTATACGAGAACTTATTATATCCAGAAAAGAAACAGGGTTTCTAGTTGAGAAACCCTATCTCTGTTTTTTAATTAATCTTCAGATTTCTCGAAATTTAACGCCGCAGAATTCATACAATAACGTTGTCCGGTGGGTTTAGGGCCATCATCAAAAACATGACCTAAATGGGCATCACAAGCTGCACAAATAACTTCAGTTCGACGCATGAAGAAACTGACATCACTTTTGCAACTAATATTATCTTCTTTGATAGGTTGCCAAAAACTCGGCCATCCAGTACCGGACTCAAATTTTGTCTCAGAAGTAAATAACTCCGTTCCACAACAAACGCATTTATAAATACCCTTTTCTTTATTATTATGGTATTTTCCTGTAAATGCGCGTTCTGTGCCTTTTTTGCGAGTTACAGAAAACTGTTCATCGGTTAATTGTTGTTTCCATTCTTGATCAGTTTTCTTGATTTTGTCTACCATAAGACCTCTAGAAAAGTAAGCTGTTCCCTGTTCCGGTGTTCCCTACTATAAATATTAGGGTTAGTTACGAGTTAACCATTTTTGTGCATTCAACCGTCGAACAACTCCAAACACTAATAAATCAAGGTTGATTTTTCGTTCATCCCCTAAAAAAGCTTCAATTGTAGAAGGTTGAATCCCATTTAAAGCACAGGTAAATAATTTCAGGGTACTGATATCTTCATTGGGAAAATAAACATTAAACTGCCGTTTTCCAGCTTGCCATTTACCGATAACTTGCCAACAATCTTGATTTACTCCTAACCCAGAAGGCAATTTTTCTTTAGCAAATTTGAGGTCTAAATCCTCAACCCCTTGACTATTTAATGCTTTTTGTAATGCGGGAATATAGTCCTGTTGGATAAACTCTGGGAATGGTTTATCTTCTAAGGCGGGTGCTTTGGGTTTCTTCTCAGCAGCAGTTTTTTTTTCCTCTTTTTCAGGGGTGGCGGCTTCAGCCTTGGGTTTTGTTTCTTCAGACATAGAGACTTCCTTATTTTAATTTCAACAACAATTTACTGGAATATTTAAGCTATTTTAACTGATTATTGATTTCTGTGCAGGGGTGGGAAAACCCTACCCCTGAATTTATGACCCAACCCGCGTTAAATTTCGGCGGAGGCTCGTTCGATTAAACGACGGGCTAAGGTTTGAGTTCCCGTATGGGTATAATAGTTAGTGGTCATGTCCAAAAATGCGGCGACATAATCTAACTTATCATTGGTAATATCGACAAACCCTTGCAAATTTTTAACCACTTTTTCGGGGGTTAAATCATGTTGTTTAACAAAACCATCCATCCAACCCGTGACGGAACCAAAACTCTGTTGAATCAAGTTTAATTTCTCTGCGGAATTCTGACCCGGAATCACATCTTTAATTCGTTTAAAGCCTTCATTTTGTTCTAATTCTTTAGGTGTTAATCCTTGAATGGTTGATAACGCCGAACTAATAAAATCTGGCCCCAAAGGAATTAAACCATCCAAACAAACTAAGGCTGTCATCCGCATTAAGGATTCTCCACTATAATCTCCTAATGCAGCTAAAAAGTCTCCAATACTATCCCCTGGAATTCCATTAATTAAGCAAAATCCGACTAATTCTGTAACTAATTTCAGAGATAAATCAATCGCTTGGGCTTGATTTGGTTTGGGAGTTAATTGATTTAAAAATCCCAAAAAGCTAACACTTTCCCCAATTTTATTGGCTAAAGCGGCTGCTCCTAAAGCTGTTCCAGTGCTATCAATAGTTTGATATAACCACAATGCTTTTTGATAGCCCTCCTTTTTTTCATTATACAGCCATAACGCCCGTTCACTAATTTGTTGAATCAGGGCCGGATCATTTTCTCCCGTAACCGTGCGAACCGTATTTTCAAACCCAACTAAATTATTCCATTGACCGGGAATTACAAAGTCTAACCCGCGTAAAACCATGACGGTAACGCCGCCTGTCGGTAATTCATCAACTAATTGAGTAATCGATTTGCTCACGATCATTCTCCTAAAAAACTATTGTTTAAAAAAAAGCTGATAATATCGTTAAATTCGATATTATTTTAGCCTTGATAACCCATTCAAGTCAAATTTTCCAATCCATTCTTCTCGGTCATCAGCACCAAAGGATGCTAAACGAGATTGAACTTTAACTTGATAGCGGTTAGCGACTAAAATAGCAGTGGTATTGGTGCCTTGAGTTACAGCCGGAAAGCCATCAATACTTTTGCTACTGCTTTTATATTTTGTAGCCGCGCTAGGATTATTGGCAAGATCATTAATCGAAAGCATTGCCACATTTTGTCCGCCTTCATTCAATTTTGCTTCAGCAAAACCTGTTTTTTCCTGAGCAAAAACAACTTTATACTCATCTTGACTTTTTGGGAAAAATTTATTAAAACTTCCCCCAGCAACAGGTTTCGCTGTGACAGCAGGTTTGGCGGGGTTACTAACAGATTGATTCCCTTGGGGAGGTGCAGAAGTTTTGCCCCCACAAGCGGATACAAATAACGACATTGCCAAAGTTAAGGCAATTAAAACTTTAGGAAATCGTTTTAAATTCATACGTTCAGTTAAACAGAAGGTAAAAATAACCCATTATTCCCTCAATCTTGAGGAAAATAACCGTTATTTTTCCTAGTATACGCTTTTTACACAAGGGGGGAAGCCAGAAGTTCTACAAGGTTGACTCCATAAAGGATTGAAGATATTTATACCATCGGACAGCGAGAGAAATTTCAGTGAAGGGGATTTGGACAATTTTAGCAGTATCTTTGAATCTAAATTCTAACGCGATCGCTTTTCCTTTCTCCGGGGGAATATTGGGGTCAATGGCTTGATTATCCACTAATAGCCCCAAAGATATCACATCATTGAGGGAAAAGGTTTGTAAATTAATTGGCCCTTTGCGAGTCGGTTTTCCCCAGGTTAAGTCCGTTTCCTTTAACCCCAAGACTGCATAAATATCATATTTGGCCTTATCAAAATTTGTCGCCCAGACTTGATAGGCTTCAAGTTTTTGGTATTCATTCCAACCCGACCAAGCTAGACCAATAAACACCGCCAGCAGGGGAAGCCACAATAAACCACGTTCCATCGTAATTTTAACTCCAGATAAATTTATTGTCTATGATCAACTATTTTCAGGATGATAGATAGAATAGAAACAAGACTGTATGTTCTGACCCAAGAAACCCGGTTTCTCCGGTTTAGATGTTAACCTATTATCAACCTCAACCGTTGAAAAATGATGAAAAAATTTTTCCTATTCTGCTTATTTTTAATTAGCTTAGGCTGGGCAATTTCTAACTTCTCTGGTCTTGCTAATCAAGGCAGTTATGACAGTATTGTACTCGATTTTAGAGAATCTTTAGGAGAACAAGAAATTGCCAATCAAGTTCGGACAATAGCCGAAAAATATCAAATTGTTCCTTATCTCAATAGTGAATTTTCCCAAGCAGATAACGTTTATGTGGTTCGCGGAGATGAAAAACTGCTCAAATCTCTGAAAAAATCTTGGGGAAAACAAACGGAATTTATTGAACCCAATTATATATATCGGGCTGATGAAATTCCGGGTAAAAATTCCCAAGCTGCGATTATTTATGATACTGCAAATACCATTCCCAATGATCCATTATACGGTCAACAATGGAATTTTCGCAGTATTAATTTAGAAGGGGCTTGGAGTGAAACCCAGGGAGAAGGAGTTACCGTTGCGGTTATTGATACTGGAGTCAGTCGGGTTCCTGATTTAGAACAAACCCAATTTGTTGAAGGTTACGATTTTGTTAATGATAAAATTGAAGCCTTTGATGATAACGGACATGGAACCCATGTCGCCGGAACTATTGCCCAATCTACTAATAATAATTATGGCGTAACCGGAATTGCTTACAAAGCCAAAATTATGCCCTTAAAAGTATTAAGTGCGGGAGGCGGGGGCACGATTTCTGATATTGCGGAAGCGATTAAATTTGCAGCCGATAATAACGCCGATGTAATTAATATGAGTTTAGGCGGTGGTGGCGAAAGTAATTTAATGCAAGAAGCCATTGATTATGCCTATGCTAAAGGAGTTGTAATTATTGGGGCGGCTGGAAATTCAGGAGAAAATTGTGCCGGATATCCTGCCCGTTATCCTAAAGTTTTGGGTGTGGCGGCGTTAGATGCGGCGGGAAATAAAACCCCCTATTCTAACTTTGGTGCCGGGGTTGATATTGCCGCCCCAGGAGGATTAATTGCCGGGGAAAATCAAGTCGGAGGTATCTTACAAAATACCATTGACCCTTCAACGGGTGAGGCGGTTTTTGCAGCTTTTCAAGGTACAAGTATGGCGGCGCCGCACGTTGCGGGAGTAGCTGCATTAATTAAAGCTAGTGGAGTTACTGAACCAAATCAAGTTATTAATATTCTCAAAGAATCTGCCCGCAAAGTTGCAGAAGACCCCTTAAATCATTTTGGAGCCGGGCATTTAGATGCCACAAACGCCGTCCAAATGGCATTAAAAGGACAAATTACCTTCCGAGATTTCTTTCGTTGGTTGCGCGATAATGGCTATCTGAATCCTCGGTTTTGGGTTGATGGTGGCGCGGTGGCATTATTACCTAAATTAGCGATGGTTTTAGGTTCCTATTTATTAGCTTGGTTTCTGAGAAATTATTTTCCTTTTCAATGGGGTTTGCCATTAACAGGAGGATTAATTGCTGGAAGTAGTGGTTTATTCTTTTTGCGAGGTTTCTATATCTTTGATTTACCCCAATGGCCGATGCGAATTATGGGCAGTTCTGTACCAGAATTAGGGGGTGCAATTCAAGGAAATGCGATGTTAAATCCAATTTTTGCCAGTGTACTGATTCCGGCAATTTTGGTGGTATTGTTTCTTGGGCATCCGCAATGGAAGTGGATTGCAATTGGGATGACAATAGGAACCGCGAGTTGTTTAGGAATTAATGCGATAGTGTCTTCTACTGTTTGGGGATTAGGAACAGGTTGGGTTTCTCAACTGTTCCTAATTTTCAATGCTTTGTTATGTTTTGGTTTAGCTCGTTTAGCGATTAAAACTCAAGTAAAAACCGTATGACTATCACAGTAACAGGCACAATTGAACGCAAAGGATTTGGTTTTGGCACCTGGGCATTAGTCAGCGATAACAAAACCTACGAACTGCATAATCCTCCGTCTGATTTGCAAAAAACAGGGTTAAAAGTAACAGTTCAAGGTCATATTAGAAATGATATTATGACCGTGGCAATGATTGGCCCCGTGTTAGAAATAGAATCCTTTGAAACCCTATAATCAGTGATCAGTTACCAGTTATCAGTTATCAGTGTAGGAAACAACTGTTAACTAATGTTCCTAACTTTTAACTCTTAACTCTTAACTGATAACTAATCACTGATGACTGATAACTGATTCGGGTGGATGTTCTTTTTGAGAAATAGGAATACAAATTTCAAACACGGTAAAATTGTCTTGATCTCGATAACAGAGAATAGTTCCTCGATGCTGTTCTACAACTATTTTATAACTAATCGATAACCCTAACCCGGTTCCTTTTCCGACGGGTTTTGTGGTAAAAAATGGATCAAAAAGTCGAGTTTTTACCTTATCTTCAATCCCAGGGCCATTATCTCGAATGATAATTCTGACTTGATCTAAAGGCGGAAATTTCCCTTTACTTTCCATTAAATTAGGAGGAATGACATCCGTAGTAATTTTAATCAAACGGGGTTCAGGTTGATTGTCTAAGGCATCAATCGCATTACTAAGAATATTCATAAAAACCTGATTTAACTGTCCTGCATAACACTCCACTTTGGGTAATTGACCATATTCCTTAATTAACTCAATTCCCTGAAAGGCTCCTTTGGGTTTTAACCGATTTTGTAAAATTAATAAGGTGCTATCAATCCCATCATGAATATTAACAGGCTTCATTTCCGCTTCATCTAATCGAGAGAAACTCCGCAAAGACACCACAATTTGACGAATCCGATCAGCCCCCATTTCCATCGAAGATAGAATTTTAGGTAAATCTTCAACTAAAAACTCTAATTCAATTTCTTGGGATTTTGCTTGAATTTCTGGATTCGGATTCGGATAAACTTGTTGATACAATTCCAATAATTCTAAAATATCTTGAGTATATTCTTTGGCATAGGTGAGATTCCCATAAATAAAATTAACCGGATTATTAATTTCATGGGCAACTCCCGCCACCATTTGTCCTAAACTGGACATTTTTTCACTTTGAATTAACTGTGATTCCTTTTGCTTCAAATCCTGTAACGCTTCACTCAAATGAAACGCCTGGGTTTGAGCCGCCAACGCCGCCGCCCGGGTTTGGGCATATAATTCAGCTTGGTCAATGGCGATCGCTAACTGATCCACCACCGCCCGTAAAAGCTCCATCTCACTCTCGCGCCAAGGTCGAAACACTTGATAATGATTACAAACCACCGCCCCCCGTTGACCAGAGCGAGTTTCTAAGGGTAATAGCAACAACGAAAAAATCCCCGCATCTTGGAAAAACCGACGGGTAGACTCATCCAAAATGGTCGTTGTTTGCATATTATCAACCTGAATCGTCGCTGACATCCGAATTTTCTCAGCTAACAGAGGAATTTGTTCCGGGGGATAATCCTGCAAACCATTGGCTAAATGAGGATTTAAGGCTTCGTGGGTAACGGTAAAACTCGGTTGTTGATTCGGTTGAATATGCAAATACCAGAGAAAATGACATTGATCCACCTGTAACAAAGCTCGAATTTCATGCACCGCCGTCCCTAAAATCGTATCAATATCCAAAGAATCCCGAATTTGACTCGCCAACCGAAACAGTAACCCTTCCCGGCGACTTTGCAATTCTTCCCGCGCCTTCACCCGATCAATTCCCACCGCTAAGGCATTCGCCACCCATCCCAATACCCCTCGCGCTTCATCATTGAGGCTTTCTTGGCTACAAATGGCCATTAATCCCACTAAACGGCCTTCCACTACCAACGGAAAATCAAAGGTACGATTTTTTAGAGATGCGAAAGGGTAGGGAATGGAACGGTTTAAGACATCGGTTTCTGTAATATTACCTTCATGAACCGTTAACCCGGCGCTCGCTTGCAGATCTAATTGATTGTTTTGCAGATTCAATGTCCAAATTCCCACCCCCGCCACATCGGGATATTGGGAAATTGCTGCTGTACAACGGCTGAGAATCGTCGCAATTGACCCGCCATGTCCGAGGGCTGTTCCCACTTCCGCTTCCAACTGAGATAGCCGTGAACGTTCTAAGAGTAAGGTTTCAGCTTGTTTTCGTTCGGTAATATTGCGAGAAACCGCAATAATTTCATCAAGGGTTTCTGAATCCTGATTTCGCAAACCATGACAGCTACTTTCAAACCAAATATATTCCCCATTGCGACATCGAATCCGGTAACTCACGGTATAAATCTCCGGGCGATTTCGTAGTAGCAGATATTGTTGTTTGGCTGCTTCTAAATCATCGGGATGAATTAATTCATACAGTGATTGTCCCATCAAGGCTTCCGGTTCATATCCTAATAATTGCCGACTGGCTGGAGAAGCGTATAAATAGGTGCCATCGGGGCTATGTCGGGAAATCAAATCTGTGGCATTATCAGCTAGAAGTCGATAACGGGCTTCACTTTCGCGTAAAGCGTCTTCTGACTGTTTACGTTGGGTGATATCGGTTTGAATTCCAATAAAATGGGTTAAACGTCCTTCTCGGTCACGCACAGGAGAAATCGACAGTTCATTCCAGAAGTAACTGCCATCTTTACGATAATTTTTGAGGGTGACGATACAATCCTGTCGTGTGACAAGAGCATGACGAATGCGAGCCAGTTCTGTTTTGTCAGTATCTTCACCTTGAAGAAACCGACAATTCCGGCCCAAAACTTCCTTCTGAGAATAGCCCGTTAATCGTTCAAAGGCTGGGTTACAGTAGATAATCGGACAATCGGCTTGAGTAAAATCGCTAATCACAATCCCACTAGGACTCGCCTTAATTGCCCGTTCTAAGAGTCCTAAACGCTCCTCAGACTGTCTGCGTTCTGTAATATCAATCCCCGTTGCAATCACATATTTGATCAAGCCATTAGCTTGATACAGGGCTGTATTTGACCAAGCTACCCAATGACGCTCGCCATCAGGCTTGATCCATTCGGTTTCCCAAGAGTTTGAATAGGAATAGGAGTTAGTCTGAAGTAAAGACTGTTGAGCTTTGATCGGTTTCGGAAGTTCGTCAAACTCAATCATGATCGGCTCTGAACAGGAGTTGCTACTATTTTCTGATCCAAATAGGTTTAATCCCAATTCAGCCAGGGTTTTTCCTTCGACTTCCTGAGCTAAATATCCGGTTAGTTCTTCACAACTTCGATTAAACCGAATAATTTTACCTTCAGGATCGAGAACAATTACTAGGGCACTTACTGTGTCCAGAACAGCGCAAACAAAGTCCCGTTCTTGACGAACTAGCTCCCAAACTTGCTTACGTTCATTAATAACTTGTTCCAGTTGGCTAAATTTAGTTTTCGAGTGAATCAGTTGACGATGCAAATTGATTTGGCTAATAATTTGATTATTGAGAGATTGCAAAGCATTGATTGTGTCAGACGGCAACTCACGGGGGCGATAATCCATGACGGAGAGCATCCCCAGCATTAAATGATCTGCCGTCATTAAGGGAATACCCAGATAAAATCGAATCGGATTATCCCCCATGATTAGGGGTTGTGAAGAAAACCGTTTATCGTTCCAGGTATCAGAAATTATAATCGGTTCCGGTGGCAGTGTTAAGATCGAATCAGACAATTTGCGTGGCGATGGATTGTCCTGTTCTCCCCGCTCATCAGGAGATTTTGGTCGAGCGTGCAATTCAATAATAGACTCACAGAAATTCAAATAAGGGTGGATTTTTCCTGTTATACCCACCTGAGATTTTAACCACTGATGAGTGGTATCGATGAAAGTAATCAAAGCAATCGGCGTCTGAGCCAGATGAGACGCTAAGTGAGTCAAATCATCAAAAGGAATTTCCGAAACCGTGTGGATGACCTGAGAAAGAGTATTACCCTCTGGGCTAAACATGGTTTGACCTAAAAATCTTGCGTTCATTGATAATTACCATACAGAAAAGTGGCTAGTCATCAGAAAACGGGTATTCAACAGTTCCCTAACATTTGTTTGACTCGCCTTAGCTGTATGACATTGTTTGTCCAAACGTCCTGATCTCACACAACTTTATTGATTTACCTTAATCTTAACAAAGGTTTCAGTCCTTCGCTTCACTGGATGTCATCTCCCCATTGTTCAATTTTGATTTAATTTCCTAGAAAAATTACTGACTACTCGCCATTTTCCTGGTTTAACCTGATGTAAATTTTGGACAAAAATTTTGAAAAGATTTAGTTTTTTACAAAAATTAAAGCAAAATTCTAACATCATTTAACACTCTTCCCTTTTCCTGGACAATAGAGAATTGAATTTGATCAAAGCCCCTGTAATGATCGTCTGGCTTAAACATAAGGGATTGCTGATATTGAAACGAGGGAATGCTTTTACTCTATAATAGAACTAATGGATAGTCGTACTCAGATCCAGTTAAAAAGCCTATTTTGAATGGGCCTGATTGTAAATGAGCAGGGCATCTCGACTAAGGAATATCAATCGCTATGTCTGTACCCCTAGATTCTATACCCACTATTTTAGCTGTTGACGATAGTACAGTCATGCAAGGACTCGTGCAACAAGCTTTAGGGAAAGAATACCGCGTCCTTGTCGCAGATAATGCAGTCGATGCTTTATCCTTGATTTACCATGAACAGGTTTCGGTCTTACTTCTGGATGTGGCAATGCCGGGAATTGATGGTTTAGAACTCTGTCGCACCGTTCGCAGTATTCCTCAGTTCCAGAATTTGCCTATTATTATGTTAACAGCACGGGATGGTGCTTTTGATAAAGTTCAAGGCCGTCTGGCAGGTGCGACTGAATATCTTACCAAACCCTTTGATGCTCACAAGTTATCTGAAGTCGTTGGTCAAGTTCTACAATTACAGTAGAAAGGGAACCGGAATTACGAATTACGAATTATATTAGTTTTGGTGCGATCGCAATTCGGGATCAAGTTCAGTTAAATTAAAGAGCGATCGCTGTTAATCATAAAAATAGCGATCGCTTTGGGGTTTCTGGTGTAGTAAATCTACATACTTGCTATCTAAATCCATAGCTTTTACTTCACTTTAAGCGGACATTCTTTTGACAAATTCTTGATGTTCTACGGTTGATAAACCTGCTTGTAAAACAGCTAATACTTTAGCTAAATTACCTGCTAATAAAGCAGTTTTATCTAACCATAATCCAGGGAATACTTGAGAGCAAATTACACCATCTGCATTAGCTTCAAGTTGAATATATTCTCCTTCATTTAATCTAAACCAATCAAATTGACAGTCATAAACTCGCCAAACTAGATATTCTTGTACTCCATTGCGACGATAAACATTGAATTTTTGGTGTAAATCGTAGGAAGCGGTAGAAGCTGCAATTTCTACAATTAATTCCGGCGCACCTTCTACATAATCATCTTCACTAATGCGTGAGTGCCCTCCCGTTTCAATTCTTAGTAGTGCATCGGGTTGAGGTTCATTGTCCAGGTCAAGACGCACTGTAGTATTATCCAATACTTCCACTCCCGGCGTAGCAGCTTCATAAGTACCTAACCAACCCATAATTCGAGCATGGGGTTTACCGTGACGTTTTGCTCTTACAGGAGATGCCATATAAACGATTCCTTCAATCAATTCCGCTTTTTTCACATCAGGCATTGGCTGATAACGACGCTCAAATTCAGCACGAGAGAGCTTATCTCCGTTTTCTAATGCCGGAATAGTTAAGCTGGGAGAAATTATATTAGCAGCTATCATAAAATTCTTCCGATTATGACTTAATGTTGAATCTTAGCATATTCGACAGGGAATCACCGAGTGAGGATATTGGGTTAAAAATCATGAATTAAACTAGGAGGTAAAGGAAGAAGGTGAGACTCGTAAACAACCCGATCCTCCATGCCGTCGTGGTAGAATTTGGTGTTAGTTATAGTGCGATCGCAATTCGGGATCAAGTGCAGTTAAATTAAAGAGCGATCGCTGTTGATTTCAAGGAAAAGATGTTTATAGAAATGCTATATTATTAATTCTTACTTAAGTTAAGAATAATCTTGATTTTCACCGAATGGGAGTTTCAATTCAATGCTACAGCCCGCCGAAACCGTAAAACTGTTTGAAAAACAGCCAGAACAAACCTACACCGTCGGTCAAATTATTTTTGAAGAGGGTCAACGGGGAGAGATCATGTTTGGCATTCTCCAAGGTGAAATTGAATTATGGGTAAATGGGGAAGTCGTAGAAACTCTAATTGCTGGAGATGTGTTTGGGGAAGGAGCCTTAGTTCAACCCGATAAAACACGAGCGTCCACTGCTATTGCTAAAACCGATTGTATTTTAGCAACAATGGATCAGTCTCGATTTTTGTTTGCGGTTCAGCAAACGCCCATGTTTGCCCTAGAAGTCCTCAAGAGTTATTCTGATCGCTTACGTCGGATGAAACATTCCCTTTAAGCTGAGTGATAACTTCTAATTCAGAGGGTTTCAAACCAGTGATTGTCGGGTTCGCTGAACTGACATCCTCACAGTCGAGTTCTTCACCCAGATAAATTCCTAGTGATCTTGCTGTTTCTACCCAAAATCCTTTCGGATCAATCCGTAGGGGACTATCGGCAAATACATTCTGGAGGGGAATGGTGGTGACGGCATTATTTTGCCAAGCGACCATCACCCCATATTTTTCTTCAGCAATTAAATCAACGGCAACTTTTCCGAAGGCTGTCCCAATTAATCGATCTAAAGCCGAAGGCGCCCCACCCCGTTGAACATGACCGAGAACGGTGACTCGTGCTTCCACTCCAATATTATTTTCTATTTCCGTAGCAATATATTCGCCAATACCCCGCAGTCGCACTTCTCCCAGGGCATCTTTATAATATCGACTTTCACCGCCTGCGGTTTTTGCCCCTTCCGCGACAACAACAATGGCAAATTTGCGTCCCCAAAGATTGCGTAATTCTCGAATGCGTTTACACAGGGTTTTAATCGAATAAGGAATTTCTGGGATTAAAATTGCATCCGCACCCCCCACAATACCCGAATGTAAGGCTAAATGTCCCGTTGTTCGTCCCATGACTTCTACCACCATCACCCGGTCATGACTGGCGGCGGTATAACTCAACCGATCTAAACAATCTAAAATCGTGGTGACGGCGGAATTAAAGCCAACGGATAATTCTGTATGGGCGACATCATTATCAATGGTTTTGGGGACAGCGACTAAATTCCAATTGCCTTTTTCAGCAAGTTTTTGCAAAATAGCTAGGCTACCATCTCCGCCAATAGCGATCAGAGCATCGAGTCCTAAATCATAATATCCCTGAATCACATCGTCTGTACGGCCTTCTGTATCGCCTTTATTAATAGAACCTAATATGGTTCCGCCCATACTTAATAAGGGATCAGTTCCGTGCCGTTCTAAACCATAGGAATTTAAGACAACACTTTTCCGTTCAATTAGCCCCTGAGTGGCATAGGGAATTCCTCGGACTTCCCAGTTATATTCAGATGTGGCATGATTGACAACGGCCCGAATCACGGCATTAAGACCGGGGCAGTCTCCACCACTGGTAAGAATGCCAATCCGTTTACGTTTGTTCATCTTTCTTCCTCCCGGTCGACTCCCGCCATAGCTGTACTCAGCTTGGCGGTGAGAGGGAAGGGTGGGCGGGGTCTATGCAACATAGTGAATTCTTGTGGTTTGGAGGAAACCGTTGTGCCTCAGAAGTGGCGAAACTCCCCGGCATACCTGCTGGCATTACAGGATTGAGGCTACCGATATTGTTCTTGACAGACCCGCCTCGGTAGGGCGTTTAATTGGGTTTGGGGATTTCTCCCCCTCGGATTGCTCCGGTAAAGTTAGCTTCGACAATGTTAGTGGTCGGTACTATCTCAAAAGCACTGCCTCCCAAATGACTGTTTAACCTTTGAGTTTTAGAGCTACGGACTAGCTACGCATCCGTAGGTAAGAACTTAAACACTCACCACTAACGTAGGTATCTCTACCTGAGTCTGGTCAACTAGGGCTTTTACAAGCCCCCGTTATAGTCGGTACTCCGATTTAACGGTGGGTTGTTGACATTTGCCTTTGGCTGAAGCCAAATTGTCTACAATTGAATCCTAGCGATCTTTTCCCAATTTGTTAACACTGTGAGCGATAAAATTAGTCTTTTTTATTCTTTCTTAACGTTAAGTCAAAAAAGTTTTTTTAGATTTCCAGACAAAATCTCCCTTTCTGGAAAAACCTCAAATTTTATGTTAATTGAATCCGGCTTGAGATTCTCATTTTCTTAAGATAACAGGAAGAAAGAACCTGAACAATCAAGACCTGTGCTACAGTCTATCCCTAGTTGTGGCTTGAACAATCAAGTCCGTTTAATTTTTGCCAAAAGGAGTGAATAATATGGCTTTGAGAATAGGAATTAATGGCTTTGGTCGCATTGGTCGTTTAGTCATGCGGTCTGCCATTAATAACCCCGATGTGGAATTTGTGGGGATTAATGATCTAGTTCCTCCTGATAACTTAGCTTATTTGTTCAAATATGACTCGACTCATGGCGTTTTCCCCGGTACAGTAGAAGCCAAGGAAGATGGCATTCTGGTAGATGGACATTTCATTCGCTGTACGGCTATTAAAGACCCGACCCAACTGCCTTGGAAAGCAGATCAGGTCGATTATGTGGTGGAGTCTACGGGGTTATTTAGTGACTACCAGGGTGCTCACAAACATATTGAAGCGGGTGCTAAACGGGTAATTATTTCAGCGCCGACTAAAGATCCTGATAAGGTTAAAACTCTTTTAGTTGGGGTGAACCACGAAGATTTTGACCCCACCTCTGATTTAATTGTTTCTAATGCCAGTTGTACCACGAACTGTTTAGCCCCCGTTGCGAAAGTGATTCAGGATAACTTTGGGTTAGCGGAAGGGTTAATGACCACAGTTCACGCCATGACCGCCACTCAACCCACCGTTGATGGCCCTAGTAAGAAAGATTGGCGGGGAGGACGCGGCGCGGCACAAAATATTATTCCATCGTCCACAGGAGCAGCAAAAGCGGTAACGTTAGTGTTACCTGTGTTAAAAGGAAGACTGACGGGAATGGCGTTTCGAGTCCCGACCCCTAATGTTTCTGTGGTTGATTTAACCTTCCGCACCGAAAAAGCCACCAGCTATAAAGAAATTTGTGCGGCGATGAAAGTGGCAGCCGAAGGCCCGATGAAAGGCATTTTAAGCTACACTGAAGATGAAGTGGTTTCTTCAGACTTCATTACTGACCCCAGTTCCAGTACCTTTGATGCGAAAGCAGGTATTGAATTGAATTCTAATTTCTTCAAAATTGTGGCTTGGTATGACAATGAATGGGGTTATTCTTGTCGCGTCGTTGATTTAATGATTTCAATGGCGAAAAAAGACGGTATTCTGTAAATGACTCACAGAAACCGGGTTTCTCAACAGATCTTGATTTCCTACAATCAATCTAATGCAGAAACCCGGTTTCTAGGAACTGGGTGCAGGTTAACACTCTACCGCCAATCTCCCTGAACTGTAAACGCCGCCCAATAATAAGGAGACTGCCATTTTCCCGATTTCCACATCTCTAACTGAGCCTCTCTTAAGGCAATAATGGGATTCTTACCCTCCTTCAATATCGGCTGATAAAATCGAGTCATTAACTCAGAAGTCGAAGCATCATTAACACTCCATAAACTAACAACAACCCGCCGCGCCCCTGCATACATAAATCCCCTTGTCATCCCCACTAAACCTTCCCCTTTGACGTTCTCACCTAGTCCCGTTTGACAGGCACTTAATACTACTAATTCCGCAGGTAAATTTAAGTTAAAAATATCTTGAAGACGCAAAAATCCATCCTCAGCTTGTCCTTGTTGATTAAATAGGGATAACACTACTCCCGATAGTTCAGGATTAACAGAATCCAGTAAACCATGAGTAGCAAAATGAACTATTTGATATTCAGATAAATTGGGATTTTTGGCTTCTTCTAGGGAGGCTTGAAAGTCTAGGGCTTGTAACCTTTGATTTTCAGGAACTAATGCTAGAATTTTCTCAGCTTCGGTGCGGGTATATTCCAGACGGCCATAAGCTTTCGGCCCTTCCCCAATACCTAAATTACGCACCGCACGAGTCAGGGCTGATTGGTTGAGGGTTTGCGGGTTTTGTTGGGGTGCATTTCTAGTAACGCGAGAGTCATTAAGGCTGAAAACGGGGTCGGCTAATACCGCGACAGTTTTGGCTACCGTTGGGCGATTTTGTAGTTGTTCCCGTTGAATAGCAATGGTTGAAGTTGATGGAGCGGTAACAATTTCATGTTCTACTAAAAGGGGTGTATTAGGTTGAGATGGAATGGGTAAGGCGGCAAAGGGAATATATTGTAATACCCCATCCCCAACAATTAATAAACGTTTATTTCCCAGTTGAGAAGCTACGGGTTTTAGTAATATTTCACTGAGGGGAAGTCCGCTTTCTACGGAAGTAGATTCATTAATCTCTCGCCAAGGTTTGGCAATTTCTTCTATTTCACTTTGTTTAGGTAAAATATAGCTGGTAATACTATTTTTAGTCACAGCCCAGAGATAACTGCGCTCTTGACCCAAGGAATATTCTAATAGTAGGGTATCATCATCAAGGACTTTTTCTTGGATTTGTTGTAGGGTGAGAGGCTGGGGATATTTGAGGTTAGCATAACGGGGACTGGTAAGGCGAATTTTAGCTTCTAATTCGTCGAGTTGATTGAGTAAAGATTGAGATTGTTGTTTAATTTCATCGAGTTGTTGTTGGGTATATTCAGTGCTTAAGAGTTCCTGTCTGCGACCTTCTATGGTGTTGAGTTGCCGTTGTAAATTCTGTTCCTGTTCTAATAGTTTGGGGTCAGCACCTTGGCGGATATTGGCACCCGCTTCGGTGAGGAGTTCTACAAGACTTCGGGCGCGACTGCGTTCGCTGGTGTGAAGGGCTTTGGCATCATATCCTTGGGAGGGGTTTTGTTGATGCAGTTGCATTAATAGGTCGATGTAGAATTGGTAATAATCTTGAACAGTGGCAAAGTAGGATTGACGCAGTTGTTGAGAACCAATTTTTGTGCGGAGGTCTTCAATAATGGTAATGGTGGCTTCTATGTCAGTCAGGGCTTCGGTGAGGTTGTTTTGACTGCGTTTGAGGTAGGCAAAACCATAGAGAGTTAGGGCTTCCCCCCCTCTATCCCCCACTGCCCGTCTTAGGGGTAAGGCTTGGTTGTAGTAGTCTAGGGCTTTCTGCTTTTCTCCCAGGAAGTTGTAGATAAAGCCAATATTGTTGAGAGTCGCGGCTTCCCCGCCTCTATCCCCCACTGCCCGTGATAGGGGTAAAGCTTGGTTGTAGTATTCTAGGGCTTGCTGCTTTTCTCCCAGGGAGTTGTACACATTGCCAATATTGTTGAGAGTACCAGCTTCCCCCCCTCTATTCCCCACTGCCCGTCTTAGGGTTAAGGCTTGGTTGTAGTAGTCTAGGGCTTGCTGCTTTTCTCCCAGGGAGTTGTACACATTGCCAATATTGTTGAGAGTAGTGCCTTCCCCCCCTCTATCCCCCACTGCCCGTCTTAGGGGTAAGGCTTGGTTGTAGTATTCTAGGGCTTGCTGCTTTTCTCCCAGGGAGGAGTACACAGCCCCAATACCAGTGAGAGTAGTGGCTTCCC
>CAITND010000035.1 GCA_903893625.1 uncultured Oscillatoriales cyanobacterium
GAAAATAGCTATCATATTTGAGAATTATGGCCCAAAAGTAGGCTATAATTTTCAAACATGAAACAGCCCTGCCCCTAACCCCCCTGTAGAGACGTTGCATGCAACGTCTCTACAGGGGGAATGTGTAAAAAACATTTACAGATTTCATATAATATTCCAAGCACTATTAAAAAATAGCGATCGCTCTCCCTATATTACAAGAGAGAGCGATCGCTCACCCACTCTCCTACTGAGATGCGATCGCAACCCATCGAACTCACATTAAAACTAACCCCAAACCCAAGGATAAAATCGCCGATCTCAAATCATTTTTAGCGGTCATACAGGTATACACAACTCAACAGGTTCTCCAGTCAGACTAAAGGGTCTTACCTGGGTTATTTTCACTTTCACCTGTTGACCTTTTAATTCCGCTAAATTTCCTGAGAAAAACGTTAAACGATTTCCCCTTGTGCGTCCCATAACTTGAGATAGATCTTTAGAATTTGTTCCCTCAACTAACACTTCTTCAATTCTGTTAAAATAACGTTGTGAACGTTCCGCAGCCTTAACAGAAACTAAGCGATTTAATTGTTGTAAACGATCAGCTTTCACCTCCTCACTCAGTTGATTTTCCCACAACGCCGCCGGAGTCCCAGGACGAGGAGAATAAGCCGCCGTGTTTAACAGATCAAAGCCAATATCATCCACTAATTTTAAGGTATTTTCAAATTGTTCCTCGGTTTCCCCAGGAAATCCCACAATGGCATCCGCACTAATAGAAGCATCGGGCATATACTCCCGAATTGTATTAATAATTCGGCGATATTTTTCATGAGTATAACCCCGTGCCATTGCCTTCAAAAGCTGATTATCTCCCGACTGAAACGGAATATGAAAATGTTCACAAATCTTAGGAAGTTCTGCACAAGCTCTAATCAATCTTTCGGTAAAATAACGAGGGTGACTTGTAGCAAACCGAATTCGTTCAATCCCCGGCACATCATGAATAAAATATAATAAATCCGTGAAGTTATAGAGATGCCGACCTTCAGGAGTTGAACCGGGCAAATCACGACCGTAGGCATCAATATTTTGCCCTAATAATGTTATTTCTTTATATCCCAAACGGCTTAATTCTTCAATTTCAGTCCGAATAGCTTCTGGTGTGCGAGATTGTTCAATACCGCGCACATTGGGAACCACACAATAAGTACAACGTTCATTACAACCATAAATCACATTAACCCACGCCGTAACATCACTATCTCGACGAGGTTTAGTAATATCTTCGATAATTTCTATGGCTTCTGTAGCAACAATTTGATTGCCATCAAACACCTGTTCTAATAAGTCTTGTAAACGGTTAGCGTGTTGTGGCCCCATAACTAAATCGATTTCAGGAACCCGACGCAGTAAGGTTTGTCCTTCCTGTTGGGCAACACATCCGGCTACAATAATCGTTAAATTCGGTTCTTCCTGTTTGCGTTTTGCCTGTCTTCCTAAATAGGAATAAACCTTTTGTTCGGCGTTATCTCGAATCGTACAAGTATTATAAAGAATCACATTAGCATCATTGGGATCTTCGGTAAAATCAAATCCCATCTCTTCTAAAACGCCAGCCATGCGTTCCGAGTCGGCTTTGTTCATTTGACAGCCGAAAGTTGTAATATGATAACGTCGAGAATTTGTAGTCATCGAATTTTAGAAGTATCCTATTTCTATAAAAAGGTTAATTCAGCCTTTCTACAGGGTTTATTATAATTCATTTTGTCTGTTTTTGTGATCTTTACGGTTCAGAACGATGAAACCCAAACAAATTGTATATACTTTAGCTGCTATTTCCATTGTCGGGTCTTTTCTATTAACAACTCAAAATCCGGCGTTAGAATTAGCGTTTTTAATGGGATTTTTATTAGCAATTTTAACCAAAGGAATCAGAAAACGGCGTTCTGTGTCTAAAGATATTTAAAGATTATTATTAGAGAAACTAACTCAATAACTAAAGTTTTGAACCTCTTGCCTAAGTTCCTCCCATTCTGGCAACCAAGTCCAAACATCTTCTGTTGAGTTCTCAATTCCTTTAACAACCCGTTCTAAAAACTGATCTGGTTCTCCAAGAGAAAACTCTGCTAATTAGGAGGCGTTCACGCCTGACTACAGTTTTAAGTAGGTAGGCTCTATAAAACCCCACTATGTAAACGATTGTAAACCGTTCTAACGCTCTCTAATGGATGATCGCAGCCCTCTTTACATATTGTTACATGGTAGAGTTTAATCCCGCCTACCTACTTATTTCTGCTCCGGTAATGCTAAACAATCTGTTGTTCCCCAACACACATAAACGGGAGTATTGCTATCAGGTAAACTCTCCCCAGTTTTGGGTTGACGAACCATCACATTTTCGCCGGATAATAATTTCACCACATATTGAATATGGGTTCCCAAATACATCGCATTTAATAAACGACCTTCAAAACAATTCACAGCACCGCCAACGGGATAAAAACTCAAGGTCACTTTCTCAGGACGCACACTGACAACCGCCGATGCACCTGTTCTTAAATCCTGTTGGGGGAGTTGAATTCCTGGAATCTCAATCTGTTGAATTTCAATACTTAATCCCGTTTCCGTGATAATATACAAACGGGAAGCATCGGCGCTTTCAACTGTTCCCCGAAATAGATTCGTATCCCCAATAAAATCGGCAACAAAGGGCGTCTGAGGATATTCATAAATCTCGTTAGGACTGCCAATTTGTTCAATTCTGCCATCGCGCATAACTGCAATTCGGTCAGACAGACTCATGGCTTCCTCTTGGTCGTGGGTGACCAGAATAAAAGTTAAACCCAAATTGCGATGGAGGTTGGTAAGTTCCATCTGCATTTGTTTCCGCAGTTTTAAATCCAAAGCTCCTAACGGTTCATCTAATAATAATACGGCGGGACGATTAACTAACGCTCTCGCTAACGCCACCCGTTGCTGTTGACCCCCAGATAGTTGAGAGGGGTAACGATTAACAAAGGATTCCATTTTGACTAAACTTAACGCTTCCCGGACTTTTTCTTCAATTTCCGCCTTGCTTTTGCGTTTGAGTCGCAGTCCAAAGGCGATATTTTCCCAAACCGTCAAATGGTTAAACAGAGCATAACTTTGAAATACCGTATTCACCGGACGCAGATAGGGGGGAGTTTGGGTAACGGACTGACCCCGAATCAACACTTCTCCCGCCGAAGGCATTTCAAACCCGGCAATCAGTCGCAGCGTTGTAGTTTTGCCGCAACCGGATGGCCCTAAAATACTAAAAAATTCTCCTCGGCAAATATCGAGATCCACACCACGAACGGCCGTTTCTCCATTAAAGACTTTGAACACTTTCCGAAGTTCAACGTCGAGCTTGGTTTCAGTCCCAATAGCACCTTGATTCTGCGTAGCTGCTTGCAGCATAGTGTCACGTTATGGCGGAGATTTACCCTCACTAAAGCTTATCCGATGAAAACTGGACTGACAAGATGGATAGCCCAGTGAATTGCAGATTGCTAGTGGAGTGTTACACAGATTCCAGTGTACAATATCGAGCGCGAAAGTACAGCGATTAACACGCTAACTTGGTGTGAGGAATTAAACGAATGAATTGGCCAAAAGATCCCTTGTCCGTCCTGCAAGATACGAGTCGAACGTTTTATATCCCGATTAGTCGTTTACCTCCCTTACTCCAAGAAGCGGTGGCTTCTGCGTATTTGTGTATGCGGGCGATTGATGAAGTTGAAGATCACCCCGACTTGGATAACGCGACAAAAGCCCGATTGCTGCATAGGATGAGCCAAAATTTTCAAGCGGCGGTGTGTCGAGAAACCATTGCGGATGAATGGTTTGCGGAATTTTCCCACACCGGAACTTTAGAAGAAGTTACTTTACGGGTGGGAGAATGGGCCAAATTAGCCCCAGAACGGATTGGCCCCCGAATTTGGGATGCAACGGCGGCAATGGCTGACCGTATGGCGTTTTGGGCCGAACGCAATTGGCGGATTGAAACCGAAGCCGAGTTAGATCAATATACCTTTGGTGTGGCGGGTGCTGTGGGGCTGTTGTTGTCGGATTTGTGGGCTTGGTATGATGGTACTCAAACGAACCGAGTTCACGCCATAGGCTTTGGTCGGGGGTTACAGGCGGTGAATATTCTGCGGAATTATCGGGATGATGGCAGCCGAGGGGTGGATTTCTTTCCCGAAGGTTGGACATCGGAACAAATGCACATCTATGCTAAACGCAATTTAGCTTTAGCGGATGCCTACACCGAGGCGTTACCCTCTGGCCCAGCATTGGATTTTTGTCGGATTCCTCTGGCTTTGGCCCATGCGACCTTGGATGTGTTAGCAGATGGTCAAGACAAGCTGACTCGCAGTGCTGTTGTACAGTTAATTGAACAGGTTTGTGGCGGAAAATAGGGGAGAAGAGGAGCAGGGGGAGCAGGGGGAGCAGGGGAAGTAGGGGGAGCAGGGGAGGTAAACTCCTGATATTGCCTATTGCCTATTGCCTATTGCCTATTGCCCAATATTTTTTACGGTAAAATTACAGATAAAGTGGATTTTATTAATGGCAAAAAATGGCTGAATTTTTGGGAACTGGAGGAACAATTGTAGCGATCGCCACTGCCATTGTACCACAACAGGGAAGTGTGGGAATTGTGCGGATGTCGGGAACAGAATCTCAATCCATTGCCCAACAGTTATTTTATTCTCCAGGACGGCAAACTTGGGAAAGTCACCGAATTTTATATGGCTATATTCGCCATCCCCAAACCCAAAAAACCATTGATGAAGTGTTGCTATTATTAATGTTATCTCCCCGTTCCTATACCCGTGAAGATGTGGTAGAATTTCACTGTCATGGGGGGATAATTGCAGTTCAACAAGTGCTGCAATTGTGTATAGAATTAGGGGCAAGATTAGCACAACCGGGAGAATTTACCCTGCGGGCATTTTTAAATGGACGTTTGGATTTAACCCAAGCGGAAAGTGTAGCGGAATTAGTCGGATCTCAATCGTTGGCGGCGGCACAAACAGCCTTAGCAGGATTACAAGGAAAATTAGGCAATCCCATTCGAGAATTACGGGCAACCTGTTTAGATATTTTAGCCGAAATTGAAGCTAGAGTGGATTTTGAGGAAGATTTACCCCCGTTAAATGAGTCAGAAATTATCGCCCAAATTCATCAAGTTTTAGAACAATTATCGCAATTTTTAGCAACTGCTGACACCGGAGAACTATTAAGAACCGGGTTAAAAGTAGCAATTGTCGGCCGTCCCAATGTGGGAAAATCTAGTTTATTAAATGCTTGGAGTCGGAGCGATCGCGCCATTGTTACAGACTTACCAGGAACCACGCGGGATGTGGTAGAATCTCAATTAGTTGTGGGAGGAATCCCGATTCAAGTATTAGATACGGCGGGAATTCGTCACTCGGATGATCAAGTAGAAAAAATTGGAATTGAGCGATCGCATCAAGCCGCTCAATCAGCCGATTTAGTGTTATTAACCTTAGATGCTGTTGTGGGTTTAACGGAAGCAGATTTAGAGATTCATCGACAGGTCAAACATCGTCATTTTATTGTTATTATTAATAAAATAGATCGGGTTAAGTCAGAGCAATTAGAGGAGTTAAAACAAACCATAATTGACAGTTTAATGATAGAAAATATTGAGATAGTTTCTATGTCAGCCGGGTTAAATCAAGGGATTCCAGATTTAGAAATAGCAATATTAAATTCAGTTTACGGCGGAAATATTCAAGCTGCGAATTTAGAATTTGCGATTAATCAACGTCAAGCTGCTGCGTTAACCCGTGCTAAAGTTTGTTTAGAAGAAGTGGAAACTACGATTAATGATCAACTTCCCTTTGATTTCTGGACAATTGATCTCCGAGGTGCGATTCATGCGTTAGGAGAAGTCACGGGAGAAGAAGTCACAGAATCGGTTTTAGATAGAATTTTTAGTCGGTTTTGTATTGGAAAATAATCTTAATTTGAATGAAGTACAGTTTCTAGGGATAAAAACCCGGTTTCTTTGAGAAACCGGGTTTTTGAGTGTACCCAATTTTAACGCATAGTGCTATATGCTACTTAACAATGCTTTTAGAAACCTTTGACCAGATTGTTCTAAATCATCTTCTAAAGAAAAGGTGAGACTCTGTAAACGGATTGAACTATTAGGAACTAGACAATTTAGAGGTTTATTTAAAGGTTTTGGATAAACTAAAATAGCATTTTGACTATTTTTAAAAGTAGCATAGGCGATCGCTTGATAAATGTCTTGATTTGACGGTTTGGAATCAGGAATTTTATATTTAGTATCGAGAATAAAGATAACTTGCTTTGTATTTTTATCATAAATAACTAAATCAATCTTAGAGTCTACAATTTTACAAAAATTAACACTTTCTTGATCTTTAATTTCAAAGTTAGCGGGAAGATGGGATTTTAACCAAGCATAAACAAATTTTTCATAGAGTATATCAGTTCTAACTAAAAAAGGAAACATCTGATAATTTCCGACTTGATGCGCTACCCCACAATAATCTAAGAAAAATCGACATAAACTGTGTAAAGTCTGATAATCTTGATTTAATCTATTATACGATCGATGAAGACAATTATCCCCCTTAAAAGGTCGTTGAGTCGCTAAACCTTGTAAGGTATGATACGCTTTTCTAACGGTTGTTGATAGCTGTTCTGAACATAACCCACTGCGACCAATAATATATAATGTCCATAACAAGATTTGATTATCTTCAATATCAGCCGTATACTGATTATATTCGCAATTGAGTTTAACTGTTCCAGGATGTTTAAACTGATATTGAAAATCAACTTTTCCCCGAACATAAGGTAAAAGTTCAGTATTTTTAAGATAAGTTCGATAAAATCCTTTGCGACTTTGAGCTAATATTTTTTGTGTTAAAATATCAGCTAGTCGATTATAAAATTCTGGGATGGTTTCACAATGAACAGATCCGTCTAGGAGTTGAAAACTTTTTAAATTATAGGTATATTCCAACATCCTAAATAAATTAGCAATGGGAACTTTAGGTTTTAGCAAAATCTGAATATCAGGCGTTAAGGGAATGAAACCCACATAACTTTTAGCGGTGAGTTTATATTGTTTCTGGGTTTTAGGGGATGGATACTCAATCTCAATATATTTAGAATAATTATGATAAATGATATCTGCGAGTGCTTCTTCTAATTCCTCTGGTTTAAAGAATTTAGGTTTATATTCTGTCAGTTCAATTATTTTCATCAGTATTTAAACCCAGTTTAATTTTAACCTGATTCCATCGAAATTGTTCTATTTTATCCAGTGCATTATAAAAATATTCTTCTAAATAGGGTTCGATTTCCATTTCCCAAATATCTTGAAGATTATCCTCAATATTCCCTATCATAAAGAAGGATATCCCAATTTCATAATTCGGATCATTAATCATTTTGTTGATATCTTGAAGAACTTGAATGAGTTGATCTATCGAAAAGTTGATTTCATCGTCTTCATGATAACGTTTTAAAATCGTATAATTTGGAGCAATTTTAATAAAAGCGAAACGACGACGCAACGCATGATCAACTAACGCAATAGAACGATCTGCTGTGTTCATAGTTCCAATAATAACAACATTTCCAGGAATCTTAAAGGGTTCATTACTACCCGCTAAATTAATTTCTTGATCTCGATATTCTAATAAATACATTAACTCCCCAAACACATTCGATAAATTTGCCCGATTAATTTCATCAATAATTAAAACACAAATATCATCATAAGATTCGGCTTTTTTACAAAATTCTAAAAACCGACCGGGAACTAAATCATAAGTTAATTGTCCGTTTTCAGTTTGAGGACGTATTCCTTGAATAAAGTCTTCATAACTATAGGAAGGATGAAATTGAATTATTTCTGAAAAACCATCTTTACCTCTAGTGAAATGTTCAGCTATTTTTTTAGCAATAAAGGTTTTTCCAGTTCCCGGTGGCCCTTGTAAAATAATTTGTCCTTTGCGGTTAATATTGTTTACCCATCTCTGAAGTTCAGTTTCATCAATTCCAGTTTCTTTAGAACATTGATCTAAAGTATATTCAGGTTGTAAGTTTTGTTCTTCAATATCTGATTTAATATCAGTCATAATTTCATTCAATAATGAGGTGTAAATAGAAGTAAAATCATACTTTTTAACAGCTACTAACCAATGAGAAAACATATCAAACAGATCATCATCTCGTAAAGCAGGTCTACCAGGCTGACGCATTTCGGGAGCCAGGTTTTTGATAAGTTTTATTCCTGTGTTATTAATATCTGGATAATCAATTAACTGCTGAGTATAAGAAGTTTGAGCAAAATAGTTAATAACTATTCTTGATTTCTTATTAATCACAATAAAATTATCAGGACGAAGTGCATTCAGAATTGGTGAAATTATCCCAGACTGAAATCCTTTAGAGTAAGGTGAATTAGAGAAATTATTGCAAGCATCAATAAGTTTATTTGGGTCATCATTACAACAACGAATAAAATTAAGAATTGCTTGAGCAATATCAGGCCATTCTTCTGATTTTGTCCATTTTGAAGCGTCATATTTATTTCTAACATCTGTAGCAAGCACAGGTGCAATATGTATCCATGCTCCTCTTTGTTGATTAGTAGAAGAATCAGTATGGGGAAGTAGTTGTAATAATATAGAATCAGTTACATCTTCTCCCGCATTAGCCGCAGAAATAATCGCTTTAAAATTTCGACAACCTTGTTGACGCTGTTGGTCGTATGCTGCTATATGTCGTAAACCATCCCCAGAATAAGGATAGGAGTCTATAAATTCTAAAAATAATTCAGTAAATTTATCTTGAATATTACTCATATTTAGTTTGAACTTGATTGAGGTCAGTTTTGTGTTTTTAATAGAGGTTTCTCTGCAAGATTAGTAATAACTTTAAATTCATAATCTGTAATATAACGATAACTTTGAGGAGGATTAATTGCTGGTAACTTTTTTTTAAGAGTGGTTAACTTAATGGGTTGATGAAAAATATTTTTATGCTTAAAAAAAATAGCAACACCTAATGAGGCACCTTGATAATACTGTTTAAAATCTTGATAGGTAATACCAGCTTTATCTTTGACTTGTTCCCATAAATCTTTCTTATTTTGAGGTAAATTTTTTGTAATTACCTGTTCTACTTCTAAAGAACCAACTAAAATTTGCTTAGGAGATGTAACATATACCAAAACTAAATCTCCCGCTTCAAGACGAGTACGAACTCGGCGCAGTTCTACGGTTTTTTTACCTGCTAAAATTTTATCAGCATATTCTGGCTTTATTGAAAGTAGCAATATATTATTGGGCATTATTCTTTAGTGTTTAATTGATTTCCTCGGCAATACAGTATAGCAAATTTTTCCTTGGGAACATAGTACGCAGACTGCATTGTAAATTTATTCTCTAAAACTTCTTGAACCTCATTTAATGGAATAGGTAATTTAAACAGTTCTGTATGACTAAATTTAATTGCCATAATTTCTTTTTCAGGATCTCCGCCAGCTACATCTAACACATCATTCCATTGATATATACCTAAATTTTGAAATCTACGAAATAGTTCTTGAGGTTTTCCTAATACTACTTCATCAAGACGAGATACAGCACGAATAGTGCTTATATCCTGATAGCCTTTATCTTTTTTATTTTTACTCACATACCATATAATTCGGCCATAAACTCCGGGTTTAAGATTTTTACAAGCAGGTTTTTTAGATTTGTAATACACAGCTTCTGTATTAAGAGCTAGATCAATTTTATTTTCTCCAATTGTAGTTTGTATAGCTAACTGATGATCAAATAAATGATGCGCCCACCAAGGTCTAATAGGAATAATATATGTAGGGATATCAGCATCAAAAATTTTGGTTGGAAAAAACTTTTTTTCTATGTCCCACATGGTTTTTGTTTCTTTCAGATTTTCGTCATTAGATAGTAACTTTGAGATTTTAGTACAGAAATCATAATCTTTAGAAGATTGTTGAGCAATTATATTTAAGTGTTTAGATAACTCTAAAGCTGTATTAGCTATAAATAGATTGGCTCTTAACAAACCGCCAGATACTTGTTCAAAAATAGAATTTTTTTGAATGGCTTTAGTAGTTTTTTCTGATAAGTAAGGATCGGTAATCCTCGTAAAATTTCGCCCTTCTTTAGTGCTATCAAAAATAGACTGATAAATTAAATGACTAATCAAACTATCAGCAATAGGATTATCATCTACAACTCTAATTATAGGTATTTCTAGTTCATTGGATTTGTGCCTATCATATACTAATAAAGCAATTTTGTTAGAGTTCTCTAAAATATTCCAACATTCAAACTTATCTTTATTTGTCAAAAATTTCTTGATTTTTTGGATGAGTTCTGCTTTCTTTTCTTGATTTTCTTTTGATAAAAATATTGTTTGCAAATCTACTTCTCCCCACTGAACAGGAACTTTTGTAATTGATATTCCTGCCATACGAATAGGTTGATACTCTGTTTTACTTGCAATCTCATCGATGTGAAGAATTAATTCTAAAGGATCAACAACAGGTAGTTGAAATTGATCATAAAATTCATCTTTAATTTCCAATATATTTTTATTTTTAGTAACAAAAATATAATTTTCAGAAGCCAATATTCTTTGAAAATAACGAAAATCGGATTGATCTAAATTAGCATTTTTTATTTCTAAAAATTTTTTTAATTTGTTTTGAATTTCATCTAGCCTTGAACTTATATAAATTACCTTACTAAAATTTGTATTAAAATTTCTTAATTGTTGTCTTTTCTTGGAATCAGTAATCTTATTTATTTGATTCATAATTTCATCTACCAAACATAGATCTAATTCAGATTCTAACCAATCAGACATAAGAGATTTTGAATCTTTATTTTCTGGATTATCTTGTTCTTCCGCTATTTCAAAAAAGATTGGTGCATCTATAACAACAGATAATTTAGATTCTCTGTTGGTTTCGTTTAGTATTGATAGTAAATTAGGATGTCCGTAATCAAACCACCAATAGGTGTTTTCTTTTCCTTCTGTTTTCGCAGCTTTATCAAACCGAGGAAGAAAACCTAACTTTTGCCAAAAGTGATCTAAATTAAAGTCTCTGCGACAAGTTAAACCAATACCTTCATATTGTTTATCAGTATCAGTGATTTTTTTTAAATGATTAACTAATTGTTCAGGTATTCCTTTTTTACGCCAATTTTCACTAATACATAAATGAATCAGCCTAATTCGCTTGTTGTGTCTTTCTTTGGTTTTATATAAAAGATAACCAATACATTCTTTTTGGGGCGAAATAGCAACAATAATAGTTCTTTTAACCGCGTGTTCAATAAATGCACCTTTCGGAAAAAACCCTAATGTTTTATTATTTGCATCACCTAAATTGATTACAGTCTCTAAATAAGGAGATTTTTCATCAATAACTTCAATATGAATATCATCTGTATCTTTCATTGTTGTACTGTCCTCTGATTTTTAATTGACTCTTGGCTATGGTTAGTGAAAGTTATATAGCAATCCTAAATAGATTGTAATATTTTATCGTAGGGGTTGGGTCTCCCAACCCTCTTTGCGCCTGGGTTGGGAGACCCAACCCCTACAGATTTTTATCACAATTCATTTAGGATTGCTATAGTAACTAACCTTGAAATTGCGATAACAACCAACCACTAACTTTACCATGATTTGTTTGACGACTACGACGAAATGCTTCCTCTAATATCGCCATTTCTAACCCTGGTAAAACTTGAGATTCTTTAATTCTATAACTCCCTTGATTTTCGATTTTAAAGGCAATTACTTTAACCGCTTGAACATCAATAATCCAATATTCCTGCACTCCTAAAGATTCATAAAGTAACCGTTTTTCGCCCTTATCATCTGCTAAAGAAGAATAGGCAACTTCGATGACTAAATCAGGCGCGGGAAACTGATCTAAATCAATAATTGTAGTTTCCCAAGGAATGATTTCTGCATTCACTCCAATATAAAAAGAAGCATCGGGTTGTGCTTCGTTAAAACCTGTTTTACGGTAGGTGCAGTTATCATGGCCATCTAAATCAATGCCTCGCAGACTGGCAAATAAACCAATAGCCAAACAAATAATAAAGTGATCACGAGAATGGGGGTTTCCAAGGGGCGACATTTCTAACCTCATGCGTCCATTAAAATAGTAACCTCTGGCGTTAGAATAGACGGGATCATCCAATGTGGTAAGATATTCTTCCCAGGTTGCTGTTACCCAGGTATCGGTCGGGAGTAAAGTTTGAATAGGACTCATAACGGTATCATTGATCAGCGATCGCTTTTATTATAACAAAATTGAAACTGATGCACTCCCAGGGGTAAAAAACCCGGTTTCTTCTCTAGGTTTAGGGTGAAAAGTTTGATGTTCTGTTGAGAAACCGGGTTTTTGTGTAAGTCCTAAAATTTAAACAGAACTTACTGAGCGATCCTGCATAAATTTCTCCACTTCTTCTAAGGAAGTTTGTAATAATAAAACATCCCCCTCTTTTAACTTAAAAGATTTATTCACCGATTTATAAAGCTTTCCTTGTCTTCTAATGGCAATAATTCCGGTTGAATTATCCGTTAATTCTTCAGGCGTTAACGATAAACCCACTAAAGGAGATATTTCTTCCAACGGAACCCAACGAATTTTATCTCGACTTAACCAAGATGCTTGACCCATTAAAGTTTTAAATAGATCAATTTCATCCTTTGAACCTACTGCTAATACCCGATCATTTACCTTAAATTGAGTGTCCGCCGTGGGATAATTTAACCTTTCGTTTTCCCGTTCAATTTCCATAATTGTCACCCCGGTAAGATGACGAATATTTGCCTTAGCTAAGGTTAATCCCACTAACGGAGAATCGGGGTGAATTCCGACCCAATTGGTGTTTAAATTTTCCGTTGCTTCCTGTAATGCTCTTAATCCTAAATTCGTAACTTTTTCGGGGAGAACACTACGATAACGTCCGGTACGAATTGACCGAATAACTGATTGAATCACATCGGTATTCTTCCCTAATACAGCTAATAGATTTGCCCCAATTTCTAACGCTGCTTCAAATTCCGGTTGTACGACTTCCCACGCCCCTAATTGCGCTAAAATTTCTACTTCTGTATTTTCATGGGCGCGAACTACAATTTTTAAATCTGGGGCGAGGGATAATGATCTTTGTAATAATATTCGGGTACTAGCGGGATCGGGAAGGGCGATCGCCAAAGCTAAAGCGCGTTCTAAATGAACTTTTTCTAAGACTAATTCTGAATCTGCATCGCCAAAAATATAAGGAATTTGTTGCAATCTTAATTTTTGAATTGCCGCTTCACTATTTTCAATGACTAATACCGTTTGTCCCTGATTTCTTAACATATTTACTAACACTTGTCCGACCCGTCCATACCCGGCAACAACAACATGATTTTGTAAGGTTTCGGGAAGGGCGATCGCTTTGATATCTCGAAATTTCTTTAAATAATTACCAATTCCGGGTAAGGTGGCGATTTTATCGGCTAACCGAGGCGCAGCTTTTAATAATACCGGAGTTAAGACTAATGTAATCGCCGTTGTTCCAATAATTAATAAATATTTTTTCTCTCCTAAAATTCCTAAATCTAAGCCTTCCTGAGCTAAAACAAAGGAAAATTCCCCAATTTGATTTAATCCTAAACTGGCAATAATAGCGGTTTTAAAGGAATAGCCAAACCCTAAAATAATCGGGGCTACAATTAATGCTTTTCCTAACATTACTGTTAATACTAAAGCAATAATTAGAGCAAAATTATTAAAAATAACCAGAGGTTCAATTAACATTCCAATGGAAACAAAAAATAGACTCGCAAAAGTATCCCTTAAGGGTAAAATTTTCGCTAACGCTTGATCAGAATAGTCAATTTCAGCAATCATTAACCCGGCAATAAACGCCCCCATTTCAATTGATAATCCCAAAGCATCCGTGAGTAATGCTACGCCCAAACAGAAAGCAATTACCGCCAATAAAAACAACTCTGAACTTTCCGTTGCTGCAATGGTTTTCATTAACGGAGGCACTAACCAAATCCCGGCAAAAATAGCAAAGGCAATAAAAATAACCCCTTTTAAACCTGCTTGTAATAGGGCTATTCCTAACGCCGATCCCGATTCACTTAACGCCGGAAGAATGGCTAACATTAAGCCTAATGCCAAATCTTGAGCAATTAAAATTGCTAACATGACTTGACCATGAGTTGTATTCGTTTCTCCCCGTTCTGTTAAGGTTTTTAGAACAACTGCTGTTGAGGATAAGGATAATAAAAACCCTAAAAATATTCCTTCTATCGGTGTTTTTGCCCATCCTAATGTTAAGGAAATTAGAGCAATTACACCCGTTGTTAAACCAATTTGTAATAAACTCCCTTTGATAGCTATATCTTTAACTCGCTTCAGTTCAGCAATGGAAAATTCTACCCCTAGAGCAAATAGCAAAAAAGCCACCCCCACCTGTGCTAAAGACTGAATTTGAGGGACATCTTTAATTAACTTTAAACCAAACGGCCCAATAATTAAACCGCTTAATAAGTAACCTAACAGCACAGGTTGGCGCAAACGATTTGCTAAAAACCCCCCCACTGTAGCTGACCCTAAAGCGGTGACTAAATCTAATATAAATTTGGGTTCAGTTGCCATAATCAGTAATCAGTAATCAGTAATCAGTTATCAGTTATCAGTTATCAGTTATCAGTTATCAGTTATCAGTGAAAGAAATAAAATCAAGATTTTGTTGATTAAAAGTAACTGTAAACTGCCTCTTGACTGATAACTGATTACTGATAACTGATAACTGATAATGTACACTGTCCTTTTTGTTTACCAACGGGGGTAAAGTTAGGAATCAGACGGCTAGTAACATCCTGTTCCCGCAACCAACCCACATCTCCCGTTTGTAGGGGTGGAACGTTTGTCAGATCCGGTTCTGACGGGTTGGAAGGTAAGGCCGTTGAATCAGGCTCAGGGGACTCCCCATTCACCGCTTGTTCCTCTGGGGGAGTAGGGGAGGGAGTCGAACAAATTTTGACTTCAACCCAGGTTCCCGCTTCAGGAGTAGACTGTTTTTCCTGAATCTGAAATACCGTTCCCAGTGGGACAGTTCCCTTGAGAGTGGTTTTCCCAAATTCTTTGAGGAGAATAATCGGCGTTGAGTTGACCGAAGGGGTTCCCAATTGAATTAAGGATTGTAACTTTAAGGTACTGGTGGGGGAAGGGATTGGCGTTGGCGTTGGCGTTGGCGAAGCGGAAGGGCTATTGGTAGGTGTGGCTATCGGTGGTGCTTCCGGCTTTTTGTTAAACAAACCTAACCCATAGAGCAAAGCTGCTAAAATTCCCAATAAAACAGCAATTCCCAAGGATAAAAACCAAATCTTATTAATGGCTGGTTTGGCAGGTCGAGCGTGAGCAATTTCCGTTTCCATTGATGAATCTTCAGCATCATTTGTATCTGAAGAATCATCTCCCAACTCTTCTTTCAAGGGGATTATGGGAGCAACAGATACTTCTTTTGGAGCATCTGCATCCTCCTTGGGAGTAACTTCAATATACAATAAAGCAATCGTGACATTATCATGACCATTCTGAGTATTAGCAATCTCAATCAGACGATCACGAACCGTTGCTAAATCCACTTCTCGATGCAGTACGGGTAAAATGTCCGTTTCCCAATATTGTTCAACCCGATCTCGATCGCTTAACCCATCAGAACATAATAAAAATACACAATCTTCATCCAGGGGAAAACGCTGTACCGTCGGATGCAGAGTTACCGATGAAGTAATCCCTAACGCTTGAATTAACGCCCCAGAAGCGCCCTGTTGCAAAGCATCTCGATAGAGAGCGCAACCTAAACGCACCTGTCGAGAAGCAACATCATCATCCACCGTCACTTGATGACAACCACTGGAACTAATCCAATAGGCGCGACTATCCCCTAAATGAGTTAAATAAATTTCATGAACATGAGCCAACGCCATCACCAACGTTGTTCCCATGCGTTCCCGACCTTGACGATTTTCATCATCATTGCGTTGACAAATCACATCATTGGCGATGCAAGTGGCCCGTTTTAATTTGGGGACTAAAGATAAAGGGTCCCAATTGGCTTGATGCAGGGGCATTTGTTCCACCTGCTGACGTAAAACATCAATTGCCATCGAAGAAGCCACTTCCCCGCCTTCCTGTCCGCCAATGCCATCACAGACAACAGCCAACGCGGGTTCTGTTAGGGGAACTCGTATCGGTTTACTGTTATTGGGATAACAAGCATCTTCATTATGGGAACGAGTCGGGCCAGCGTCGCTGCCTGTTGCAATCTCAATCCGACGACTGTAAACTCGTCCACAAATGGAGAGAGCTTGATCCAATTGTTGGATCAGTTGGGTTGAGGTGCGTAACTCTCCGGCGGTCATTTGATGGGTCAGTTGTCGGAGGAATTTTTGAATTCGAGGGTGTGCGGTTGGAACCCACTGCTGCCAAAAATAACCCAACTGGGCTAGAGAAATATTGTGCCCATCTAAGTTGAGTTGCAACAAGCGCACAAACGGCCCCTGAACTCGCAACAAATCCGCATCAAGCAAACTCGAAGCGACAGCTTGACGGCTAAAGGGTTGCCAAAGTTGAGCCATTTGCCAGAGCCAATTGAGTTGACGCATCGCACTGGCATCAGACCACAAGGCTGTTAACGTGGGCATCAAGGTTTCGCCATGCAGCGCAATCGGCCCTTTTTCTAACAGGATGATGGCTTTATTCTTCGCCCCTTTAGCTGGGGAGACAATTCCATACACCTGCGGAATATGCAACCGATAGGAAAATAATTTGAGATAGGGGGCAATTTGATCAGAAATCTCGCTTGGTATTTCCGGCAGCAGTTCGGATCGAGTATCAACCACAATTCTGCTGCTTTTGATGAGGTAGCGATCTGCGATCAGCGTTCCCGAAGGCACAATTTCGATCCCTTCACCTACAGCCCACAGATAGTGTTTTGCCACAGCATTTTGCATTTGGGTTCCTCACGCCTCTGTTGCCACTCAACAGTCATCATTTAAAATTGGGATAGTCTACCTCGATGAGGTTGGCTTTGGACAGACACGCTCTGAGCGTGTCTTGACTCTGATCATCACTCACTCTAAAAAATTAGCACCGATTGGGAATCAACATCATGTAATCTGAACTATTGTAGCGTTTGAGCATCACCATCTGGTTGACTGTTTATATTAAGTGTTCCTACTTCTGGTAAGGATGCTCGCCTCATGAGTAATTCTCCACCTAATCCGTCCGATGACCCTAAATTGTTACCTTATTTGGAGATTAATGAACGGCTGACTCAACTCAAACAGTCTCACGGTCACTACTACCAAATGATTAATTTAGAGGTTTGGGCATTAATTGAAACGATGGATCAGTTTTTTCCGGGTTCTTGGAATCGGTTTATGACGAACCGCCAACTTTCAATGAAACAATTTTTACAACGTCAGCGATCGAAAAAACAATCCCAAGCACCCAATCACAAACCTGATGTTTCTAGCGGCCTTGATCCCAATCATCCTGTTTAGTATTGACTGTCGGCGAGCAAGGGTAGGCGTAGCATCGCTTCTGATACTTTTTTGCTAACGTTTGCTAACAAATACATAAGTTAAGATACTCTCTCAACCAAGGCGTATCAACCAATGCACGAAGGAAAATCCCTCGCGCACCATTTAGATCTCTGTCCATCTTTAATTGGGTAGAATTCGATTTAATTATTTTCGCTCCACCCAAATTATTGATAATTTCACCCGTCCACGACACCGTTTTAGAAGTGTAGGCCTCGTTGCAATCAATCACAACTTTATGGTTTTCCCAAGATTTCCACTTCAGAA
>CAITND010000036.1 GCA_903893625.1 uncultured Oscillatoriales cyanobacterium
CCAGTTTCCGGCTTTCAAAAGTTGTTCTAATTGACGATAATTAACACCTTTAGCTGACTTTAATTCTATATTGGGCTGAGGAATCTGAACAGGTTGGGGTTGAATATCTAATAATCTCAAAAACTCCGCCATCGTTTGAGGACGTTGTTCCGGTTCTAACCCCAAGCCTTTTAAAATAGCATCATTAATTTTATCACTAATTTTAACAATTTTATTAGGCGGAATTAAGGCTTGATTTTTCAACTTGCGAGTTAAAGCCTGGGTCGGTAATTGTCCGGTAATGGCATAATATAAAGAAGCCGCTAAACAATAAACATCAACCGTAGGTTTCCCACTGCCTTCTAGGAATTGTTCATAGGGGGCAAAGTACCCATTAAAAGGATGTTTTGAACTCATCACTTTGGGCATAATTTCCGTAGCTAGTCCAAAATCAATTAACACTGCCGAGGTATTATTTCTTAACATAATATTCCCCGGATGAGCGTCTCGGTGAATAATTCCAGCATTATGAACCATAACCAAAGCATCAGCAATTTGACTAATAATATTAACGGCTTCTGCTTCCGATAACCGACCCTTTGTTTGCACAAATTCCCATAAACTCTGCCCCACAATTAAATCCATGACTAAGCAGTGAAGCCCATTTTCTTCAAATAAATCACTAACTCGGACAATATGGGGATGGGAATTTTGGCAAAGTTTAGCTAAAGTTTTACCTTCTTGAATAAACCGTTGAACATATTTAGGATATTCGGGGTCATTTTGTAGACCCGCATTGGGAGTTTTCAGAACAACTTGATGATCTAATTGTAAATGTTTGGCTTTGTAGGTGATCCCAAAACCCCCTTGTCCCAGAATTCTTTCAATAATATAGGGACGTTGACGCAACTGATAGCCCGGTGTCCATGACATAGAAGTTTAGAGGTTAGTCAATCTATATTATTGTAAGCGATCGCAGTTTGAAATCAACACCCAGAAACCGGGTTTCTGCCATCACCTTTGCTATTAACAATAAAGATAAATTGAGAAACCCGGTTTCTGACCCCTAGAAACCGGGTTTCTGCAATAACCTTTGCTATTAACAATAAAGATAAATTGAGAAACCGGGTTTCTGACCCTCACCCACAGATTCTAATCAAATTCAGGTGCCCAAACTTCCACAACTGGTAATTCCCAACCCGTCAGCAATTCCGGTACTTCTAGCACATCCCCATCTCTGAGCAAAATTCTGTCCCCATTCAGGCGATTAACTTCCATTGTGCGAGTTCTTGGATCAACTAATACCCCAACCCTAGTTCCTAATTCCAGAAATTGGTGTATCTTCTGACGTAATTTTGCTAGGCTGTCGGTCTTAGATTTAACTTCAAACATTAAATCAGGTACTAATTCTGCGTAATCTTCTGTAGTGTGAGGTAAACGTTCTGCTAAGATAAAAGAAACATCAGGTGCGCGAATATCTCCGTCTGGATTAGGTAAGCGAAAACCTCCACCAGAACCCGAAACTCTGCCTAATTTACGCGGTCGTACCCAGTTACGAAGTTGAGCAGCAATTTCGATTGCCACTTCTTCCGATTCTAAACCTGAAGGACTCATAACAATAATTTCTCCCCCTACTAATTCTAGTTGATAATCAGGATGTTCTGCTTGTAGATTTTCTAAATCTTTGACTGTTAAACTAGGCATGATTATAATTTCCCATTTAGATTTTTATTTTAATTTTTAACCAGGAAGTATTGCCAGCAATTGTAGCATATCCCCAAATCAACAAGAAAGAAACCGGGTTTCTGCCTTAACCTTTGTTATTAACAGTAAAGATGAGTTGAGAAACCCGGTTTCTGACCCCTAGACAACCGTAAAGGGAAATATCTGTAACCCGGTTTGGTTCCACAGCTTCGCCCCTCCTAATATGATGAATGAACTAGAAACATTAAACCCGAAACTATCTACAGATCCACCAGAAACTCCAGTAGGATCGTAACGGAAAATCTGGTTATTATTTGCATTCCCTAAACTTCCTTGGAAATAAATGATTTTTGTCTCTGGGTTAACGTCTAGGTCGTACAAACTATTAAAGTTCTGTTCTGTTAACTGGGTTGTTGTCTTAGTTAACAGATCATAATGGAACATTTCTACATCACTGATATTTCCATCCGCTTCCCCATCTGTTCCCGACCAGAATAGACCGTCTTCAGGGTTAGAAGGGAAAAAGATATTTTGAAAGTTATCCTGCTGGGTTGTCAACTGAGTCGTTTCATCTGTAACGGGATCATAGCGGAATAAATCTTGTTTGAGCACAGAATTGGCATCGGTTGTTTCTTCTGTCCAGATAACACCTAATAACGGATCAACCTTGTGAATATAAGGGTGTTGAATATCGGGTTTGCTGATTTCTTTGGTTGTGTTTCCATCAGTCAAAAATATTTGACTCTTTGGATTATTTGAATCACTCCAGTCATCCGTACTAATGATCAACTTCTGACTATCGAGTTGTTTTACTTCACTAATCGAAGAAAAGTCCTGATTAGTCAATTTTTCTGTACTTGTACCATTAAAACGGTAGAGTTCCACACCTGAACCATCATTACCTTGCCAGTAAACATTATTTGGATCATTAGTAATAAAGATGGGGATGTTTTGGGTACTTTCGGACGATAGTGTTTTAATCTCGTCCGTCTCAGCGTTATAACTCAAAATATTGCCTTGTTGTCCCATCCCATCCCAAGTAGAGAAAGCATAGAGATTTGATTCCAAACCTCCAACTTGTCCTAATGACGAGATGCCAGTATAGTTGTTGTTGGTAATTTTAGTTGTAGTTTTTCCATCGGAGCGGAACAGTTCAAGCCCACTACCATCGGATGCTTCCCAGACAAGAGCATTAGAAGAAGAAATCTCAAACATTTTTGTACCGCCACCCTCGTTACTGAGTTTAGTGGTGTTTGTGCCATCGTGGAAGAAGATATTTGTCTCGAATATCGGGTACTTGCCACCTCCTGAAGAAATATAGCTATGGGCTTGAATAAAGAACTGGTCGTTTTGAGACTTGCTCACATCGAAACCTGACAATTTAGGGTCTGAGATTAACTTTGTGGTTGTTGTTCCATCAGATTTATAAATTGCGGAACTCTCTCCTTTCGTAGCCTGAAACAACAAGACCTCTTTACCATTTACAGGGTTTCCAAAACGACAAGAACTGATGTAACTAAAATCCTCATTCGTGTATTGAGTTGTGGTTTGACCATCATAAGTGAATAGTTCATAACCGCCACTATCTTTTCCTGTAAACAGGTAAGTAACCTTACCATCTTCACCTAAGATTGATAGTGGTTCACCGTAGCCTGATAGTTGAAATAGATTATCAGTCGTATTCGGACTAATAGAAGTTACTGTTGATCCTTCAATCCGCAGAATATCAGTATTACCAACGGTAAGGGAACTAAACAACACAGGAGTTGAGGAATTCGGATTACTTTCACTAGACACAAAATCGCCATACCCATAAAGAAAGTCTGTTAACTGAGTGGTTTGACTGCCATCATAGCGAAAGATTGCCTGTTGTTGATTAGGGATAAAATAAGGGTTGCTGTTAATATTTGGAGACGATTCCAGCCAGAAGATATCGGAACCGACAAACTGCAAAGAATAATTATTGACACTATCGCCACTAATCAAAACAGCTTCAGACTGAGTTGGGCTATAACTAAGTTTGCCTTGATTAATATCCGCTTGAGTAAAGGTTCCATTACTTGCTAATACGGTTCCATCTAACTTGAGTTCTCCCTGCTTGGGTGGATTATTGAGAGTGTAAACAATCTGGGTTGGGTCAGTTTGTTGGTCATCAGTAAACTTGAGTTCAGTTTGGCTGATGGTTTTGGTTTCGCCATGAGCTACCTGTAACCCTTTGTTAGCTTCTACAGTGGGTGGATTAAAGTCGGGTTCTGGCGTGGGTGCGGGTGTGGGTGCGGGTGTTGGTTCTAGGGTGGGTGCGGTTGTTGGTTCTGGGATGGGTGCGGTTGTTGGTTCTGGGATGGGTGCGGTTGTTGGTACGGGCGTTGGTACGGGTACGGGCGTTGGTGTCGGTGTCGGGGTGGGTACGGGTTCTGGTGTAACTTCCGGTTCTTGAATATCCGACAATAAAATACTTTTGTCAATACTACTGCTATTAACCCCCTGAAGAATTGCTATAATTTCCAGGGTATCTTTGTTTTGGATAATTGTACTTCCTGAACCGTTATCTTTGAACTCAATATTTTGAACCGAAATCCCCTGAAGTTGAATCAAATCTTCGCCTATTGTAAAATCCGTGATCAGATTGGTTTTTACAAGTTCTAATGAACCTGAGTTGGGTTGAAAAACAAATACATCTTTACCTCCTCCACCTACTAATATATCTGAACCTAAACCGCCATATAAGGTATCGTTGCCTTGATCACCGAATAAACTATCATCACCCTTACCTCCAAATAAAATATCATTTCCTCGTCCACCATGTAGGACATCATTGTCTGTATTACCAAGTAAGATATCATCTCCTTGCAGACCCAAGAGGTTGTCATTTCCTGCTAGTCCGATGATTTCGTCATTCTCTTGACTTCCAACTAAAAAATTGTTATTAAGGTTGTCGATTAATTTTACCATATCAACCTCATCAAAATGATAAACTATTCTTTTTTAGTTATGACTCACTCCCAGGAGAAATGTTGCAGTTCAATTTCATTTTAACAATTATTTAACAATTAAAACTTCTTGAGTACGTTTCATTGTATTCGGAAACTATATTGATTATTGCTCTGAGAGCGAACAATCGGTAAATCCATGCTTGCTAATTGTAGTTAAAAGGTTAGAGTAGAAAAAAATCGGATGGAAAAAATCGGGAACAATGGCAGAAATTATTCAGGTTTGAAATGAATACCTAGAAACCGGGTTTCTGCAATAAATTTTGCTATTAACAGAAAGATCAATTGAGAAACCCGGTTTCTGACCCTCACCCACAACCTTAATTTTGTTGGGTGTCAGATGTCGGGTGTGAGGTTTGATTATTTCGGGTTTCAATTGTTCTCATCCCAACATCTGATACTTCCTATCTTGGTCTGCCTAATGTTGTAATATAAAGCACGGCTTCATCTGTAGGAATACCCAGAACTTCGTTAACATGATCGTCAAAAAATCCCCCAATTCCACTCACTCCTAAGCGAAGAAAAATGGCAGCTAAGTTCAAGCGTTGTCCGAGATGACCAGCATCTAAATGTAAATAACGGTAAACTCGATCTCCATAATTAGCGATCGCTTTTTTCAAATCCGCCGTATGAAATAATACTACTGACGCATCTCGGCCTAAATCTTGTTGTAGACACAAATAGTACAACTCCCGGCGAAAATTCTTAAAGCGAATTTGCCTTAATTCCTGAGCTTTGGGAGCATAATAATAACAGCCATCTTCCAAACCATTGACTCCAGATACAGCAATAAATGTTTCAATTAAACTCAGGTCAAAATAATCTGGAGAACCATCTAACCCTTGATGAATATAATGGTGAGGTTGATAGGTAAAATCTAAAAGGGCTAAAAGTTCATTTAACATTAATTCTGACCCATTATAAGCCCTTGTAGATCGCCGTTTTAACACCGTTTTTTCCAAACCCGATAAATTTTTACCCCAATCTATTGAACTCGTCACCGTTGAGATTTTGGTACAAAACGGAAAATTATATTTATCTTCCAAGATTCCATCTGTTTGCATTGGTTTCCAACCTTGACTTCCAGAAGAATCCGTTTCTAATTTGGTAGCTTGATGCAAATAAGCTAACAGTTCTCCCTCTGGAATATTGGGGTAATCCGTTTGAGTTGCAGAGGGTAAAGCGGTTCTGTAAAGCGGTAAATTTTCGTCAATTTCCAGTAAGTTTGCTAAGGCTAAAACTGCGATCACTCCTTCAGATTCACCATCCAAATATAATAATTGATTCAGGATATCATCGGCAAATCCTCCGATTAAATGGGGTCGATAATCATTCATCGCCGCCATTAATTCAATATTGCCTAATAAATGACCTGTATCTAAACAAATTCGCCGATAAGCCCGATCTTGATAACGCCAGAAGGAACGGAAAAAAACCGCCGTTGTTACCAATGTTAAATGGGTATTTTCTAACGCAGGATGCCAAAAACAAGCATCCTGTAAATCATGCCAAACATGATTTTCCCAAAATTGTAATAAAGAATGGGTTTGTGTTTGGTAATGATACAATCCCGGTGGGAGAATTGCAGTTCCCCTAGAAATTAAATAAATTTCCGCCGGATATAACCCACCCGCCGAAGGTGCCGATCTAAGATAATGAACTCCGGCCATCGTGGGGAGTTTTGCGGTTAAACCATAACTATGCAGCAAAAAATGGGACAAACGTTGCCAAAGTCGGATTTTAGGATCACTAGACATAGCTTCGTCTGTATCCCGCAGGTAGGGTTTGAGATCAAAGACTGTGCCGATTTTATACTCTTTAAACGGAATAGGCTGTTTTTCCCAGTCCAGGGTTTGGCTTTTCAACGCCAGGGTTTCGGGGTCATATTTCGTGCGTTCATGGTAGTGTTGGGCAATGGATTTTGGAAATTCTGACATAAGATTAACCTGATGCAGAACAATAACGCTTCTATCCCTTAGTGTAGACTTTTATTTTCGGTTTCTTCCTATTTCCTGAAGTGGGTTTTTGTCCATCCGAACATTTGGGCGTCTCATCCCCAATACCTGACACCCAACACGAATCCTGATCATCGCGTTTAAATTTGTAACTCTTTCATCACATTTGGGATGGGTGTTAAGTAGGTGGGCGAGAAAATCGACAAGTATGTAACGAAAAGTTAACTTTGTTGTTGCTCCGAGTGAAATTTCATCCGTTGTGTGCTGTAGTTTCCTCTTTCTGCCCTAGCTTGAATCCCATTAATTACCGCATAAGCCAG
>CAITND010000037.1 GCA_903893625.1 uncultured Oscillatoriales cyanobacterium
AAAGGTTCCATAATCTTAAATTATAGATACAAAAACACATTTTTCTGGTTATAACCTACAACATAAATTTTGTCAAGTCATTGGCTCTGTTTTTAAATGTTAGGAAAAGTTGTTGCAACTATTATTACCACATCGGACAATAATTGAGATAGGAGAAACCGGGTTTCTTCACAAAACTTTTTATTTTTACCGAGAGATGATATTAGAAACCCGGTTTCTTGGGAAAGTTAAATTGAAATAAAACGACCTTTAAGTTGTTCTGGGGAAACCTCAGAAACCACACCTAAAATTTTATTTGTTCCCGTAACCCGAATCACCGTTTCAGATAAATAGGAATAGGAATTTGTTGAGAATTCTAAGGTTAAATTTGCTTCTGTTAAACCTTCTGTTAAGCCAATTTGATCAATACCCGGTTCAAAATCTTCAATAATATCCGCCAATAATTGATCTGAATTAGAGGCTACTAAGGAAAGAATAAATAGATCTGAACCTGTTCCTCCGGTTAAATAGTCGCTCCCTAAATCTCCAGTTAACGTATCATTTCCATCTCCTCCATAAAGATAATCAAAATCTTGACCCCCGGCTAAAAAATCATTTCCTAATCCACCCCAAAGGGTATCAAACCCTAAATTTCCATAAAGATTATCATTTCCCTCATTTCCATAGAGATCATCACCTCCTTTTCCCCCAAATAGATGATCATCTCCTCCCAAACCATTGAGGGTGTCATCCCCTTGATATCCATAGAGAAAATCATTATTGATTGTGCCAACAATATCATCATTTCCGCTATAGGAAGAAGGATTAATTATTTGATTAATCCAATCTGCATAGACCGAAACTCTGGTATCGGAAGCATATTCACCAAAGCTATCATCTAAGGTATTTGTAACATCAATACCCGGTGTTGCTGAAGTAAAACCTGTGGAAGTTAAACCCGCAATTTTGCCATTAATAAAGGCTGGCCCTCCCGAATCCCCTGGACTAATATTGACTTCTGATAATCCCAATCCTAAATCATTAATGCCAAATTCTTGTCCAAAAGCATCATTTTGGGGTAAACCATTATCAAAATCATAAACTAATTGTTTTCCCGGTTGATTATTATAATCATAAGGGGAGCTATTAAATAATTCACCGAAAGCATCATAACGATTCTGCCCCATTCTTTTTGTCGAAACAATATCAGAATACTCCTGTTCTCCTGAATTCCCAGTAGCAGCAAACCCATAGCCTACTTTTTGAATAATTTGCCCCAGTTCATCTGAACCCGTATAAATATCATAGCGATTGGCGGCTTCTGGTGCAGGTTGAGAGAGTTCTAAAATGGCAATATCATTGTTATAATTAAAATCAGAAGTCCAATCAGGATGAATATAAATTTGAGAAACAGGAATTACAACTTGACCCGATGGTAAATCAAAATAAATGGTATAGTCTGAAGGAGAAAAATAATCAGGTTGTGCAAATTCATTCGTTACACAATGAGCAACGGTTAAAATATGACGTCCGGTTGTTAACAATGATCCTGTACAACTACCACCATCAAGTCCTTGAATTTTAACAACACCATCTAACCCCATTCCAGGTTGCACTAAATAAGTCAAATCGTTGGGATTAGAGGTAGGAACAGAAATGCGAGGTTGGGGTGCAATTATGGGCAAAGAAGTTGACATTTTGTTTAACTTAAATCAGGATAATTTTGGAAGATACAGTCTGGGTATTCAGAATAGAATGGGACAAAGACAGCCACCGGGTTTCTAGTTTTTTTTGCAAGATGATCCTGTAGAACCTTAATTTATATTAACATTAAGAAAAACTACTCAATTGCAGAACTCTCTATGGCCGCAAATGTTGAAATTTACACTTGGAGTACCTGTCCCTTCTGTATTCGAGCTAAAGCATTACTGAAGAAGAAAGGTGTAGACTTCACCGAATACGTTATTGATGGGGATGAAGCCGCGCGAGAGCAAATGGCACAACGGTCAAATGACAGTCGTTCCCTTCCTCAAATCTTTATTAATAATCAGCACATTGGGGGTTGTGATGATATTTATGCCTTAGATCGTCAAGGGAAACTTGATCCCTTACTGGTTTAATTCTATTCTAAATCCTGGCATAATCAAAAACTTATAATTTATTTAGGGTAAGTTTAAAATGCCAGGATTAAAAATGTAACCTTTGTTCTAATTTTCGCCTAATCTGTTAACCTTTAACTGTGAATAAAGATGAGATTTGCCTTTATCATTGACCCGATAGAAAAATTAAATCCCAGTCATGATACTAGCGTTGCGTTAATGGAAGCAGCGCAACTTTTAGGCCATGAAATTTGGGTGACACAAGCTCACCAATTAAATGTAATTGAAGGTCAAACTTGGGGACTTTTAACCCAGGTTCACCTCACACCAATTGTTAGAGATCAGAATCGTTGGGTAGTAAAAGAACCTTGGTTTTCTATTGATAAACCTACACTCCAACCCCTAGAAAATATGGATGCGGTGTTTATGCGAACCGATCCTCCTGTAACGATTCCATATCTCTATGCAACCTATCTTTTAGATTATATTAACCCAGAAAAAACCTTAGTGATTAATTCGCCTCATGGGTTAAGAACAGCGAATGAAAAAATGTACGCACTGCAATTCAAAGATTGCATTCCTACAACTATTGTGAGCCGCGATAAACAGGTAATTCGAGAGTTTGTTGAACGTCAAGGAGCGGCGGTTTTAAAACCATTAGGAGGAAAAGCGGGAGAGGGAATTTTATTTTTGGAAGGAAGCGATCGCAATCTGAATTCTTTAATTGAAATTAGCACCCAACAGGGTATATATCCGGTAATGATTCAGACCTTTTTACCCGAAGCAAAAGATGGAGATAAACGAATTATTTTGTTAAATGGTGAACCCATTGGAGCCATTAATCGCATTCCTACGGGTCAAGAATTTAGAGGAAATATGGCTGTTGGGGGACGAGTTGCTAAAACTAAAATTACCGATCGAGAATATCAAATTTGTCAACAATTAGCTCCTAAATTAGTCGCCGATGGCTTATATTTTGTGGGAATTGATATTATTGGAGGTTATTTAACAGAAGTAAATGTCACCAGTCCGACTTGTATTCGGGAAATTGATTTATTGGATGGGGTTTATTTAGGAAAGCAGGTAATTGAATGGGTAGAAAATAAAATCACGAACCGCTTTTGATCTGAGTTAATTTATAACTCTATTCTTAGGAGTAGTTCTTTATTATTTCTCCAAGAAATTACTCGCCCAGATTGATAAACTTTAGCAATAAAAGGGGATGATTATTTATAGCAAATCTTGTCATTTTTGGCAAGGAATTGACAAAAGTGAAAGCGATCGCATCTCCTGACAAATTTGTTGACGCTAAAACAAAAACTCTCACATTAGCTTGAGCAATACTCAAAATTTGAGAGGTGCGATAACCAATTTTTTCATCTTTAGTTAAAACAACCCAATGGCGATTTCCAACATCTATTAACCAGTCTTCATCTCTAATATTCTGAGGAAAATGATCATCATGAATTTCAACAGTTGCTCCTGCTTTTCTTAAAGCTTCTGGAACTTTAACTCGACCTAAACAGCGATCAATAAAAAATATAACTTGATCGGTTTGACTCATGCTACTAAGTCCAATTCGCAACGAATTCCCTCTTCAATTAAGCTATGATCACATTGATAATCGATTGCTAATTCATCAATAGATTCTCCGGCTTTATAACGTTCTGCTAAAATAATGGTGGGAATTCCAGTTCCCATTAAGACAGGACGACCAAAGGAAATCCGAGGATCAATCACAACAATTTTGGGAGCATTTCTATCAAAATTCCGAGTAAAAGGAAATAGTTTAATCGGTAATCCTGATGGATCTCGTTCAATTCTACTTAAAAATTGGTAGAATACTTCTTTTAAAGCCAATTGACCTGTTAACGAAACATTTAATAACCCTCCAAACTGTTCAACAAATAAGTTAACGCCATCGGTTTGAAAGTCTAATTGTGCTAAGGGGTGCGGTGCGGAAAATTCTTGATTAAGATAATCTAAAGCCACGCGAACTTTAGCTAAAGGGACTTGATGAAGTCGCCGAATAGCACTTAAAACATGAACCTCAATTAAATTAGTAAAAGACAGTTGTTTCTTGGAAGTAGAAGGTAATTCAATTAATGGGGTAAAATAGTGTTTTCCTTGACGAGTGGGATAATAACGACCATAGACCCAAGATCTCAAGGTTCCGGTGGGAAGTTGTAAATATTTTGCAACTTCCGGTAGGGAATAATTGGGCAAATCACGAACTTCTAAACCCATCGGCATTATCTTTCATCCTTTAGCTATTTCAATCAAGACAACCATTGATCATATTATACATATTTATGTTAAAATAAGCACAAAGTTTTTGATTTTAATCAAGACAGAGATTGCGTTTAAAGCTGCTCTGAAACTGCGGATATTTTGATCAGGAGAAACAATGACAACAGACACAAAAATTGGTATTGCCGTAATTGGGACAGGATTCGGTAAAAAAGTTCATATTCCTGCCTTTCAAGACCATCCTAAAACCCAAGTAGTTGCGGTTTATCATCGAGATTTAGAAAAAGCAAAAGCGATCGCTTCTAGCCATAATATTCCCCATGCGCTGAATAGTATTGATGAAATTGTCGCGTTACCTGAAGTTCAAGGGGTTGCGATTTCAACTCCTCCCTTTTTACATTTTGAAATGGCTAAAAAAGCCCTGAATGCTGGCAAACATCTATTATTAGAAAAGCCCACAACTTTAACCGTTCAAGAAGCCAAATATCTGCATAAAATTGCTGAATCTAAAGGGTGTATTACCAGTCTTGATTTTGAATTTCGGTTTATTCCTGCTTGGCAACATTTTGCCCAACTGTTAGCTGAAAACTATGTAGGTGAAAAAAGATTAATTAAAATTGATTGGTTAGTTTCCAGCCGTGCTGATCAGAATCGACCTTGGAATTGGTATGCACAAAAAGACAAAGGAGGCGGGATATTAGGCGCAATTGGTTCCCATAGTTTTGATTATATTTCCTGGTTATTTGGTTCAATTAAACGCCTCTGTGGACAACTTAATACTTCAATTTCCTTGCGTCCTGATCCTGAAGCGGGAGGACAATTAAAAACCGTTGATGCGGATGATATTTGTACCCTAATTTTAGAATTTCATGATGGTACACCTTGTCAAATTTGTTTGAGTTCTGTTACCTATCAAGGACGAGGACATTGGGTAGAAGTTTATGGAAGTGAAGGAACCTTAATTTTAGGCAGTGATAATCAACAAGATTATGTACACGGATTTCGCTTATGGGGAAGTCAAAAGGGTCAACCTTTAAGCGAAATTTCGATTCCTGAAGGGTTAGAATTTCCTCGGATTTATCCTGATGGTCGCATTGCACCATTGATGCGAGTAATTGACCGATGGATAAGTGGAATTGAACAGGGTAAAAGTTTAGAACCTTCCTTAAAAGAAGGGGTTTATTCCCAACTGTTAATGGATTTAACCCAGGAATCAAATGAAACCGGAACTTGGGTGAATGTACCCGCTTTTGAACCCTTTCTAGTTGCTGAGTAGAACTGACAAAACCGATCATTTTAAATCCTCAATATTGTGTAGTGATGGGCGTAGCCCATCCTACCTGATTTTTCCCTGACACCCGACTGACTATTCAGGGAACATCAATTGTGGTATTATGAATTTGCAACTCCTCTGAAAATAGTTTACTCTCTGTAGATAGCTGCAAAAAACCACCGGAAAAGTCCAGGTGGAAGTTGTTACCATTTCTATGCAAGCTAATTTCATTTTAATGAGTTCGCATTAAACACAATATCATCCAAAAGGGTCGCCCATTCCAACAACATTAAAATTACCCAATTTGATGATAGTGGGTGGCTGGATGCCTCACGAGTTAATTATCACATCTGATTCCGTTCAATAGAATTGAGGTTACAATCATGAAAACTTTACTGATGAGTGCCTTGATGGTTAAACAATCCTTAAGCAGTATTGCTAACTCTTACGCCATCATTAGCTTCAGTTATGTAGTGGGTTTATTTCTGATTTTATTTGGTTTTTTTGGTGTTGCTGCTTCTCAGTCCTCTGGAGTTTATATAAAGTCTGTTGAATCTTCTCATTCCACCTCACAGAACTTTTAAGTCTTTAGATTGATGAGAGTTTAAGAATTGTTTAAATCAAGTTTAAATCTTTTCCAAACTCTCATTTTAGGAACCCATTACTTCAATTCCCCTGGTAACTTTTCTTGCGTATTCCTAATAATCTTTAAGTTTTTTGAGACTCTTTAACGATTCGATTGCGCGAGTTTAATTCTTCATCTAAAATTCAGAATGAAGTCCATCAGTGATCTACCGACAGAACTTGACTAAGTTCTGATTAAATTTATGAAACCCCAACAGCGATATACCTCTGCTGAACTGTCTCGTACCATTACTATTGAACGGGCTATTCGTTCTGTGACTGAACTGCGACAAACAGCCCTATCCTTAGAAGAAGAACTTGCTGATTTACTTCAGAAAACTTCTCCAAACTGTCGAGAAAGTGCCTATAATTTAGTTCACTATTTGGCGATTCGTCGCCATGACTTGCGGGAGCTACAGCGTGAATTAATTCGGTTAGGATTGAGTTCTTTAGGACGAATGGAAGCCCATGTTATGGCTTCTTTAGATGCGGTTTTAGGAACATTATATCGTTTAGAACAACGGTCTATTCCTGCTGAATTAGAACAGGAAGCTCCCATTACTTTTGAAGTGGGAAGTGATCTTTTAGCAGAAAAAGCAGTGGCAATATTAGGCCCTACTCCTAAACAACATAATACAAGGGTAATGGTAACAATCCCCAGTGAAGCCACAAATGATCCAAAAATTATTTATAATTTATTGGTGCAAGGGATGAATGTGATGCGAATTAATTGCGCCCATGATCATCCCCAAGCCTGGGAAAAAATGATCCAAAATTTACGCGCAGCCGAACGACAATTAGGAAAATCCTGTCGAATTTCCTTTGATTTAGCAGGGCCAAAATTACGCACAGAACAGATTGAACCGGGGCCAGAATTAATCAAATGGAAACCCACTCGCAACGCTTTAGGACAAGTCATTAAACCCGCAAAAATTTATTTTACAATTCAACCTCATACCCTGCAACATAAAAACAATATCATTCCCATTCAAGGAAGCCTATTAGAATTAGCAAAAGTTGGGGATCAAATTCGGTTTACCGATAGCAGGGGAAGTCGTCGATTTTTGAACGTCATAGAAGTGAATAAAACCACTTGTATTTGTGAAAGCGACAAAACAACTTATGTGGTCTCTAATACTAAATTATCTCTCTATCGAGGGAAGAAATTAATTGCTAAAGATACTGTTAGCCAACTTCCTTCCCAACCTCAAGCCATTACCCTAGCTCAAGGGGATTCATTCATGATGATTCAAGGAGATATTTTAGGGAAATCTGCTGTTTTAGATAAATCAGGAAACCTGATCGAACCTGCTTGTTTAGGTTGTACTTTACCTGAAGTTTTCCGAGATGTAAAAATAGGAGAACGCATCTTTTTTGATGATGGTAAAATAGGAGGTGTGATTCGAGACGTTCATCCCCAGCAATTTCGGGTTGAAATTACCTCAACTGTTACTGAAATTGCTAAACTCAAAAGTGAAAAAGGCATTAATCTTCCTGATACCAGTTTAAATCTGCCCGCTTTAACAGAAAAAGATATTCAAGATTTAGAATTTATTGCTCAACAGGGGGATATGGTAGCACTTTCCTTTGTGCAGAAACCTGAAGATATTGAATCCTTAATTAACGAATTAAAACGACTGCAAGTCGATCATTTAGGGATTATTCTAAAAATAGAAACCAAACGAGCTTTTGATCAACTTCCGCGACTTTTATTAGCCGTTATGCAGCATCCTGCTATTGCCGTTATGGTAGCACGGGGAGACTTAGGAGTTGAAGTGGGATTTGAACGACTTTCAGAAGTTCAAGAAGAAATTTTATGGCTGTGTGAAGCGGCTCATATTCCGGTAATTTGGGCAACTCAAGTGTTAGAATCAATGGCAAAAGGAGGAATGCCATCTCGCGCCGAAGTCACCGATGCAGCAATGGGAAGTCGGGCAGAATGTGTGATGCTGAATAAAGGGGCTTATATTGATAAAGCCTTACAATTTCTCTGTGATGTATTAGGACGAATGCAAGATCATCAAGACAAAAAAACCTCAATGTTAAGAAAGTTGAGTATTTCGGATTTGTAAGCCTCTAATTTTATCGAATAGCTGGTATAATATAAGGCTATGTTGCTTTAAATTGGAACAATATCCGATGAATATTCGCATTGGCAATGGTTATGATATTCATAAATTAGTCACCGGACGGGCATTAATTTTAGGCGGGGTAAAAATTAACCATGAATTAGGACTATTAGGGCATAGTGATGCGGATGTTTTAACCCATGCTATTATGGATGCGATGTTAGGGGCTTTAAGTTTAGGAGATATTGGGCATTACTTCCCCCCAACGGATGAAAAATGGGCGGGGGCGGATAGTTTAGTATTATTAAAACAGGTGAATCAACTGATTTTAGAACGGGGTTGGAAAGTGGGGAATATTGATTCTGTGATTGTCGCCGAACGTCCGAAATTAAAACCTCATATTAAAGCAATGCGCTATATGCTGACTACAACATTAAACTTAGATATTGATCAAATTAGTGTCAAAGCAACCACCAATGAACAATTAGGCCCCGTTGGTCGAGAAGAAGGAATTGCGGCTTATGCAGTGGCGTTATTAGAAAAAGTGAATTAAAATTGATCACGAGTCAAAAACACCGAATAGAAAATAACAGGAGTTTATGCCTCTAATGCCAATGCGCTATTAATATAATTGGGAGTTCAATTCATTTCTGAATCAATGATTATATTCAACAAACTGAATGGGTTAAAAAAGGCTGTAATTATTCTGTTAGCACTGGTTCTGAGCGCCTGTAGTGCCGTTCAATCCCAAATTCCGTCTCGGTTGGTGGTTCCTAGTCCTAGTGGCCCAGATACCTTTAATTCGCCTCTGAATCAATCCGCCTATAGTGTCTTTGGGTATATGTATGACCCGTTAATTCAAGAAGACCCCGTAACTGGAGAATTAATTCCTAAATCGGGGTTAGCGGAAGCTTGGGAAATTTCCTCGGACAAACAAAAAATTATTATTACGTTAAAAGATGGGTTGAAGTGGTCAGATGGTGAACCCTTTACCGTTGATGATATTATTTTTACCTATAATGATATTTATTTAAACGATAAAATTCCCACCAGTTTTAAAGATATTTTACGAGTGGGGAAAAGTCGAACTTTTCCGACGGTTAAAAAACTAGATAATCGTCGGGTTGAATTTACTGTTGCTGAACCTTTTGTCCCCTTTTTGCAATATGTAGCGGGATTAACGATTTTACCTGCTCATATTTTAAAAGCATCGATAACCGAAACCGATGCTCAGGGAAACCCTAAATTTTTAACCACTTGGGGAACCGATACTAACCCCCAAGATATTGTCGGAAATGGTCAATATCGCATCCAAAGTTATACCCCTTATCAACGGGTTATTTTACAACGCAATCCCTATTATTGGCGCAAAGATAAACAGGGAAATCCTCAACCTTATATTGAACAAATTGTCTGGCAAATTATTGAAAGTACCGATACTCAATTGTTGAATTTTCGTTCCGGTTCCTTAGATACTTTACAGATTCAACCGGAAGCATTTCCCTTATTAAAACCGGAAGAAAAACGAGGACAATTTACCATTTTTAATGCGGGGCCAGAGATGGGAATGGTGTTTATGGGATTTAACCTAAATCAAGGTAAAAATGCCCAAGGAAAACCCTTTGTTGATCCGATTAAATCCAAATGGTTTAATAATAAATCCTTCCGACAAGCGATTTATTATGCCATTAATCGGGAAGTGATGAAAAATAATCTCTATTTAGGATTAGGAGAACTGCAATTTTCTCCCTTTCCCGTACAAAGTCCGTTTTATTTATCTCCCGAAGCCGGATTAAAAACCTATCTCTATGATCCTGAAAAGGCGAAAAAGTTGTTAATCGATGCCGGATTTAAGTATAATAATCAGGGACAATTAACTGATAGTCAAGGTAATCAGGTTCGCTTTACCCTTTTAGCCAGTGCGGGTAAAAAAATTCGGGAACAAATGGGAACCCAAATCAACCAAGATCTCGCTAAAATTGGCATTGAAATTGATTTATTATTTCTCAACTTTAATACCTTAGTAGAACGCCTCTCCAGTTCTCGCAACTGGGATACTTATCTAGGGGGATTCTTGGGAGGAGGAGTTGAACCTCATGGGGGTTATAATATTTGGTCAGTGCATGGACGGTTACACACCTTTAATCAAGGGCCGCAACCCGGAGAACCGGAAATCAAAGGTTGGAAAGTATCGGATTGGGAACAAGAAATTGATGATTTATTTGTGAAAGCTTCCCAAGAATTTGATCCCGAAAAACGCAAAGAACTCTATGGAAAAGCTCAACAAATTATTGCTGAAAAAGTGCCTTTCTTATATATGGTTAATCCTCTCGTCTTGGAAGCCATCCGCGATCGCGTTCAAGGCATTAAATACACGCCATTAGGAGGAGGATTTTGGAATTTGTATGAATTAAGGATTGCTGAATAATCGGGAATGGGCAATAGCAAAGAATAAAGAAAAATGGATTTATCTAATGTCTAATGATGATTGCTCTGATCAGAATACTCGAAAAATAAATCGCCATTACCTATTGCCTATTACCTATTACCTATTACCTATTCCCTATTACCTTAAATGTGAATCCTGATGAATCCTGAAGCCTTACAACAGTTACTTGAATCCGTTGCATCCGGTCAAATTACGCCGACGGATGCGTTAGATAAAATTAAATATTTTGACTTTGAACCCGTTGGAGATTTTGCCCGTATTGATCATCATCGGAAATTAAGAACCGGATTTCCTGAAGTGGTTTGGGGACTGAATAAAACCCCCGCACAAATTATCAGTATTATGGAAGTGATGCGTCCGCGAAATCCGGTGGTGATGGCGACTCGGATTGAACCGGATGTTTATCAACAACTCCAAGAAAAAATACCAGATTTATACTATTATGAATTAGCGAAAATTTGTGCGATTCAACCTGCTAAGATTCCCGAAGCAAATGCTAACGGAAACATTACCATTGTAACGGCGGGAACTGCTGATTTACCCGTCGCCGAAGAAGCCGCCATCACCGCCACCTTATCTGGTTTTGAGGTAAAACGGTTATGGGATGTAGGAGTAGCTGGAATTCATCGGTTACTGAGTAGTTGGGATTTAATTGCAGATGCGGATGTGTTAATTGTGGTTGCCGGAATGGAAGGAGCCTTACCTGGTGTGGTTGCAGGTTTAGCCGATTGTCCGGTGATTGCTGTTCCCACCAGTGTCGGTTATGGCGCGAGTTTTAATGGGTTAGCACCCCTGTTAACGATGTTGAATTCCTGTGCGGCGGGAGTCGGTGTTGTGAATATTGATAATGGTTTTGGGGCGGCGATTTTAGCCTGCCAAATTTTAAGATTAGGAGAACGATTAAAGCAACGTTAAAAATACAGAAACCGGGTTTCTATCATGTGAGAAACCCGGTTTCTGGGAAAATTAAATACGTTTCTGTAAAAATAAACGTCGAGGTTGTCCTAATAATACTGAATCCCAACCCGAATCAATGTCTTTTAATCGATAACCCATTTTGTAATAAAGATGTCTAGCTGGGGGATTATTTTCTAAAACATGAAGATAAACATTAGAAAATCCCCAACATTGGGCCGTTTGTTCACAAATTCTGAGTAACTCTTGGGCAATTCCCTGCTGTCGATATTGGGGATGAACCGCCAAATTAGACAAATACGGATATCGAGAGGCTAAGGATAATTGCCAAGCATAACGCGATCGCAAACCCATTTCTACTGTTCCCAAAACATACTCTTTCGGATGTCCATAACCCGGCGTCGAAACCTCCGGTGATGAAGCAACAGCAACTAAACATAGATATTGATCTGAACCCATTAATAGACGAGTGCGTAAATCCTCATAAATCCCCAACCGTAAAATCGGATAAACCCAGCCCCAAATGCCCTCACGGGTATGAAAACTATCGGCCAAAACATCCGCCAATGCCGTTAGATCTGCCAAGGTTGCAGGCCGAATCTGTAAACGAGAACAATCGATAGAATATCCTGTCGGTGGGAGGGTTCCCGTCCCAGAGAGGTTTTCCCATCCAGCCCGGTTTCCGCATCCCAGAAAAGATGTGTTAGATCTCGAAGTGGAAAACAAATGATTCACCAGTTTAGGGATAACAAAATATTAGTAAAGATCAGCCATTATATCTAATCCTTGCCCATCTAACTTTGTGAGAAAATCAGGTAATTCCACACCCAGGATTATCAAGGTACAATAAATATTGTGCATCAATATCCTGATTGTGGTTTAACCAACATTTTTACAACAAAAGTAGACACAGATTGAAGATGGCCTGGATTTCGGGCCGTGTTTGACCCTTGGGAATCGATTCAACCTAGAATAGCGATGGATTCCAGTTAGGATTGGTACAGAATGGGTAGCGGTTGACGGTTAACAGCCCATCTGCCAAGAGTCAACACCGATTTGTTGTCAGATATGAAGCCGCGTTGGGGTTTCCTGGTGAGATCCTCTCATGGGGTATTCAAGCTGTCGATTCTGACTGACCACCAACCTACAACCGAGAATCATAAGATAAATAGGGGGCATCCTCAATAATCAAGCAACTTGACACTTTTTTAACCCTGATAACCCGGTAGGGGCGGGTTCATCCCGATCTGTGTCAATCACAGACCATCGCCCCCTACAGCCCTTGCAGCAGGAGATCGGTGCATGAATTCCCAGAAACAATCTAAACCGACTATCTTAGTTGTCGATGATGAACCCGATAACCTAGATCTGCTGTATCGCACCTTTCATCGGGAATACCGTGTATTGCGAGCAGAAGGCGGGCTAACGGCGCTAGACATTTTAGCGTCTCAGTCTGACGTGGCTGTGATTATTTCCGATCAACGAATGCCGCAAATGAGCGGAACGGAATTCCTCAGTTTAACGGCTGTTCAATATCCCGATATTATTCGGATTATTCTTACAGGTTATACCGACGTTGAAGATTTAGTTGAAGCGATTAACTCCGGTAAAGTCTTTAAATATGTTACCAAACCTTGGGACGCAGATGAACTCAAAGCCATTGTTAAACAAGCCTTAGAAACCCATACCGTTCTCAAATCCCGCACCGAAGAACTACGCCGCGCCCTCCAACAAGAATCCCTCCTCTATGCCGTTACTAATACCATTCGCTCCGCCCCCAACTATCGGGAAATGCTACAACGGATTGTGGAAACGGTGGGTCAAATGTTTGAAGTTCGGTATTGCATTCTGCGACCCTTCCAAGACGGGCAAATGGTGGATGAATGGTTCCTGTATCAGTCGGGACGAGGGGATATTCTGGAAACCTCAGATAGCCAAAATCCCTCAACGGATCTGCTGCGGTTATTGGTCTGGGAAACCACCGATGTTGAAGTGATCCAAGATGTTGATACCGATGAACGGGTAATATCGGTGCTGGCTCGTCAACAGGCCTATACTCAAAGCCAGATTCGCTCCAGTTTAGTTGTACCTCTATTCTACCAACTGGACTTAATGGCCGTGTTAGCCCTACATCACTGCGAGGAGTCCCATATTTGGCTCGATCATGAAGTCCAACTGGTGATTACCGTTGCCGATCAAGCGGCTTTGGCCCTATCCCAAGCTCGTGCTTATGAACAGGTGCGAGAACTGGCGAAACGGGAAGCCCTGGTGAATATGATTACATCGGCGATTCGTTCTAGTTTGAATCCCCGCACGATTTTTGCCGCCATTACCCAACAATTGGGAGAAGCGTTGCAAGTGGATGGATGTGCTTTATCCCTGTGGACAAAAGATGATGAATATGTCCAGTGTGTAGGATTATATGATGCCGCTCGTCAGGCTTCGATGGTCAGCGATGAATGGTCGTTAGAGTCTCCTCCTAGCTCCGTTGAATCTGTTGAATCCGTTGAACCCTCGCTTCAGCTACAGCAGCCCCTGGAAATGCTGCCTCAATCTTTAGTTCCAATTCGAGGAAACCCGGTATTGCAACAAGTATTACGCACCGGACAACCCGTTGTCATTGATGATTTAGACCTCCAACCGGAATCACATATTGCTGAATTACCTCTGCGTTCGGCTTCCAAAGCGTTGATGGTGGTGCCTTTGCTCTCCGATAGTCAGATTATTGGTAGTATTTCTCTGCGACAAAACAATCGGATTCGCAAATGGCAAGAGGCGGAAATTAATTTAGTGCAAGTGGTGGCGGTACAAGCGGCTTTAGCCGTGCAACAGGCTCGTTTATATCAAAAAACCCGACAACAAGCCGAACGATTATTAGAAGCAGATCGGGTAAAAACGGAATTTTTTCAAAATATTTCCCATGAGTTTCGGACTCCCTTAACGTTAATGATTGGGCCGTTAGAATCGGCGATTAATCAACAGCAAGATTTACCCTTAGATCAATCGAAAATCGCGTTAAGAAATTCTAGGCGACTGTTACGGTTAGTCAATCAATTGTTAGATTTACAACGATTTGATGCGGGACGAATGCAGCCCAGTTTTCGCCCATGTGATTTGATTTCCTTTTGTCACAGTACCGTTGAATCGTTTCAACCCTATTGTCATAAGAAAGAAATTTACTTAGAAACGGATTTAAACACCTGTCCTTTGTTGTATTTAGATTTAGAACGGTTTGATAAAGTTCTCTATAATTTACTCTCGAATGCGATGAAGTTTACGCCCACTGGAGGAACAATTACCTTAAGAGTTGAACCCCTGGGAGATCATTGTCGTTTACAAGTTACAGACACTGGAATTGGGATTAAACCGGAACAAATTCCCTATTTATTTGAACGTTTTCGTCAAGCGGAAGGTTCTGCAAATCGTTCCTATGAAGGGTCGGGTTTAGGATTAGCATTAGTTAAAGAATTAGTGGAACTCCACAAAGGACAAATTTCTGTGGAGTCGATTTATGGCAAAGGTACAACTTTTACCGTTTGGTTACAACAGGGAACGGCCCATTTACCCGGAGATCAAGTCTTGGAGATTCCGGCGGAGTTAAATTCGAGTCGCGCCTCGGTGGAATTTTCGGATGTGGAAGTGGATGTGATCGAGGATGACAGCAGTAATGGGGTGGAAGTGGCGGAAGAAAATATACTTTTAGGGGAAAATACCTCCTCGACGAATTTAGTGTTAGTAGTGGATGATAACCCCGATTTACGGCGTTATGTATCGAAGATTCTCCGCCAGTCGGGATACAACGTGGTGGTGGCTTGTAATGGGGCGGAAGGGTTTGAAATGGCCCAACACTATCACCCCGAAGTGATTATTACCGATTTAATGATGCCTTTGGTATCGGGGTTAGATTTAATTCGGTTAATTCGAGAAAACCCCGAATTGAAGGGAACTCCGATGATTTTATTAACGGCTAAAGCGGATGAAGAAACCCGTTTAGAGGGTGTTGAACGGGGGGCCGATGCCTATCTGTCCAAACCGTTTAATGATCGGGAACTGTTGGCAGAAGTGAAGAATTTACAATCTTTAAAAGAGAATGAACGGCGAATGTCTGAATTAAATCGGTATTTAACGGAGTCTGTGTTAAAACGGTTTTTACCGGAAACAATGGTCAAAAAAGCCGCTACGGGGGAATTGGCGTTGGATCTGAGTCCTGAACCTCGGTTAATTACGATTTTATTTAGTGATATTGTCGGATTTACCCAGATGTCGAATCAGTTACAATCTCAGGGAATTGCGGTGGTGTTAAATGAGTATTTAGCAGAGATGACACGGGTAATTTTTGCCAATGGGGGTACGGTAGATAAGTTTGTTGGGGATGCGGTGATGGCGTTATATGGTGCACCGGAGGAGTTAGCTGCGGAAAAACAGGTCAAACAGGCGGTGAATTCAGCGCGGCAAATGTTGCGATCGCTTGATAAATTAAATCAACACTGGCGAGAACAGGGAATTATCGGAGAAAATGGGGTTCAACCCGTGCGTTTCCGGTGTGGAATTCATATCGGGACGGCCGTTGTCGGGATGTTTGGATCTCAGGAACGTTCAGATTATACCGCCATTGGCCCTGCGGTAAATATGGCTGCTCGGTTACAAGAAGTTGCCCATCCCAATAGTATTTTAGTCTCTACAGAAGTAGCTAACTATCTCCCCCCAGAGGAAATTTTAAACCAAGAATTCCATAAATTAAAAGGCATTGGCGACGAAGTATTAACGTTTATGGTTAATCCCGAACTTCCGTAGGGTGTGTAAGCTCCGCGCACGCACCATCCGTAGGGGCGGGTTCAACAAAATCTGACAAATCCCACAAATAATCTTTCTAAACCCGCCCCACTTAACTAATTTTTTAAAAAAGTCTGTAGGAGTTGGGTTTCTAAACGCAGGTGAAAAGAGGGTTTGGAGACCAAACCCCTACAATAAAATTTTATAACTATAAACTAGCTTCTAGCTAGAAACGAGGTGTAGTTTTTAACGGCTTCGGGTTGAGAGGGAACGCCTTTTTTCATTAATATAACTCCATCTCTAAACTCAATAATGCCGTATTCTTTTTGATCAGTTAACTGTTCAATCCGTTGAGTAATTTCTTTTAACGCATCCCGATCACCTGAAAACGCTACACCATATTTTTGTAATTGCCATAAATCGGCTAAAATATATTCAACAGAAATCACGTCTCCGGCATCATTTCTTAACTGATATAACGGAAACCTTAATATTTCTCGGCGACCGGATAAATGAGGCACAATATAAGTCGTTGTGGCGACACTGGCATCGGCAGGAATTGCATCTATTAACGGTCTAAATTGAGCAACGTGCGACCATTGAGTTGTCACGGGAATATAAACCCAAGGATCAATAGAATCAGGAATAATAAAATAGAGGTTACGATGGGGATTTGATGTGAAACTAAAAAACAACGATAACCCAATACAAAATAGCCAAAATCGTTTAAATTTAGGGGAAGGTAGGGAAATTTTAGCAACCGTTTCAGAAGTTAATTGAGCTTGTTCTGTTAAACGCTGTTGTCGATTTCCCCACCATAATATTGTTCCATAAAATAACCCTGGAACTACGGTTAAGGCATATCGAATCGTAATTGATAATACCGATTCTCCCTTCGCCATGAATAGTTTTAAGAGGGGAAAACCTGCTATCATCCAAGAAGCGGGAGCAATGGCGGGAATAAAAGCTAAGGGCAACCATTGACCTAATAAATATTTTAATGTTCCCCAAAAGGGGGTAAAAAGTTCAACAATTAATCGCCCCGGATTATTAATAATTCCCCAAAGAATTTCTAAGGTTGAAGCTTCCTCACCATCGGCATATTGACCAAACCGTTCCATCATAAACCGTTCGGAAATATCCGCCGAAAATAAAGGCATGATAAAATTAGTTAGGGCTAAAATATAACCAAAACTCAGTAAACAGACTAAAACACCTTGCATCGGATAACGTTTACTTAAAATTAGATAAACCCCAATTCCAAATAAATTGATGCCGGAATCTTCCCGAACCATTAAAATTAAAATGGCACATACCCAAAATAACCACCACCAGCGTTTTTCCATTGCTAGTAATGCCGTAAACATAAATAACGGAATTTGACAGATATCATGAAAATTACTCAGGGTAGGGCCGATCACGGCATTTGCAGCATAAAAGCTAACCGTAATTAAGGCAGCTAAGGGAGGTTCTAAGTGTTGACGAGCTAGGACATAGAGCACCAGTCCAGCAACCGTGATTAATGTTACCTGTAATACCGTTAGGGTGACAGGGGAGGGAAATAATGTATACAGAGGCAACCACAGTAACAAAGCTGGGGTAAAATGCTGTCCTAAACGATGGTAGCTAACGCTGGGAAACTCTCCCTGGTGGACAACATTCGTGGAGAGTGCAGAAGACAGGGAACTCTGAAACAACCGTCCATGAGCGCTATTCCAAAACACTTGATTGAAAATGCCTTGATCATAAGAGGCATAAAAACTGAAGTAACGGTGTAGAGTTAAGCCTAAACTAATGATAAAGAATGCGATCGCAACGCCTACGACCCATCGGAATGAGGAATTTTTTTGCCAGTTTTGCCAGCTTAGGAACATTCTGGATCTACCCTAATTTTTTACATGGTTATCAAGCAAGACCCCTATACACTCAAGACAGGTGGGGGACACAAGCAACACTTCCGGTCAACAGTCTACCACTCTCTCCTAACTTCCCGGCTTCCCCAATTCTCAAAAAAAAATCAAATCTAAAGAAGATATTAAATTACACTATAGATAAAAGCAGTTGCCAATGCACTATCCTTCTTCGTTCAAAGACAGTGAAAACAGCTTATCGCACCTGCTGCAAACCGATTTCATGCAGGCATTTCCCGAAAAACAGTCTCCGTCTCCAGAAGCCTCCTTGCAGCTTCTTCTGTTTGTTGATCAACGTCCTAGCGCCGAAGAGCATATTCGGCAAATTTGTCAGTTCCTAGAGGAGTTAAACGCTCAAGACGAATTTGAACTTCAAATTATTGATGTCGGTGAACAGCCTTATTTAGCCGAACATTTTAAGCTGGTTGCGACTCCAACCTTGATCAAAATTCGCCCCGAACCTCGCCATGTTCTGGCCGGAACTAATTTAGTGGCTCAATTAGAACATTGGTGGCCCCGTTGGCACCAAACGATGGATCTATTAGAGTTAGAAGCAGAACAGTCTTCTGCTTTGAGTCCGGCTTATCCCATGGCTAATTCTGTGAATTCGGTGGCTTATGTGGCGGAATTGATCAAACTCAGTGATGAGACGTTTCGCCTCAAACAAGAGAAAGAATTGTTACAGCAACAATTACAGTTTAAAGATCGGATTATTGAAATTTTGGCTCATGATTTGCGGAGTCCTCTGACGGCAACTTCCTTAGCTTTAGAAACGTTATCTTCTGATCAAATTACTCCGGCTTTAAAAGTGCGTTTAATTCAGCAGGCTCGTGCTCAAATTCATATTATTGATCGGATGATTACGGATATTTTACAAACGGCAAGCAGTCCCAATATTCGTTTACAAATTCAACCGAATCAGTTAGATTTAACAGTTTTCCTCAACCAAATTTTAGGAGAATTAGAATCGCAATTTCAATCTAAATCTCTAAATCTGAAAATGGATATTCCCCATGATACCCCTTTAGTTTATGCCGATCAAGAATGGATTCGGCAAGTGGTTGTTAATTTATTAGATAATGCAATTAAATATACTCCCAGGGGAGGAAGTTTACAAGTCAGTGTTTTACACCGCACCAGTCAAAAAGTGCAGGTGAGTATTTGTGATAGTGGGCCAGGAATTCCTGAAGAAAACCGCGATCGCATTTTTCAAGAACATTTTCGTTTAGCACGAGATCAAGCTCAAGAGGGTTATGGTATTGGTTTATCTCTATGTAAACGAATTATTGCGGCTCACTATGGCAATATTTGGGTAGATTCTAGCTTCACAAAAGGCAGTTGTTTTCACTTTACCTTACCTGTTTATCATTAAGCTGTCTATCATTCTATGTCATCAAGAAAATCAGGCGTAAATCGAGATAAATTATCCCACCAGTTTTCGTCTAAACTTGCTCTCAAGTCCGGTTGCTTCTCCAATTGTAAAAAATGACGATGCTTAATAAAAGCAATGTAATCTAAGACTTGATCGATGAGTTGATCGGGAAGATTTTCGAGTTCTTGAATCAGTTGATCTTTAGAAGTCATGGGTAATCATCCTCTTATTGATCAATTAGGGATTATTTTTTAGAGCAGCAATAATTTTTTCATTAGCTTTAGGAAAGGGAAATTGCTCAATTTCATCTAATGTCACCCAGCGAATTTCATCAGATTCTAAAGGCTGGGGTTCCCCACTGATATAACGACAGTGATAAACATTTAAAGTTACTTTAAAATGGGTATAAGCGTGTTCAATGGTCATTAAATGATCTTTGACTTCTATTTCTATTGCTAATTCTTCTTGAATTTCTCGTTTAATACAATCTTCTAAGGTTTCTCCCGCCTCTAATTTTCCCCCTGGAAATTCCCACAACCCCCCTAATAACCCTTTAGCGGGTCGTTTATCAATTAAAATTTGTCCCTGTTGATTCCAAATAACACCAACACCAATAATTTTATGGGGTAAAGGAGAGGAAATTTCACGCATAGGAATTTGAAATTGAAGATTTAGTAAATTTCGCCCGGTTTGAGCATACCAATTGAGAAGCGATCGCCTTAACTCAATAACATGAAATTTCGGCAAACTCATGGTTTAGGCTGCCGAAATTTTATCGGTTTCATCATCGTTGAATGGAACATGATCAAGGGTTTTGATTATTCGTCAGAGGCTTTTTCACCCACTTGAATAGAGCGCTCAAACGCCATTCGTTGTTCGGCGTTGCGAAGAAAATAACCACTGATCATCGCGGACGCTAATAGTCGTCCTAAATGTTCACGACTTGTTGTCACCGTAATCCCAAAATGTTCTGAGGGTAAATTTCCCAAGAGTCCGATAATATTCCGTTCCATGACTTGAAAAACTTCAGTAGAATTGGGTTTAGAAAGTTGAGAAACGGTGTCAGGACTCATAGACTGGACATATTGCCACAATAAGTTCCCAATTTCTCCCCCATCTTCTTGAAAAAACTCGGAATTTCGATTGGATCTGTCGCTCATGCTTCTGTCTCCCTTCTGCAAGAGTTTCAACGGGCTTAAATCTGAATTAGATTTTCAACTCAATAGTTTCTTTATTTCTAATTTAGCAGCAAGTAGAGATAGTTTTCGGAAAACATCTCTACTTGATCATGGGGTATTACCCTACTTCTATAGAGGGTTAATTAACTAGCCATATAGTCGTCGATATCTTTTTTACGTTTTCGGAGTTTTGTTAAGGCTTCTCTTTCAATTTGTCGAACTCGCTCTCGACTAATATTGAGGCGATCGCCAATTTTAGCCAGGGTTAAACTTTGCCCATCTTCCAAACCAAATCGCAACGATAGCACCTGACGCTGTTGTTCGGTCAGATCCTCCATCATCACTTCTAAATCCGTGCGGAGGGAAGATTGCAGAGCAAAATCTTCGGGAGAAGTTCCTGTATCTTCTAAGAGATCTCCTAACTCCGTATCTTGGTTATCACCAACCCGCAGATCTAGGGACAGGGGAAGACGGGCGCGTTCTAAATATTCTCGAATTTGTCGAGGTGTGAGTTCTAATTCCACCGCCAGTTCACCCATCGTAGCGGATCGCCCCAGTTGTTGAGCCAATTGGCGTTGGGCTTTTTTGATTTTGTTGAGTTTTTCGGTGATATGAATGGGTAAGCGAATGGTACGGCCTTTTTCGGCGATCGCACGGGTAATCGCTTGACGAATCCACCAATAGGCATAGGTGGAAAAACGATAGCCTTTGGTGGGATCAAATTTTTCGACCCCCCGTTGCATCCCAATGGTGCCTTCTTGAATTAAGTCCAGCAAGTCTACATTCCGCTTGATGTACTTTTTGGCAACGGACACCACTAGACGCAAATTGGCTTCCACCATTTTACGTTTCGCAGCTTGGCCTTGGTCAAGCACTCGTTCTAATTCGGCTTCTGAGAGCCCTAATGCCTCCGCCCATTCTGCTGGACTGGGCGCTCGACCTAAACGGGTCGCTAGGTCTTCCCATTCATCTTGAACGGCATTCAAGCGTTGAACTTGTTTACCATAGAGAATTTCTTGCTCATGGGTTAGCAGGGGAACGCGACCAATTTCTCGTAGATAAGCGCGTACAGAGTCTGTGTCTGAGGTTTTAGCAGTTTTCATGGCTCATCTCCGGCTGGATACCTTAACCTATACAGGTTTGATACGTCAAGCCCCTACTCGAAGCCCGAAAGAGTAGCAAGCAGGTCTTGATGCTATTCTTTCGTCTACAGTACGGACGGTTAGCCTAGGTGTTAAGACCTGGGTTTTTTTTTCCAATGTTAAGCTCTGTAACTCGAATGTGCTGTCACAGTCTTAACATTACTCAATTATAAGTTAAGAAGCTTAACATTTCTTAAAAATACTGACTATCCCCCTTATGGCCTAATATACACCTGTCCAGATGTTATATAGCAGGGAGCAGGGGGGGCAGGGGAAGCAGGGGAAGCAGGGGAAGCAGGGGGAGCAGGGAGAGGGGGACAAGGAGAAGGAGAGAGGGTATACTCCTACGAGGGTAGCCCTTAACTTGAGTTTTGACTGCATCACATAAAACAAAATGGTGTAAATTTTATAGGCTGTTGTCTGTCAACCGTTAACGGTCAACTGTTAACAGTCAACCGTCAACCGTCCCCCCCGTGCACGGGGGCAGGGGGGCGTTAACAGTCAACCTTTGGTGATTTTGTTTAACCTATCTATGACCTATTGTTTGGGGATCATTACCAATACTGGCTTAGTGATAGCGGCGGACTCGCGCACGAATGCTGGGGTTGATCATATTTCCACCTATCGGAAATTATTCGATTTTTCTAAGTCGGGCGATCGCGTGATTATGCTGTGTACGGCGGGAAACCTCTCCATTACCCAGGGTATTGTCAGCGAATTAGATCGGGATCTCAAAACCCAGGAAGACATGAATTTGCATACCTTACCCTCAATGTATGAAGTCGCTCGATATATTGGGGTAAAACTCAGAAAAATTCAAGAATTGGATGAAAAGTGGCTAAAAAAAGACGGAATTGAACCCCAATGTTCAATGCTGTTAGGCGGTCAAATTAAAGGACAAGATCCAGCCCTATTTTTGATTTACAGCCAAGGTAATTTTATTCATGCCACCAGAGAAACGCCCTTTTTACAAATTGGAGAAACTAAATACGGTAAACCCATTTTAGATCGAACCCTCAGCTTTCATACCCACTTAGAAGCAGCAGCCAAATGTGCGCTACTTTCAATTGATTCTACCATGAAATCCAATATTTCTGTAGGGCCTCCGATTAATTTGGTTCTGTATGAAAAAGACACTTTAGAGATCAAAAATTGGCTAAAACTGCGTTTGGGTGATCCCTATTTAGCAGAAATTCGTAAACTCTGGGAAGAGTGCCTCAAACAAGGATTTAATAATATCCCTAATATTGATTGGCAGCATCGAGGCAGCGACTCCTCAGAAGATATTTTAATTGATTAGATCTTTAACCTAAAAAAATCATGCTAAAGTCTGGTCAAATCTACTGTTTTCGGGCGAGTTGGGAACTCTCAAGCCCGATGAGAGAACATACAATCCCAGATTGGTTATCAGTGGGATCAAATTGGCAAGGATACACTATTTGGACTGTTCCTTGGATTGCGGATGTTGCTAGGGTACTGGGTGCATTAGAAGTGGAAGATTCCCCGGACGGCTGGAAATCTCATCTGGAAAGCTTAGGGTTTCAAAACGTTACCCCAGTTTTCGGAGAAGATTTATTTGAAGATCAACTGTATTCAATTTAAGCCTATTAAACACATATCTTAAATTAACGGAAGAACTAATCAATTATCCACAAGCCCTTTTGACGCCATTTTTGTTCTAAAAGGGCTTGTTCTACGTCAGTGGTTTGAATCCAACCTTCGGTAACTAAAAGTTCTCCTAATCTTAAATGACAAACCCCTTGAACGGTAATGGCTTGTTCAAGTTGAGTTGAGGAAATTAACCCTCTACGCACCAAAATCTCGCCGATTTTCATGAGCTTACACCTGCATGGAGGTTAACAGATGCGCCCCGATGGTGTTGAATTTCCCTAAAACGGTAATTGTTAAATTCTAGCCTTATTATTGTATAGGTTGCAAGATTGAAGCAACTGTAACTGATGATCAAAAGTTCTAGTCAATGGGAGTTAACATTAAATGAGAATTGGAATAATCGGAACCGGGTTAATGGGGTTTCCGATGGCGCTGCGACTCTTGGAAGTTGGATGTCAGGTGATGGTGTATAACCGCACAACATCCAAAGTAGAACCCTTAAGAGAAGCAGGGGCGACAGTAGCAGGAACTCCTCAAGGTTTAATCGCCACCAGTGATTGTATTTTGTTGATGTTAACTAATCAAGATGCAATTGAGTCGGTTTTGTTCCGTTCAGAATTTCAATCGTTTTTATCGGGAAAAACAATTATTTCTATGGGAACGATTTCCCCAACCAATAGTAAAAACATCCAAACAGAAATTATTAAAGCTGGAGGAGAATATTTAGAAGCGCCTGTTTTGGGGAGTATTCCTGAAGCGAAAGCCGGAACATTACAAATTATGGTCGGTTCTACAGAAGCACAATTTAAACAGTGGTTTCATGTTTTACAACCGTTAGGAGAACCCAAATATATTGGGGAAGTTGGAAGTGCAGCCGCGTTAAAATTAGCCTTAAATCAATTAATTGCTTCCCTAACAACTGCATTCGCCCTAAGTTTGAATTTTGTTCAACATCAAGGAGTTGATATCGAACTATTTATGGAGATTTTACGCAAAAGTGCCTTATATGCTCCTACTTTTGATAAAAAATTACAACGGATGTTAGAAGAAAATTATCAAAACCCCAATTTTCCCACCAAACATTTATTAAAAGATACGAATTTGTTCTTAAAAGAAGCAACATCAATGGGGTTAAATACCAGTTCTTTAGAAGGAGTTCGAGCGATATTAGAAGCGACGCAAAAACTCGGAAAATCAGACGACGATTATTCCGCCTTATTTACCACCATTAAACGATCATAACCTGTAGGATGGGCTACGCCCATCTTTTAATCAATTGCAATCTAACGACGACAATTTCCTTGGGCTTTCGTTCCATCTGCTAGAATAACATCACACATATTATTTTTTTTCATTTCTGTTCCTGTTAAATTAGCACCTGTCAAATAATCTAAATGCCTTGATCACTATGAATACAAATGAACTCAACTCTGAACAAAATGCGATCACTAGCCACATAAAAGGGGCTCTGTTGGTACTAGCCCCAGTTGGTACAGGCAAAACTCGTGTTTTAGCAGAGCGAGTTCTATCTGCCATAAATGGGGGTATCTCTCCTGAAAAAATTCTCTGTCTAACGTTTACGAATCGTGCGGCTTTGGAAATGAGAGAGCGACTCTCTCAATATTGTCCAGAACAATTTCCTAATCTGACAATTAAAACCTTTCATGGTTTGTGTACCTCTATATTAAGAATTGAGGCTCGTCCGCTTGGGTTGCCAGCAGATTTTATCATTTATGATGATTCAGATTGTATAGAATTAGTCAAGGAAATTTTTGATTTATCTGATGAGCAGGAAGCCAAAGATTTATTCGCTGATTTAGCTAAGTGTAAAATACAAGCTAAAGAAGTCGAGTTATCCCTAAACTATTCATTAGAAAAATTGTATGCTCCATTAGGAAATAAGTGGGCTAAATATGCTGCTCAGTATCAAATTGTCTTACAAAAACGTCATGCTTTAGACTTTGCCGATCTGGTTTTTTATCTTCGGGGGATGTTGTATTGGGAACCTGAAATGAGTGAACGTTGGGCAAATCAATTTGATTTTGTGCAAGTTGATGAAGTTCAAGATACTCATCTGTCTGAGTACAGCATCGTTAAACATTTGGCATCTAAAACGGGCAATCTAGCAATGATTGGGGATTTGGATCAGACTATTTATGAGTGGAGAGGATCAGAACCCGATGATGTGATTGCCCAATTCAAGAGCGACTTTAATCCTGTAGAATATTCCTTAACCTGGAATTATCGAGCCACACAAATCCTTTTAAATGCAGCTTCTGGCTTTGCAGATTCTTTTGAACATCGAAAAACAAAGATTACACCGTCTCCTGATTGTGAATTAGGGGAATTGATCCAAGTTCATGTAGCAAGAAATGAACAAGCAGAAGCTGAGTGGATTGGTGAACAAATTCAGAGATTAGCAGCTAATCAAAAAAATTTTGTCTATAGCCGAGTGGCAATTCTTGCCCGTAATCATAAACGTACAGAAGTCATTAGTCGGATGTTAGAACGTCTGAATATTCCTTGCGTTACAGTTGAGCAATTCCATTTTTTTATGCGCCAGGAAGTAAAGGATGCTCTTGCCTATCTGCGCTTGATTTTGAACCCATTTGATGCAAGTGCAATGCGCCGAATACTTCTCCGTCCCAATCGTGGGATTGGCGATACCACAATTAACAATGTTATTAAGAAGGGGAAATTTTGTGGTTTTAGGTTAACAGATATGGTATCTAGCCAAACTTTTATTGATGGTGATCCATTTAGTGAACTGCTAAAAGCCTATTCATCGAGTACGATAGTTGTTTTTGATGTAGAAACAACAGGATTTTCAGTCAGTCAAGATGAGGTTATAGAAATTGCTGCTATTCGTTTGGTAAACGGAAAACCAGAAGATGAGTTTCATGCTTATATTAAAAATACTGTCAGTGTTGGTAAATCAGAACGAATACATGGATATAGCGATCGCTTCCTAGCAGAAGAAGGTAGACTTGCTAAAGATGTTTTTGATGAATTCTTTAATTTTGTCAGTAATTCTATATTGGTTGGGCATAACGTAGGCTTTGATATCAAGATGGTGATTGCCCAATCACAAAAAGCGGGTATAGTTACCCCCAAATTGCAATGGGAAGATACTTTAGAATTGGCCAACCGCTTTATTAAATCTGAACGTTATAAATTAGAAACATTAGCAAAACTTTTGAATCTTCAACACCTGCCGACTCACAAAGCAATGGATGATGTTAAAACAACCATTGACTTGTTAGCTGTCCTAGTTCCACGTGCTGAACGTAGATCCGATTATCGTCAAGCATTGGTGTATCATTATGGAGAAGAATTTGAAAGACTTGCTCAACAAATGGATCACTGGCGCAATGCTAGTCAAATGATGCGACCTTCAGATTTATTAGATAAATTACTTGTGGAATCTGGACTTTACAGCTATTATCAATTAGAAGCAAAACGACTACAAAACCTAATCTGGCTTGTCCGACTTTTTCAGGAGAGGGATAATCCAGATTTACACCCTGATACAGCTTTACGCAGTCTTCTTGAATTTACTGCTCTTGCTAAAAATTTAGATCAAGTCTCCCAAGATGACAATCAAGTTCCGATTATTACTGTACATCAGTCCAAAGGTTTGGAGTTTGATAGTGTTTTCATTGCTGGAGTGACAGAGAATGAGTTTCCCACTTTTTTTAGTGTTCGTGACAATAATTTAGAGGAGGAGAGACGATTATTTTATGTGGCCATGACGAGGGCAAAACAAAGGCTATTTATCTCAGCTTACTCAAAAGATTCTAAAGATTTTTCAAAGTCTCGTAGTGAATTTATTAACCAAATACCCAAAGAATATATCAATGACCAATAACACACCTAACTATCGTAGTTTTCATCCTTTTATTGCAGATGCCTATACTGCCTTACATCAGTGGCTTAATAAGACGGTTCCAGAGGCCAATGGTTATAAAAAAATAGACCCTCGTGGTCAATGGAAAGATATTCTTCATAAGGAAGATTGGAAACATACAGCTTTTCAATATTATTATCTTTTTCCATCACACTATTTTAAGGCTGCTCATACTTTAGAGAACATTGTTGGAGAAGACAAGCTAGAAGATTGGCTGAGACACAAACAAAGGATGTGTGTGTTAGATGTAGGCTGTGGAGCAGGAGCAGGCTCTGCTGCTTTTTTAGAAGCAATTCTTCAACTGAAAGAAAGAGGGAAAATCACAAATAAAGTTGATGTACTTTTTATTGGCATTGATCCAAGCGTATATGCAATAGGTCTTTATCACCAGCTAATGTCAAGCATAAAAAATTATAGCTCTGATTCCATAAACTTAGATTTTAAAATTATTCGTCATGGCTTTCCTAAAGCTACTGGTGATATAAACAATTATTTAAAAAAGGAGGCTTTATTACGTCAAGTTCCGTTTTCTAATGTGTTGGTAATGCAGCTTAACGTTATTTCTCCTCTAAGTCAGAATTATAGAGATCAACAAAAAGATTATGATCAACTCAGACAGCTTGGGATTCCAATAGATGATTCAATCGCGGAAGGGAAGGAGGTATTTGGAGAAGCGGAAGCAGACGCTTATAGAAGGCTTGTCGAAGATGTTCCAATTGATGTGATGCACATTCTGACAATTGGAACTAAAAATATAGAAAAGTATGTGCAAATTGGCACAGATAGCACAAAAACTTTAGAAGAAAGAATAAAAGAGATGGCAGATGCTCTTAATCAAATTGTTGGCAACCGTCATATCATTGAGCAAATTGCCGCAGGCAACTATTATGTTTCTTATGAAAATCCTTCTAATAGTTACTGGAGAGATAAAGGTTGTATTTGTTACCAAACAGACTTTTATACTGATTATCAAAAAATAATTAGTGCTGACTTAGCAGAAGATGAAGATTGGAATGCGGTTATAAGTTTAGAAAATCTCAGGTCTGCTTGGGCAAAAGCACAGCATAATCTTCGGAGTGAATCGCTATATGATGAGACTGAAATCCGCTTATTTGACATGAATATAGATGATAGATTAGCTGTTTTGCGAGAGCAATTATGTGCTTATGCCAATGATGTAGCATTGACTGATGAGATGATTTCTTATAAATTCCCAAAAAATAATTCAGCCACTCGTCCAAGAGGGCTTTCACGTTTTGAAGAAGAAATTTTATCGGTAGCAATAGTTCAGAATTTAGGCGATAGATCTTCTAAACTTAGAGGAAGTAGCTATGCTTATAGAATTTCTAATGAAAAAAGAGATACAGAGTATCTTTATGAATATTGGTTTAGCGCCTATTGTTATTATATGAAAAAAGCGCGTGATAGTGCAAAAAACTATCCTAATGGGGTAATTCTTCGGGTAGATATTGAATCATTTTACACGAAAATTATTCAATCTCAATTATGTAATGAACTGTCTAAAGAACTAACAGAAAGTCAACGGATACGTTGGCTGATGCGACTATTACTTACTAAGGATATTAATGAACATGAGGTGGGACAAGGAATAACACAAGGTAGCATTGGCTCTGGTTTTTATGCAAATATTTATTTGACCCCAATAGATGTAAAATTTGGACATGGTAATCAGTGGGCAGTGGAGTTTCATCGCTATGTAGATGACATGATTTTTGTCATCCCAAATCCAGATGATATGACTCAAATTGAAAATGTTCTTAATGAAGAGTTACAGAAACTTAGCCTAAATCTTAACGAAGGTAAAACAGAAAAGTATAAAAGCTCTGAATTTTTAGATCAGTCTAAAGATGATATTTTATTAGAAGAACTCAGTGAACGTTTTAACAGCATTGTTAACCCATTATGGATTATGAACTCAGAGCATAGAGCTATTCTTGCCAGTTCATATCATAAGGATGAACTCTGGTGGTGTCATATTAAACGCTATGAGCAATGCTTAAAAGCTATAAATATTCATATTCACGAATTGCAACTTAGTCGAAGAGTATGTAAATATTTGTTTACTCTCAGAAACAGAGAGAGAGATTTAGCAAAGCAAAAAGAAATTTTGGGTTTAGAAGGAGAGTTGAAATCTACACAACCTCCAGATATTGACTCCTCTGAAGCAATTCTACAATGGGCCAATTGTTTCACTACTTCTAACAATGAATGGAGCGAAAATAGGGATCAAGTGCGTAACCTACTGATTGAGCTATTTCATAAGAGTTGGGAAGAGTTACGCAAATCAAATAGTAGTAATTTCAATGAAGTACGGAAATTTCAAAGATATATTCGCTTTGCTTTGTATAGACTATCTATTCTAGGACTTGAGGATATAATTCCAGCCCTAATGGAAATTTTGCGTGATTCTTTTTGGATTGTCAGAGAGCCATTAAATGTGCTAGAAAATATAGCAAGACAGGGTTTTACTGATGAATTAATGAGTTTACTGACATATTATCAAAATTCTCAGCAATCAGTTGATTACATGAAGGCAATAACAATTAGGGCTATGAGATTTTTGCCTAATATTGATGCTCAGGAATGGGAAGTAATAGTTAAATCTTCAACAATTCTAAATCAATCGGTGAGTATCGCTGAAAATCTTATGGCAACTGAAACTTGGCTATATTTAGGTCACAAATATCATGCGTTTAAACAGAGCCATCATCTTGAGGCTGTTAAAAATGCTCTGCGATCTCAACCTGCTCCGCCAAGCAGACTGAAGAAGAACTATATCTTAATTTTGGGAGAGTTTGAGCCAAATGCTGTGCAAGAATTTTCTGTTAATATCAACGATCCTATGCTATTTAGCGCACGGGAGCTTGCTCTTCAAGGAAATCCATCTGAGATATTTGACCTACCAGAGCTTAAAATTCTTCGGGAAAATTACTATAGTGGTCGGGGTTCAGCGGATAGTGAGGAAGATCCATTGACTTAAAGAAGTACGATCGGAATGTTCTTGGATCTCATTCGGTAACTGTCGATAATGATACCAGAAATCAGGGGTTGCACGATATTTCACAGGTCGGTACAACGTCCTTCCCGTAGATGTTGAAGTGTTTGTTGAGCCAGCCCATCGAGCCGACCTGCTGCAACATCTTCTTCAAATTGCCGATCCCATATTTCTGCATCAAATTCTGCAAACCACACACGGAAAGCGGCTAGTTCTTCTTTCGTTAATTGACTGACAGCACTTTCAATCTCCTGCAAATTACTCATACACTTAAAGTAAATTCAGTAATTAGGAATATAGCTAATTATACCACTATTCATCCAATAGGGAATAGATTAAATCTCTAACGTTGTACCAATGCAGATGTTCAGAAACCCTGTTTCTCTTTCCAAAGTTAATGGGTGTTATAATCCAAATATTCCAATTAATGAGTACCACTGGAAGCAACAATGTCAAGAGAAAATATAGCAACAGTTGTTAAAATCATAGAATCTCTTACAGATGCTCAACAGCAACAGATTATTGAGCATTTACGAAAATATATTAGAGATCTGCAAAATAAAAACGCGGATTTTGAAGATGAATTGCAGTGGGATCAATCTTTTCAAAAAACCCAAAGCAAGTTAGTCGCAGCAGCAAAACTGGCAAAACAACAAATTGCTCAAGGACAAGCACAACCTATGGACTATGAGCAATTATGAGGTCTGCTACCTTACCGTCCTTTTGGTCAGAATATCATCGCCTTCCACTCAACATTCGTAAAGAAGCCCGAAAAGCGTATCGTTTATGGTCAAATAATCCTTTTTATCCCTCCTTACACTTTAAGTGTATTAATCGTGATCAGGATATTTGGTCAGTCAGAATTACGTGAAATTATCGCGCGATTGGAGTTTTACAAGAGGATACAGTTACATGGTTTTGGGTTGGTAGTCATGATCAATATGAGGAGTTTTTTGGGTAAATTCAAGATTAGGAAATAGAGTAAATATTGGACAAAAAATTTTGAGAAACCTAGTTTCTTGTTCTAGTTACCGATATAAAATACCCCTTACCGAGCAGGTAAGAGGTAAGAAAAACGATTAATTTATCACTCTTGAACAGTTAATAATTCCAGTGGTAAACGTTTAAAAACTAATCGTTCGTTTTCGATATCCACAAAAATTGTATCCCCATTAATAAATTCACTGCGAAGAATTGCCTTAGCAATCGGTGTTTCTAATTCCCGTTGAATTGCCCGTTTTAATGGACGAGCACCATAGACAGGATCATAACCAACTTCTGCTAAGAAATCTAAGGCAGAATCCGATAATTTTAACGTCATTTTTCGTTCGACTAAACGTTTCGATAAACGTTCAACTTGCAGACTCACAATTTGTCGCAATTCTGATTTTTGTAAGGCATGGAAAATGATCATTTCATCAATTCGGTTGAGAAATTCCGGTCGGAAACTTGCCCGCATTGCTTCTAATACCCGACTCCGCATTTCTTCATATTGGGAATCAGAACCCGACACATCTAAAATATACTGTGAACCCACATTACTGGTCATAATAATAATGCTATTTTTGAAATCAACAGTATGACCTTGTGCGTCCGTAACCCTGCCATCATCGAGGATTTGCAACATAATATTAAACACATCGGGATGGGCTTTTTCGATTTCATCAAACAGAATTACAGCGTAGGGACGGCGACGAATTGCTTCAGTTAATTGCCCCCCTTCGTCATAACCAACATACCCTGGAGGTGCGCCAATTAAACGGGAAACCGCGTGTTTTTCCATGTATTCTGACATATCAATTCGCACCATCGCTTCTTCAGTATCAAATAAATAGGAAGCTAAGGCTTTTGCTAACTCCGTTTTCCCGACTCCTGTAGGCCCTAAAAAGATAAAACTAGCGACGGGACGGTTGGGGTCAGATAACCCCGCTCTTGAGCGTTGAATGGCATCGGCAACGGCCGTTACTGCTTCATCTTGACCGATAACTCGGTGGTGTAATTCAGCTTCTAAAGTTAGAAGTTTTTGCATTTCCGACTCGACTAATTTACTAATCGGAATTCCTGTCCATTTTGAGATAATTTCCGCAATATCGGCTTCGGTGACTTCCTCCCGCAATAGGGTTTTCCCACTAATTTGAGTATTTTCTAATTGGGCTTCTATGGCTTTAAGTTTTTTCTTGAGTTCTTCCATTTTCCCATATTTTAATTCCGCCGCTCGGTTTAAATCATAGTTACGTTCGGCTTGCTGAATTTCAATATTAACCCGATCAATTTCTTCTTTGATCGATTGAATATCGGTAATCACTTTTTTCTCGGATTGCCATTGAGAACTCAGGCTTTGTTGTTCTTGCTTTAATGTTCCTAATTCGGTTTCTATCCGTTCCAAACGTTCTAAAGATGCAGCATCGCTTTCTTTTTTTAACGATAAACGTTCCATTTCTAATTGCAAAATTCGTCGATCAATTTCATCTAATTGTTCTGGTTTAGATGTAATTTCCATCTTTAATTTAGCCGCAGATTCATCGACTAAATCAATGGCTTTATCAGGTAAAAAGCGATCGCTAATATATCGAGTCGATAATACCGCAGCCGCTACTAACGCACTATCGGAAATTTTCACCCCATGATGGACTTCATACCGTTCTTTTAATCCGCGTAAAATCGAGATAGTATCTTCAACGGTAGGTTGATCAACATACACTTGTTGAAAACGCCGTTCTAAGGCTGGATCTTTTTCAAGATACTTGCGATATTCGTCTAGGGTTGTTGCTCCAATACAGCGCAATTCTCCCCGTGCTAACATAGGTTTTAATAAGTTCCCGGCATCCATCGCTCCTTGGGTTGCACCCGCTCCCACAACGGTATGAATTTCATCAATAAATAGAATAATTGTCCCGTTAGAGTCAGTAACTTCTTTTAATACTGCTTTTAAGCGTTCTTCAAATTCTCCTCGGAATTTTGCCCCGGCAATTAACGCCCCCATATCTAAGGCAATTAACCGTCTTTCTTGTAAAGATTGAGGTACATCTCCGGCAATAATTCGTTGGGCGAGTCCTTCTGCGATCGCAGTTTTCCCAACACCTGGCTCTCCAATTAAGACCGGATTATTTTTAGTTCTGCGGCTTAAAATTTGTATAGTCCGACGAATTTCATCATCTCGTCCAATCACAGGATCGAGTTTTCCTTGCCGGGCGGCTTCGGTTAAATCTCGACCATATTTTTCTAGGGCTTCGTATTTGTTTTCGGGTGTTTGATCAGTCACTTTGTTGTTGCCTCTAATTTGAGTAATAATAGATTTGAGTTTGGTTTCATCTAAGCGAAATTCTTGAAATAAAGCCTTGCCAAAACGATCATCTTTAGGATAAGCTAAAAATAGATGTTCAACTGAAATAAACTCATCTTTGTATTCTTGGCGATAGGCTTCGGCTCGGTCTAAAAGGGTATCTAAACTTCGACCTAAATAAACATTAGCAATTGTTCCCGTTATTTTAGGTTGACGATTAATAAACCCATCGGTTCTTTCTCGAAATTGACCAACGGATATTCCCGCTTTAGTAATTATATTCTTAGTTAATCCCTCTTGTTCCAGCAACGCTTTCATTAAGTGTTCACTTTCAATTTGTTGCTGTTGGGATTGTTTGACCAGATCGGGAGTCCGGGCTAACGCTTCCCAGGTTTTTTCTGTAAATTTATTAGGATCGGTAGGTTGCATATTTATCCTCCATTTTGATGGTCATAAATTGATTGAAAATTACCAATATTAGCAACGATCTAAGTTAGAGATTTCCTATAACACTTTCTTACTATACCGAACTCTATTCAGATAGTTTATCTTATTTTCACGACTTTTTAGTACGGTTCACCGAAAATCTGGGGTTAGGTGTTGGGAACACTCCCAAGAAAATGTACAAGGGTTTTGATTAAAATCCGAGGTTAAAATGATAATTTTTGCTTTTAAAATTAACGCTAGGGTGATATAATTGTGGTGATGAGGTTTTTCCTCAATCTGGACAAATTTTTATGATATTTTAAGCTGAAAGTGACTTCTGAAGTTTGGTTATCTCTGTTAAAAAAATATCGAGCGATCGCAGTGATCCGCGCCCCAAAACGGCAACTGGGAAAACAAATGGCACAAGCAACTGCCGCCGGAGGGATGGGGTTAATTGAAATTACTTGGAATAGCGATCAAGCTCCTGAATTAATTGCCGAGTTACGTTCGGAACTCCCGGAATGTCTGATCGGAACCGGAACATTATTCACCGTTGAAGATGTAAAAAATGCGATCGCATCTGGTGCTCAATTCCTATTTTCTCCCCATACTAACCGGGCTATGATTCAAGTAGCAAAACAAGCCGAAATTCCGATAATTCCGGGTGCATTATCCCCCACAGAAATTATCACCGCCTGGCAAGCCGGAGCCAGTTGTGTTAAAGTATTTCCCATTTCTGCGGTCGGCGGTGTGGATTATATTAAAAGTATCAAAGGGCCGATGGGAAATATCCCCTTGATACCCACCGGAGGCGTGACGTTAAACAATGCTGTTGCCTTTATTCAAGCGGGAGCGATCGCGGTGGGACTCGCCGGAGATTTATTTCCCTCGGCTTTAATGGCAGAACAAAATTGGAATGCGATCGCCAAAAAAACCCAAATACTCCTGCAACAGTTATCCGAAATTCCCGATTAAATTTGTGAAGAAATAAGGAGAACGGAATCAAAATTTGCGGTAAAATGATCTCTGATAGTCTTCGGTCTTAAAATTGCCCTTTAATCAAGATGGGTCAGCAGGGGTAGCATCTCGTTTCTGTGTCAACTTTTATTTATTTTAACCTCTAAGGTCATCTAAGAACAAAATCCATTGATTTCAATTGAGTCAACCAAGAGGAGGAGAAAATGAAAACCCTAAACCCATTAATAAAAACCATTCCCTTTTTGCCGTTTAAACCTTTGATTTTTCTCAATTCTGCCCGCCCTTTTTCTTTTAAAAAATTCCGATACTTCGGAATTATTATAACAGGGGCTATTTTAACAGTAATGGCAGGATTGACTGAAGGAAATTTAGCGATCGCCAATGAAGAACGCAACTTAATTGCTCATAATATGATGGAATTACAGCAATCTTCAGAACGCTGGATTTTAATTGATTTATCTCGACAACGGTTAATTGCTTGGGAAGGAAATCAACCCGTTTATGCAGTGATTGTTTCCACAGGAAAAGCTGACACTCCCACCCGTACCGGAGTCTTTAAAATCTACACCAAATATGAAACCGCCCGGATGACTGGCCCGGACTATGATGTCCCCGATGTCCCCTATACAATGTACTACGATGGGGGGATGGCAATTCATGGAGCCTATTGGCATAATTTATTTGGTACACCCGTTACTCACGGTTGTACGAATGTTGCGGTCAATCATGCCAAATGGTTATTTGACTGGGCATCGGTAGGAACCCCCGTTATTGTGCATGACTAAGTATGCGAATTATTGCGATTGCTGATATTCATGGCTGTTCCATGGCTTGGGATACTCTCATGTCGATGATTCAGCTTCAACCGGATGATTTAATCATTGCTCTCGGTGATTATGTAGATCGAGGGCCCGATTCTAACGGGGTACTGGAGCGACTGATTAGTCTCCACCAAACAGGACAGTTAGTTGCATTGCGAGGAAATCACGAAATCCTGATGTTAGAGGCGCGGAATTCCCCTGAACAGTTAGAAGCTTGGCGGAGGTGGGGAGGGTATGAAACTTTAGCCTCCTATCCGACGACCCAAACAACTACAAATTTAGGGAATATTCCCGCCCACCATTGGGAATTTTTGGAAAAGACTTGTGTGAACTATTGGGAAACGGAAAACCATTTTTTTGTTCATGGTAATGTTGACCCCCAACTTCCCTTAAATCAGCAATCAAACCAGGATTTATTTGGGACTAAATTTCATAACGCCAAACCCCATATTTCAGGAAAAACTATGATTTGTGGTCATACCCGTCAAAAGAATGGTAAACCGATCAATTTAGGCTATGCCATTTGTATTGATACTTGGGTATATGGGACAGGTTGGTTAACGGCTTTAGATGTTAATAGCGGTCAAATTTGGCAAGCGAACCAAGTCGGTCACTCTCGAACCTCTTGGATAGATAGATTTAAACCCTCTGATTCGAGGGCGAAATTTTTTGTGACTTCATAATTTAAAGAGACTCACGTTAACAGCGTTGAGTAATACCCCGCAGAGAATCCATTAAACTGCTGTATTCCGAGGGATTGAGCACACCTGCACTATAAAACTGAGCCAAACAACTATTAATCGCATTAAAGGTTGACTCTCGTTCTACCCAACATTTTCCGCCACTTAGAGCTTCTTCTGCGGAAGAATAGTCCTCGTTGGAGGTCAAATACCCACCATAAGGAAGAATAATTTGCCATTTCCAGCGATGACGGATACTAAGTGCGGAGATTAACAAGCCGTAATAGTCCTTGTGCATCGATAATACTGCAAATCCTTAACAATTATTAACCGAGTGTATTACACTTATTTAAGAATTTCAACTCTTTTTAGCGTTATGTTAAGAAATGAGCAAATATACAAGTTGCCTAGCTGCAAAAATCCATTTTTTCTGTATTGAAACGTACAAATTATGGTTGATATTCAAGCTTTTTTTCAGACTGTTGAAACCCCTATTTATTTTATCTATAAAAATAAAAATATAAAATTGCGGTAATTGTGTCAATTCTTCCGTTGCTAATGTCTTTTTATTTCCCCTTTTACTGATTTCTTTATGAGCTTAAGTTTTAAATTTGCCGTTGTCAGTGATTTGCATATTGCCCTACCTCAGACCATTTGGGAGCATCCAAATCGTTTTCATTTAGTTGAAGTGAGTATTCCGGTTTTGGAATTAGTATTAGCACATTTAGGGCAGTTAGATTTAGATTTTCTCCTATTACCTGGAGACTTAACCCAACATGGAGAACGGGACAATCATCAATGGTTAATTCAACGGTTAAGCCAACTTCCCTATCCTGTTTATGTAATTCCTGGAAATCATGATGTTCCTGTTTTAGAACCTCAGAAAGATGTAATAGGTTTTAATGAATTTCCCCAGTATTATCGAGCTTTTGGCTATCAACAAAGCCAAGGTTTAGATTATACTCAAGAAATTTTACCAGGTTTACAATTAATTGGGTTAAATTCCAATCATTTCGATGCTCAGGCAAATCAAATTGGCTGTTTACAAGAAGAACAGTTAGAGTGGTTAGAACAGGTGTTATCCCAAGTCAAAAATCAATTGATTTTCGTGATGATTCATCATAATGTGATTGAACATTTACCTGGACAGGCGACGAATCCTTTGGGACGACGGTATATGTTAGAAAATGCGCCTCGTTTTTTGAACCTGTTAAAAGCAGCCGGAGTGCAGTTAGTATTTACGGGACATTTACACATCCAAGATATTGCCCAATGGCAAGGAATTTATGATATTACAACGGGATCATTAGTCAGTTATCCCCATCCTTACCGAGTGATTCATGTCAATACAAATTCTCAAGGAAAACCTGTGTTAAAGATTGAATCCCATCGAATTACAGCCGTTGAAAATTGGCCAGATTTACCGTTAAAATCACGGGAATGGATGGGTGAACGTTCCTTTCCTTTTATGATGAAATTGTTAACGAATCCACCCTTAAAATTAACCGATCAAGAAGCGGAAAAATTAGTTCCCCATCTGCGTTATTTTTGGGCAGATATTGCCAACGGAGATGCTCAATTTAACTTTGAAGTTTTTCCGCCTACAGTTCGCCGTTACTTTGAAGGATTTAGTGCAACCGATCAGATTGATAATTTTGCTCAGTTAACCTTATCCTAATGGTTGACTATTGACTGTTAACCATTAACCGTCAACAGTTAACCGTCAACCGTCAACTGTCAACCAACCTTATACATCAAAATAATCCGAAAGTTCAGTCCCTTTTTCTAACAACTTTTCCAAGGTGTTAAATTGAAACCAGAATACCAAATTTCGATCAGGAAAAATTTCAATAGTTCCGATTAAAGCCACTGAATATTTAGGAGATAAACTGCCTGACAATAAATGTCTGATATTTCCTTCTTTATATTTAGGGATCATATAAGTAATCCCATATTCACATAATGTGCTGATCACTCCCATGATGCCATTATAGAAAATATTTCCGACTTCACTGAAAATGGCTTTTTCAAAAACATCTTTGTCCAATTTTCGCCGATCTTTATTGTCAATCAAATCAATTAACATTGCCGCAGTGGGTTTAGGAAACATCAGTTGAGTATTACCTTGAAACTCTCCTGTAAATACTAATTCCATTGCTTTCAAATCCGTTGAACCTAAGCGTTGTTCCAACTGCATCGATAAGTGTTGTGGTAAGAATAAATCTAAAGAGATTAACTTTAATTTGATCGGAGATCTGGAGATCGTTTCTAGCATCATATCTGCCCGATCAATGCCCACTTTAAACAATTGTGTCAAAATCAAAAGTTGCTCTGAATTTTTTTTCATAAACGTCCAGCACTTAATTTTTAAAGAGATTGAATACAGGGAAGTATAAATCTGTTACCTACAGCAAAGTTTATTGCTTTCTTTGTCTACAAATGCCAAAGACTGAGGTATAACCATGCAAAAAGGTTCCATTGCCAACAGGGCCGATTTCACCATTACAGAAAAAGCCACTTAGAGGAATATTAAAATACCGTCTAAACAGTCCAGAATCAAAGTTAGGTTCCCCATAAAGCCCTTCTCCGCGTCCCAAACAGGAAAACATCAATGCTGCTGCATTCGTCATCCCTTGAGGAAAGGAAGAAGCTTGTCGTTGATAGCGTTCCATTAATAATTCTAAGTCTTCAGCCGAGGTGCGAGAATCCCTGAGATGAAATTGAATTCGTTGTCCCGGACGAACGCGATCGCCGATGGCAATGGCCCCAGCCCTGGGATCAACCCCAATCAAATTGCGAATTAAAAAATCCCCCGGTTCTAATGTTTGTTTAAATTCATCGCGCACGACCCCCACAAATAAAGAATTTTGAGCCAGTTGTCGATCTTCTTCGCTTAATTCTTGTACCAGGTCTTGTAACGCCTCTAAGGGGGATAACCGCACCGATACCCCAGAGGAAGACGCGATTTCTCGTACCGTGCCGGAAAAATCGGAATCTTCCGGTTGGGTTTCCACTTCTAAGACAATATTACGTTCCCCTTGGGTGACTCGGTAGGGATGACCAATGGGACGACAACCTTGGGCAACAATGGTTTCAATTACAATATTACCGCACAGAGCCAAACCCACAATTGATTCCGGGTACAGTCGGGAACCACAAAACACCCCCGTTGGCCCCCCCATAACACCCGTGCTGGCCAGTCCACCGACTTTCACCGAACCGGGATAGGCATAATCTAAACCTTGCAAAAAATCATTAATTTGACTGAAGTAGGGATCAACTAACAAAATAAATTGGGGCTGATCTTCTGGTTTCACTCCAATTAACTCCACCCACTGATCGGGGGAGCTATCCAAATCAGGTAGATCGTCGGCGGATAAATGAAACGGATGAATCTCAACATCGGGTAAATAGCCTAACGTTAGACTCAGAGCAGGTTCTCCCTCAATCTCTTCTGCTTGATGATTAGCATTCATGCCAACGACACCCCCTGCCCCACAACCAATCAGAGTGGGAAGACCGAGTTGTTCTTGGAGTAAGGGCATCAGTCGGGAATACTCACTGGCAAAGGCTGAGGAAATAAATACTAAGCCTAAGTCTGGTGACGCTCGGAGGTCATCTTGGGCCATTTCCACGACTTCTTTCACCGCCGCTTCTAATGAAGGGCGTTGAGATAAAGCACTTGCCCAGCGCATGGGTTTGGTTGTGGATTCTGCCATCTTCACCCTCCCTGAATAGTCGGCTCTCTTGTGTTAAGATAACAGATTGTGTGGAAATACAGCAGATCAACAACCCACTAATGACCTGAGTACAGGTACAGTAGGGGCTTGAAATACAGCCTTAGTTGACCAGCCTAAGTCTTAACTGACTACGTTCTATTGCCATCTGGGTTAACTCCAGTGTTTCAAGTGTCAATGATCTGTAACATAGTCGGTTCAACGTCAGCAAATCTTAAAAAATCTAGCTTTGATTTGTGGTTATATTTTAAGATTGATGTATTACAGTGAGGGGGGAAATCCAGACTTTGGCTGCGCTGGGCAGTAAAATGGACAAAGTGAGCAACCCTTGCTAAATGTTCTAAAGTGGGATTAAAACCTGTACTTAGTAGATTTGGATTAAACGAAAGGTTTATGAACAACATCAACGAACTCATCGAGAAAGAACTTGAAGAAGCGCGTACAGTCTGCGATGTTACTGGCGCAAGCTCTAAAGAATGTGCAGCAGCTTGGGATGCGGTGGAAGAATTACAAGCTGAAGCTTCACACCAAAAACAAGAAAAACCCAAAACCTCTTTTCAAGTCTATTGCGACGATAACCCCGATGCGGCTGAATGTCGGCTTTATGAAGACTAATCAGTCGTTTTCTAGGGTGAAACCTTTTCTAAGAGTGTCTGCTAATTGATAAGCAACTGGAAGTTAACGTCAGTTAACCCAGTTGCTTAATTTTTCTTTATTGGATTTGATAATTTAGGATGTTCAATCGTTTACTTGCTGTGGAATCTCCTTGGTTACAATCGTTGGTCTGGACAGACTATAGACTGGCGGTTATATTTACAGTAGTTATCCCTTTGGTGATATTAATTTGGGCGTTTGTTCAGAAAGCAGAAGCAATACAACGGTTAATGATCACCTATTGGCGTGTTGCTAGTTTGTTGATCATTACCTTGTATCTGATGATCGCAGCCCTACCGATTAGTTTTCTGGCTTCTATTATGGCACGGGTTTTAATTCCGATTAGCCTATGGTTTTGGGTGGATCTCAACGAAGAAATTTCAGAAATGCCATCTTCTCCCCTGAAGTTAATCTTTATGTCTTGGCGGTGGGCAGTAACGGTTTATAATACTTTGGGTGCGATCGCTTTAATTCCCTTTTTACATTGTGCATTTTTTAAAGGTCAAAAAGAATTAATTGCTGATTCTAATTGTCGGGTATGGTTAGATCCTCCTTGGTTATATAAAGAAACGTTTCATCATAACTTAACCCCTCAATTTTTAGGCTTTTTGGCTTTAGTGGGTTTAGCATTTTATCTGCTGTGTTTGGGTTATTTCGTATTCTTTAAATTAGGAAAACAGGGACGTTCTGCTATGGGATAAACCAACCCCGTAGGGGCGGGTTCTGCAACAATTTATAATCCTAACAGATCACCTTTGTAAACCCGCCCCACCCCCACCATTAACATTCAATTAATTGTGAATTTGGGTCGGGTTCGGGGCGGGTTTTGGGAGATTGTCTGTGGGTATTAAAGATTGACCAGAACCCGCCCCTACGGGTAGATTTTGGATAGAATATAAATATTGTATTAATTTTATGAAAAGATGAAATATAATCGGGATATTCATAACCGCCATTCTATTCGTCTACGGGGATATGATTATAGTCAACCTGGAGCCTATTTTATAACGATTTGTATTAATAAGCGGGAATGTTTATTAGGGAATATTCAAGAGCAAATCGTTATTTTAAACCGTTATGGGGAAGTTGTTGATTTTAATTGGTTTAATCTTACAAAAGTTTATCCTAGCATTAAATTAGATAGTTTTGTAATTATGCCGAATCATATTCATGGTATTATTATTTTAACGGATTATAGCCATAATCTATCAGAAGTCATCAGAGGGTTCAAAACATTTTCAGCCCGGAGAATTAATCAATTGCGATCGCTTTCAGGAATATCTGTATGGCAAAGGGGGTATTATGAACATATTATTCGCAATCCGACAATATTAACAAAAATTCAAGAATATATTCTGAATAATCCCTATAATTGGCAAACTGACGAAATGCACCCGTCACAAAAATTTCCCCTTTCTCAAAAATTTAATATGAAATTAAATGATAACATGACATTACCCCTGAATTTATCATCCTAATTATCCCAATCGTAGGGGCGGGTTCTGCAAAAATTTATAATACCAACAGATAACCTTTATAAACCCGCCCAACCCCCCATTAACCTTCAATTAATCGTGAATTTGGGTCTGGTTCGGGGCGGGTTTTGGGAGATTTTTTATGGGTATTAAAGATTGACCAGAACCCGCCCCTACGGGTAGATTTTGGATAGAATATAAATATTGTATTGATTTTCTGAAACTATGAAATACAATCTGGATATTCATCACCGTCGTTCTAGATGAATTTATCATCCTAATTATCCCAATCGTAGGGGCGGGTTCTGTACAAATTTATGATATTAACAGATAACCTTTGTAAACCCGCCCAAACCTCACCATTAACCTTCAATTAATTGTTGATTTTGGGATATTCGGGGCGGGTTTTGGAAGATTTTTTATGAATATCAAAGGTTAACTCAAACCCGCCCCTACGGGGTGTTTAATTTCCTAAAACGGCGTTTTCAATTTCAGACGCTTGTAAATTTTCCCCAATAAACACTAATTGAGTTTGACGAGATTCTGTGGGTTTCCAGAGACGATCATAAAAGGTTTCAATCCGATCGCCCACTCCCTGTAATACTAATCGCATGGGTTTATTGGGAACAGAAACAAACCCTTTAATCCGATAAATTTCCTGTTTTTGAACCATCGTTTTTAATCGTTCAATTAAATCTTGGGGTTCAAAATCTTGAGTTAAAACCACAGGAACCGAATTAATATTATCATCATGTTCGTGTTCTTCTTCCGTATCATGATGACTCGGACGTGCTTCTAAATTATCCTCAACCGCCGCATTAAACCCTAAAATCACATCAGGATGAATATTTCCCTGTTGACAAGGAACAATTTTAACCCCCTCTCGCAATTCTCGTTTTAACCACGTTTCAACTTTCTGTTGAGTTTCTGGAGTAACGTGATCAGTTTTGGTTAATAAAACTAAATCCGCACAAGCTAATTGATCTTCAAATAATTCTTCAATGGGGGTTTCATGATCTAAATTGGGATCAGCTTGACGTTGAGCTTCTACGGCTTCAATATTGCCCACTAAAGTGCCATTTGCCACCGCTTCACAGTCTACTACAGTTATAACACCATCAACCGTTGCTCCCGTGCGAATTTCCGGCCATCGAAAGGCTTGAACTAAGGGTTTTGGTAATGCTAACCCAGAGGTTTCAATCACAATATGATCAATTTTATCCCGTCGTTTGAGAAGTTCCTGCATGGCGGGAAAAAATTCTTCTTGAACTGTACAACATAAACAACCATTTGTCAGTTCTACCAGGTTAACTTCTGGGGTTTCATCGTCACAAACTTGACAAGAGCGGATCAATTCTCCATCAATTCCGACTTCCCCAAATTCATTAACTAAAACGGCTATTCGTCGCCCTTGATTATTTTGTAATAAATGACGAATTGTGGTGGTTTTTCCACTTCCTAAAAATCCAGTAATGACTGTAACAGGAATTTTTGCAGACATAAGATTACATTCAAAGTTTAAAGGCTAAGTTAAGTAGAGACGTTTGATTAAATGTCTCTACTGTAATTTTATAGGGTTGAATTAGCCTGTAATAGCTGAAGATAAAGCAATCACACCAATAGCTAAAACGGCAAAACCCGAATATTTGATTAGGGGTAATTGACGATTTTCTAACGTTTGCTGGAAGGATTGAGCGAGTTTCATTGTAGCTCCAGCAATCACCATTTGGATTACAGTAAATCCAGCCAAATAGGAGATTAAAGGAGTCATTTCGGCTCCCATAATCGATTCTCCATAAGCGTAGCCATGAAATAAACCCGCCACCGTTGCTAAACTGATTAATATAGTCAGGGGTAATTGTTTTTTGAGAATTAATAAAATCCCAATAGTAATCACTGAAAGAGCGATCGCAACTTCAGGAATGGGTAAATTAAAACTAATTAAATGAATTCCTGTTCCCAACATCGCGGCTAACAGAAAGGCAATAATTATCCCCATTCCGTTAACAATTCCTGCCGCAATTAAACCCATTGAAACCACAAAAGCAAAGTGATCAAGACCAATGATCGGATGAGCGAGTCCTGAGAGAAATCCTTCAAAAAAATTCGCAGGGGTTCGACCGCCAAAGACATGATGGGCGGTTGCAGGTTGCGCCATCAATAGTAATAATAAACTAAGCCCTAAAAAAAAGACTCGATTGCTTTTTTGCAGCAAAAAATACTGACTCAGATTTGGAAAAGTCTTAAACATTGTAAACATCACCTGTACCGCGCAGATGTGTGAAAGAATAGTCTGATTTCGGTGGGTATTCTGACTTAGAGATTAATATTCTCATCACAGTTGCGGGACAGTGTTGGATTTGCGCCAAACTTTCCCCTTACTTCTAGCGACTGTTCCCCGCTAGAACCGACTCAGATCTGTTTATCCTATCACAGAATTATCCCCTAGTAACAAGGAATTAATCGGGAACCCAAAAATGTCTATTTTTGAAAGCTTAAGTAGGATTGAAAACTTGTTTCAAATTATAAAATATTTTGTGAGCAATTCAACGGAAATTTTTAATTTTTAGGACTCAGAAATAATCCTTATCCTGGCGGGTGTTTAGGCAGGGGTTTAGGGGGAATTGGTAAGGTTCGAGTCTGGGTTGTTTGTAATTGTTTGACAACCGACAATAAACGTCTCAGATGAGGTTTAATCACCTCTTGATGTTCGTGGGTAAGTTCATCTAATTTTGTTTGAATTTGGGACAAATCTACCTCAGAAGTCGGTTGTATGGATTTTCCCTGTTGTAATTGATGAATAACATCTTGAATTTCTACAAATCGCCCTTGAAAATCCTGTTGAGTAACGGCATTATTTCTTAATTCGTGGGTAACATCCTGTAACTGTCTTAAATTTTCTTGTAAGGACTCTAAATGAGCGATTTCAGTCGAGGAAAAACTATGTAATTCTTGACGAAATTGATCTCGAACTTCTTCCAAAGCCACGGCAATATGTTCTTGCATTGATGTTACTGACTGTCCTAAAGCAGCAACCTGTTTGGCTCGATAAACTGATTCTAAAGCTTCAGTTTTAGGAAATTCCTCTAATTTTTGTTGGAGAGATTCAATTTCATTTAAGAGTTGTTGTCTCAACCCCATGACTACTTTAACAGTATTTTTTTCTAACTTTTCAACCGAGTCTTGAACCTGAACCATTTCCATTTGAGTATGGTGGGTTTGTTGTTCCAAACGATAGCGGTTGGCAACATTTAGCGACAGTGCTAACGTTAAGGGGGCAACTCCATAAAAAGCTTGACCCGAAAGGGCAACAACCCCAGAACCGATGGCGGAACTCACGAGAGAAACATACTCTGCCCACTCTAACCAATGCCGTTGTTTTAAGGAGGATAAAACCGTTCTAGGAAAAATAGAGTTAGGCATCTGCATAGCACTAGAAGTTATAGCATGGGGTCGAGTGGGATGGGCAGAAGACGCTGGAGGAAACATAATAGTCTATTTTACGGGGAATATGGGACGGAGTAGCTAACTCCAGAATACAGAAAATAATCAGTGAACGCACGAATAATTGACTAATTGATACTCCTTTCCTAATCGCTTAACTGTTAATATCTTTCCAGAGGACAGCAATACCCTAATTTTTGCCCTCATGCCATTGGGTTGTCTGGATTTTAACACCCTTAACGCCTGTTCTCAACCCTCAATCTTAGAAAACGAGGTTTGCCCCAACTGTAACGCAACGGACAGAAAACGATAATTACTAGGAGATGAATAACCATGAAACCTAATCAACCCTTAAAATCAGACCTGTTAAAATCAATTTTGAGTATTACTACCTTTATGATTTTAGTAATTGCGGTCGGGTTTCTGAGTGTGAATTTTATTGTGGCTTTAATTCATAAATTTTCATCCCCGATTTAACCCTATTTTAGTGCATGAATTTCCGAAGTTGATAGGCTAGACTTTCTAAAATGGGCATTTTTAAAACTACCATTTCTTCATCGAGTTGTTGAATTTTTGAAACTGGAAAAGCATTCCATTTTTCCTATTCCCTATTCCCTATTCCCTATTCCCTATTCCCTATTCCCTATTCCCTATTCCCTATTCCCTATTCCCTATTCCCTTTAACCTTTAACCTTTAAAATATTGTCCCCCTAAACGGATGGCATCAGCAATATCGACATCTCCATCCCCATCCGCATCTAAAAAACTATTCAAAACAGAATTAGAAGTCGATGCAGATTGTTGTGTATTTGTTCCTGTTTTTAACAGGTTTAAAACTAAAGGAACAACCATTGGTAAAATAGATTGAATAGTTTCGGAACTAATTCCTGTACGTTGAGAAACTGTTTGAATTAATTGTTGTTGCTGAGTCGAAGAAAATAACATTTCTACCGCCTGGGGGTTAGATGTTGTTCCTCCGAATTCATTGACTATATTTTGTACCCCATCGTTTCCGATTTGGGTTTGCTTTTCTTGTAAAGAAGACCGCACGGAACTCCCCACCATCGACATCACCATTTGACTGGTTTCAGGAGAAATACCTAATTGATTGCCAAACTGTTGAGCCGTATTGATAATATTACTGAGTTGATCGCTGTTTCCGGTTTGGTTAGGATCATTCAGAGCCGTTATAATTTGATCAAATAGTCCCATAGCGTTACTGAAACCTTGATAGAGATGAACTACACTCTAGTTTATCCTAAATTTGATCAATCTGAACGGTTAAGAGGATAAAAAAGTCGTAATTCCTGCCCAATTTAAGAGAGGAGAAAACAAATATCCTTGTCCGGCTTCGCAGCCTAATGATTGTAGAATTTCTTTTTGAACTGGGGTTTCAATGCTTTCAGCAATAATATCTAAATTAAGATATTCAGCCGAAACAGGGAACACCAACAACAACAGCAGATACTCCTACTTTTTTGTTTTATATTCCTCCATTGAAATCGGATCAAATTATCATTGGTAGTGCTACAATTGAAGGGAAAATTCAACGGCTTCCTGTCTATAAAGAAATAGAAACTCAACTCGTTCAAACTATGAGTGATTATGATCGCTTTAAACTTTATCAATCGATTGGATTAGAGTATGATGCCATGATTATATTAGATGAATTGCGACGTCAAAATCCAAATGATGCTGCTTTAAAAACGACTTGGGAAAATTTATTAAAAGCTAATGGATTTGAAATGCTAATTGGAGTTCCAGCCATTGATTTTGAGATGAATTCACATTCACCCCAACTCCCAAATAATTAAATGCTAACACTTGGTTTTTAAGGATAATTTGACTCGGTTAACTCCATCAATCGTTTGAGGTTTGTTACCGTTTCTCGATGAATTGGTGCAAACCATTCTAAATTGATAATCATGACTTCGAGGGTATAAGCATCTGGATTTAAGTAAATTCCAGCCGCCCGGTTTTGCTCTAATTCCACCATCCAATACTCTACCCCATCCACCAGATTTAATTTTCCCCGTTGTTCTAATTCTAAAAGGGTATGATCTTTGGCACTGGCCCAATTGGCATCGGCCATTAACCGAGCTTGAGCAATCCGATGTTCGAGATCTTCTGTTTTCCACTGATTGTGTTGAGCGATTTTGCAGAGTTGTTCCAACTCAATCTCGCCAAAGGTTGCGGATAAGGGAATGGATTTGAGCGAACCATTCGCACTTAGAAACGTTTGAGTAGATTTGACAACCACGATCATTTTTCTGTTTCTCACGAATGAACTATCCTGACTTGTGTTCTTATAATCTGGGGATTTTGGCTTAAAGTCAGTGATTCTACTGGGGTTGACCTTGTGATGCTCTAATAACAACACCGTGAGAATACGCACCATTCGTTTTGACTGAATTAACAGATCTCAAGTGATCTGGATCACATATTGGGAAGCAGGGGGAGGAGGGGGAGAAGGGGAGCAGGGGAAGCAGGGGGAGAAGAGGAGCAGGGGGAGAAGAGGAGCAGGGGGAGAAGAGGAGAGTGGGGAAATAATAAAATAGCTTTCTGTTTTACGTCAATTTATCGTTAATTCTATCTCTTTTTTTATGTTTTATCCGGGCTATGTTGTGTTAGCCATTTCCTAAATTAATCCCAAAAACATCATCAGTAATCTTAAAAGAGTTAAGAATTTTAATTAATCTTAAGAAAAAATCAGCTTATTAAAGGTAAGCAATTAAAGTTTAAAAACCAGTTCTCCTTGGCTTCCTGTAAACGATTCGGGGTTTAATACTGTTGCATAATTGCCAATTGATATAATTCACGGGACTCCTGCTTTATCTGTCCTGACATGGCAGCTAACTGTAAATTTGCAAAAGCATGAATATCTTCAGAATCATAATGGGTTGTTTGTAGCATTTGTCTCAATTTGTTTTCTACACTCAGACTAAGATAGCCTGTAGAGATTACCTCTTGAACTACCTCACGAATACAAGTCATAGGAATTCCCTCTCTTGAACAGCCATCATCATACTTAGTATCAGCGATTTTTCCGAAACCTTCAGTGATCCTGATACATTTACTGTACTGATTTTCACGCAGAGAGTGGGGTGATACTGAACAAGGCTTCATAGTGATGTCAATCACACTGTAAAATTAACGATAGGAGATCTTGATCTATGCTGTCCGAATTGTGAACTAGGAGGATTATTCTTTGTGGAACAGACTTACGAAACGTTAAAACAACAATTGACTGCATTATCACAACGCTATCCCAATTTAGGGAACCGTCTCGCGGAAACTGCACAAAAATTGAAAACCGCAGGAACTCCACCTGCACAAACCTTAGTAGATGAACTGATCGCCTACTCTAAAGATTTTAGCGATATTCAACAAAAACTGCTGATTCAAGGACAACAACCAGCCAGTCAAGCCACCTCTGTACAACAGTTACAGAATTTATTGCAGAACTTAGCATCCACACCGGGACATTACAAGACTCACCAACAAGCTCTGAAAATTATTGAGCAAGTCTTATCCCTGACCCACAACGAACAAAAAGACTTTCCTCCGTTACAAACGGCTCAAAATCAAGCGCGTGAATTGCAAACCGCAATTTCCCAACAAACGAACCAACTGCATTCCGTAGCCGAAGCTTTAGCCACTGGAAATCATCCTTTAGTGGCGTTAGTCAGCTTAGTCGAAAAACAAGACAGTTTAGATGATCATCAATGGGCGATTTTAGAAGAACAAATTACCAGCGCCTTTGGCAAATCTCTCGGTGTTGCGATTTCCAGAGGAAAAATTAATTTTGCGGTGCAACCTACAGCCCCATCTGTTACGGCTGCTCCCAAACCTGCAATTCCTGATATTGTAATCCTAGATGAACCTCAAGGATCTGGGAACCCAGAATTAATTATTGTTCCCAGTATTGATGTCACAAAATTACCCCCAACTATTGAGGGGAAAAATATTATCTTTGGTAATACTCCCATTGCGGCTAAAGCCCAAGGCAAGGCTACCCTTTCTAATATCAATTTAAAAATTTTAGTGCATTTACAAGGATTGGGCGATCGCACCTTTGCCGCAAGAGAATATGCCGGAACACGAGGTCAAGGACGCCGTTTAGAAGCCCTCCAAATTAATATAGATCCAGCAATTGCGGGTTTAAGTTTACGCTACATGGCTCATATCGCCACTATTGGGGACACACCTCTAACTCCCGAAGGTCAACTGGTGGGAGAACGGGGTAAAAACCGACAAATCGAAGGCTTTGCCATTGAACTCATCGGCCCCCAAGCCCCTAACTACAAAGTCTTCTACACCGCCCACATCCAAAATAAAGGCGATGTTCCCGTCTGCACCAACGGTGAATACTGTGGCACAAAGGGTCAAGGTCTCCGGGTTGAAGGGATTAAAATTTGGATTGAAGCGAATTGACAATTTTTTTATCTAAAACTTGGGGGTGGGGTGAAGACAAGCCTCACCCCAAGGTGTCGGGTTTTAGGTGTTCCCTAATTATAGAACAATGCTTCTGAAATCGTAAAGTCAGATCAAAATAATTTTATCGAAATCCCTTCTAAAAACCTTAAAGGCGAGGTTTCTCCACCCTAACAGGGAGATGTCCTCGCCTTTATTCTGCTGTCTGTCGTTTCGCACACTGTAATCGTTTATTCTTCGTCGCCTGCTTCTGCGTCTTCAGTAGGATAGTAAAATCCTGTAGAACGACCTGTGAGAACGGACTTACCGAGGGATAACGCTTTTTCAGCTTGTAGTCTTGCTTTCCGCTTCCAAGTCGCCTTCCGCATATCGCGTCTCGACCTGGACATTTTCTTCTTGGGTACAGCCATGAGCCTAGATTAATGAAGATTTTGCACAAACTATTATATTACCTTATTTGTACCCTTGACTCAATATTTTTTCCCATAAAGTTTACAAAGGGGACTCCAGAGTTAAAATAACCGGGGTGTGGTCGCTCGGTTGTTCCCAAGTTCTAGGGATTTTATCAATCATAGAATTGCTGGCGACTTCATACAGGGGTAAGGTTAAATAATGGGTATCAATGCGCCATCCGGTATTGCGACGGAAGGATGCTTGGCGATAGTCCCACCAACTAAACTGTCCGCCTTCGGTTGTGAACTTGCGAAAGGCATCTTTAAAGCCTAATTCTAATATTGATTGTAGGGCTTGACGTTCAGCATCACTAGCCATAATATGATTTTCTCGACCCTTGGGGTTATGAAGATCAATATCTTCTAAAGCAATATTAAAATCACCACAAATACAAATTTTTTGGGTTTGAGTTAACAGAAGTTTTAAATAGTCTTTGAGACAATTTAACCAGCTTAATTTATAGTGATATTTATCGCTATCAACACTAGAACCATTGGGAACGTATAAATTTACAATAGCGATTCCATTAATAATTCCGGTTAAAACTCGTTTTTGTTCATCAAATTCTTGAGCGTGTTGAGTATTTAACAATCCTGAAAATCCAAAATAAACTGATTCTAAAGGAGTTTTACTTAAAATTGCTACTCCATTGTAAGCTTTTTGACCATAAATATAAAGGTGATAACCTAATTCTTCAAAAAAAGAACGGGGGAAATCTTTATCAATCACTTTCGTTTCCTGTAAACACAGAATGTCAACGGGATTAGTTTGTAACCATTGCAATACCTGATCTTTTCTCGTTCTAATTGAGTTGACGTTCCACGTGGCAATTTTCATCCCAAACTCCTCAGTAAATTCGTTGTCGTGCTTCAGCGCAGATATTTCATCTATAAAACTCGTTATCAATTTAGTATTAGGCTTAACTTTCTTAGATTTGGAGTATACTATTTTATCTATAGTTAGTCCTTTAAATTCAGAATGTATCAAATTTCTGTAATATTATTTCCTAATCGTTTCAAGATTTTTAGCACATCATAAAGCTCATTCTGTAAAGGTAAATGGGAAAAAATACGAGAAATATCATATTGGGGTGTTCCTTGACGATTTATCTTAATAAAAAAGAACTCTCCCCCATTAGTTACCATACCAAATACAGGTTGTTTAACATCAGAATTAGCCATCATATAAGCTAAAGTTTGAGGAATTGCCATGTCGAGATTAATTTCAGTTCCCTTAGATTCTAATACCACTATCCAAAATCCTCTTGATACCACTAAAAAATCAATTCTTCCCCGTAAAATTTCCTCTGATACTTCATTCGTAGCTACTGATGTACTAACTTCAACAGCAACTTCTCCTTGCATCTGAAATGGAGGATCGTAAAAACCAGCTAATTCCAGCAAGGGCGATAAAACTACGAGATTAACTAACCCTTCAGCTAGATGTCCATTGGCTCGATGATAGCGATATCGGGCTTTAATTCTATCTAATACTGCTTTCTCAGAGTCAGTTAAATAAATTGAATCCTCCGTCCATTCCAGGAAAAAATTAACATCCGCACTACGAATTAAATTAAATTGCTTTTCTGCTTCGCTAATGGTGGTAATTCTTTTAGTAATGGCTGTTTGAGACATCTTAATCACTAGAAAAATAAAATTACAAATTACAAACTAAACAGGGTAGTTCATAATCTTTTTGAGCCAAAATTGCTTCTAAGGCTTCAGCCAAAGTACGATTAGGGCTGCATTAATTACATTGTACCACAATAGATTTTATAAAAATAGCTTTGTACGAATCTTGGTGAAGCATCGCACAAAGCTATTTTTATTGTGTTTGAGTTAGAAATGATAGTGCCGCATCACAACAACTATTGGGGGTGCTCAAACACAACAACGGTGTTAAATAGGACAACATAACCCGCCAGAACGTTGACTAAAGCGCGAGTTTTCGTTATAGTCTACGGGACAATCAATCACAACAGGAACGTCTTGGTTTAAGGCTTCTTTGAGAATTGGAACTAAATCGGTTGTTGCTTCAACTCGATAACCTTTTAACCCCATACTTTCGGCAAATTTAACAAAATCAGGATTATTAAATTTAACAAAACAGGATTCCCCAAATTGGTCATTTTGTTTCCATTCAATTAATCCATAACCGCCATCATTAAAGATTAACGTCACAAAGGGAGTTCCCACTCGTAAGGCGGTTTCCAATTCTTGATTATTCATCATAAATCCGCCATCTCCTGTCACCGCTACCACTTTGCGATTAGGATAGACTAATTTAGCCGCAACTGCACCGGGAATGGCAATTCCCATGGCAGCAAATCCATTAGAAATTAAACAAGTATTCGGAGTTTCACAGTGATAATGTCTTGCCATCCACATTTTATGAGCGCCGACATCTGAAATCACAATATCTTCTGGCCCCATGACTTGACGCAAATCATAAATAATTTTTTGCGGTTTAACTGGAAATCCATCATCATTGGCATAATATTCGTAATTATTGCGAATATCCGTTCTTAATTTTAAGGCATAGGGTTCATGTTTTCCACTACGATCTGAACGTCTTAAAATTTCATTGAGAGAGTCAGAAATATCCCCAATAATTTCAGCAATGGGAATATAACTACTATCGATTTCTGCGGGAGCTTCACCAATATGAATAATCGGAATTTTGCCTTGGGGATTCCATTTTTTCGGGGAATATTCAATTAAATCATAGCCAACAGCAATGATCAAATCCGCTTGATCAAACCCACAACTAATATAATCCCGCAGTTGTAAGCCTGTTGTCCATAACGCTAAGGGATGGGTATAAGGAATCATACCTTTGCCCATAAACGTATTCACAACCGGAATATTCAGTTGGGTAGCAAATTCTGTGAAAGCTGCACTTGCATGGGCACGAATTGCCCCATTTCCCACTAATATTAAGGGATTATTGGCTTTAGAAATTGCGATCGCTGCTTCATTCATACTTTGATAAGCAGAATAAACTTTTTCGCGCTTATCTTTTTTGAGCGGATAGCCTTCGACCTCCATACTGGCAATATTTTCTGGGAGATCAATATGCACCGCCCCTGGTTTTTCAGCTTGAGCTATTTTAAACGCTTTTCTGACAATTTCTGGGGTAATACTAGGGCGAACAATTTGGGCATTCCATTTAGTAACTGGGGCAAACATTGCCACTAAATCTAAATATTGATGGGATTCAATGTGCATTCTATCGGTTCCCACTTGACCCGTAATAGCAACTAAAGGCGCTCCATCTAAATTCGCATCAGCAACTCCTGTCATTAAATTTGTTGCTCCAGGGCCTAATGTTGATAAACAAACTCCGGCCCTTCCGGTTAACCGACCATAAACATCGGCCATAAATGCCGCGCCTTGTTCATGACGAGTGGTAATAAATTTGATTGAGGAGGTTTTTAAGCATTCCAGAATTTGCATATTTTCTTCCCCTGGAACCCCAAAAATATACTCGACCCCTTCATTTTCTAAACATTTAACTAACAATTGTGCTGTGTTCATAATTTTTAATAAGAATGGAATTTGATATTTGTACACCCAATTTAGAAACCAGGTTTATGAACGAAAATCTTGATTTTATCTTCTAAACTCCGGTCATAAACCCGGTTTCTTGTTTATGAACGAAAATCTTGATTTTATCTCCTAAACTCCGGTCATAAACCCGGTTTCTTGTGCGCTATTTAATCCAAACCGTTTTAATATTCACAAATTCGTGAATTCCTTGGATACTCAATTCCCGTCCGTAACCGGAACGTTTAATCCCTCCAAAGGGTAAGCGAGGATCGGATTTTACTAAACCGTTAATAAATACCGCACCCGCTTCTAATTCTCGAATTAAACGCTCTTGTTCGGCTGGATTTGTTGTCCAAGCACTTGCACCCAAACCAAAAATCGTGCTATTAGCAAGGGTAATGGCTTCATCTAAAGAATTGACGCGGAAGATTAATGCTACTGGCCCAAAGAATTCTTCACTGTAAGCGGGTGTTCCATCAGGAATTTGAGTTAAAATTGTTGGCGGATAAAAATTGCCTGGTTGTTCCAAGAGTTGACCTCCAGTTAATACCTTAGCTCCGGCTTCAACACAGATTTGAACTTGTTGGTGCAATTCTGTCAAAATATCGGGGGTTGCTAAAGGCCCGACTTCGGTATCAGCTAACATCGGATCACCGATTTTTAATGCTGTAAATTTTTCCGCAAGACGGTTTTCAAATTCATCGGCAATATCAGACATTAAAATAAATCGTTTTGCCGCAATACAGGATTGTCCATTATTTAACATTCGTGCTATAACGGCGGCTTCTACTGCTGCATTTATATCCGCAGTTTCTAACACAATAAACGGATCACTTCCGCCTAATTCTAGGACGGTTTTTTTAATATTTTGACCCGCTAAAGATGCTAAACTGGCGCCTGCGGGTTCACTTCCGGTTAAAGTTCCCGCTTTGACCCGATCATCGGTAATAATTTGAGCGACTTTATTAGAGCCCACTAATAACGTTTGAAATACTCCTTCAGGAAATCCGGCGTTTTGAAAAATTTCTGCAATAGCTAAGGCGCATTGAGGCACGTTAGAAGCGTGTTTGAGTAAACCAACATTTCCCGCCATTAATGCGGGTGCAGCGAAGCGGAAGACCTGCCAGAAGGGAAAATTCCAAGGCATTACCGCTAAAATTGCCCCCAGAGGTTCGTAAGCAATAAAGCTATTACTGGCGTCACTTTCTGCGGGAACATCGGCGAGAAATTGGGCTGCATTTTCAGCATAATATCGACAGACAGAGGCACTTTTTTTGACTTCTGCGATCGCTGAGGTAATGGGTTTTCCCATTTCCAAAGTCATAATTTTGGCGTAAGTTTCGGCGTTTTCTTCTAACAGGTTAGCCGCGTTTTGCATCCATTGCGATCGCTGTTCAAAGGAGACTCGCCGATAGTCTTTAAAAGCGCGATCAGCCAGAGCTAAAGCGTTGTCAATTTCGGCATCCGTCAGGGGAGTAAATGTTTTTACCGTTTCCCCTGTTGCCGGGTTAATTGTAGCAATGCCCATAATTGATTCTTTAGTTTTGATTTAGAATTAAAGTTTTACCTGTTTTTATCGTAACTCTTAAAAACTCTTGATTTTCGATTCTGGGATTACTGATTCATCACTTGATACAAAACTGTACAATAGTATAAATAAATTTAAGATTCTTAATAATATGAATAAAAAATTAACAAAGAAAATTAAATTAATCTGATTATTAATTTTTTGATCGCACCAGAGGTTGATACAATTCCGTAGAAAAGGGACAAAAATGATCATCCACTTTCACTTTTGCCGTTAGATGGCAAAGCAAGCGAAACTGGAGGGGAGTGGGCGGTTGATTGACTTGTTCAACTTCCACAGATAAGGAGTTGGGAATCCTGCGAAACAGTTCAAAAATTTCAGGATTCAAGTATCGCGGACAATATCCAACAAGATAATGATCTTCTGTGTTTAAAGTCAACGCCATCGGATCATGGGAGTTTTGAAATTCATGGGCTAACCATAACTTTTCCCCTGGCACAAAGCGATTAATTCGCTCAACTGCACAGGATGGCAAATATCGCAGTCCATGGCTGAAAAAATGAAGATGGTACTGCCCTTTTTCATCTAGCTCTGGAGAAGGAAAAACAGTGAGTGTATCTGTTTGTTTTTGTCCTCCACTGCGAGCTAAAAGAGCCATTGGATCATCTTCATGACTAGGAATATTTAGCCATTGAAGAAAACTTAAATAATCAGGACGTTTTTTCGGCATTAACCGATTAGAAAGCACAGAAAATAAATGGGTTGATGTATAAACTTCATCTAAACAGGGAAACGAAGATAAGGGTGCAAAACCAGATTTCTGTTTGGCTTCTAAAGCACCTTGTGTATAGAAAAATTGGTAGTTAATGCCATCAAATGTTAATCTACCAATGGGGAACCAAGATCGACTATTTGGATCTTGCCAAGCTAAAAATAATGTTTTCAAGATAGTAAATCCTCCAATTTAAGAATCTTATTTTGGTTAAATTCAAGAATTTTTTGTGCAAACTCAAAGGTTTTTTCTACTTAATAATCTCGATAATAATGGGTTTCTTGTTTATCCCCATTGGCAACCATTCCTAATACGGGAACCCCGGCGGTGTTAATTTCCCTCAAGGCTAAACTAAAGGCTTCTCGGTCGGTTTTTCCTAAACCTACAACCATCATTAACCCATCGGTATAAGGGGCTAATAAATTAGCATCGGCTAACCCTAAAACCGGGGCGGTATCGTAAATAATTAAATCAAAAGCTTCCTGCAATTGTTTCATTAACGTTTGCATGGGTTTTGAGGATAATAACCGAGTCGGATCGGGATAATATTCTCCGGCGGTTAAAACATATAAATTATCCTCGTTAGTAACCTGTTTGATCACGGTTGTAAACTCTAATTTTTGAGTTAAAATATTAGTTAAACCCAACTGATTAGGAACTTCTAACAGGGTATGAATTCGAGGACAACGCAGATCAGCATCGACTAATAAAACCCGTTGGCCCATAGCGGCAGCACCTTGGGCTAAATTCATGGCAATGGTTGATTTTCCATCCGCCGGAGTTGCGGAAGTAATCACACAAGAGCGAATAGAACCTTCAGAATTCAACAGACGTAAATTAGTATTTAAAGCTCGGAATGCCTCTTGGAATGGACTACAAGCGGGATAGGTGATATCAGAAATATCAATAGTTGGTGCAACTGAACCCGGAAGGATTAAGGCTTCATTACTAGCTGGAATTACCCCTAATAAGGGTAAGGCAATACTATCAGTCACTTCATGGGTAGTTCGATACACATTATTCAACCTTTCCAGAATTTGGGCTGTAATTACCCCTAAGAATAATCCGGCTAATCCTCCTAATGCTAAATTTAAAGGAACATTAGGAGAAACCGCCATTAATTCTCCATTCATTTGACTCGGAATGCGAGGGGGTGCAATCAATTCCCAAGGTTTCGGTTTGGTTTGAGGAACTACTTCTAATTGCATCGCTTGGCGTTTATTGGTGAGTTCTGTCAGTTGAGTGTTGGTAGTTTTTAATTGTTGTTGTAAATCGTTATAACGACTAAAAACGACAGGGAAAACTTGGGAATATTGGTTAAATTCTTGAGTGGCTTTTTCTAAAACTTCATTTCTAACCTTCAACATCTCAATATTATTCGCAGTCATCACTAACTGCTGGATGAGTTCCATTCTAATAGAATCTTGAAACCGAATAATATTAGGATCGACTTGATTTGTATCTTGTCCTAAAATACGTTTTGCTTCCTGTTCTAATAAGGGCAATAATTGCGATCGCTGATCTAATAATACTTGAATTTGAGGAGCATTCCCTTTAAAACGGGCAGATTCAATCGCAATTTTTGTCTCTAATTGTAATAACTCTTGCAGTAACCCTTGATATTGCGGAGATTGAGTTAAAGCAGATGCTAATAAAGCTTGTTCGGGTTTTAATCCTAACTGTTTTTGTAAGGTTTGATATTGAGATTCTTGTTGTTGAAGTTGGGATTGAGTTTCTAACCGTTGGGATTGTATTTGACTATTTTGTTGAGCTAAATATTGAGTTTGCAGTTGGGGATCAATAAAGTGATATTGTTGTTGTAGTTTTTGAATTTCTTGTTTAATTGGGGGAAGTTTTTCCTCTAAACTTGCTATTTGCTCTTGAATTAGCTTGAATTGTTGTTCACGCTCTTGAGCTTTGTTATCTTCTGGAATACTATATTTTAAATAGCCTTCAGCGAGTTTTTCTAAAACAAATTGCACTTTCTGAGGTTCAGCATCCTGATAACTTACCTCTAAAATTTGAGTCTCTTTTAACGGTTTTATTGAGAGAATATCACGTTTCCAAAAGGTTTGTCCTGTTGTTTTATTAAAAAGAGAATCATAAGTAACTTCAGGATAGCGGGTTTGAATCGCTTTAAGAATTCCTGACATTAATTTAGGACTTTGCAAAATTTCAACTTGAGAATAATAATCTAAATTTGGCTTCCCTTCTAAATTAGACGCTTGAGGTTCAAGTTGAGGCTGAGATTCAACTAAAATTTGAAACGACCCTTTATATTCAGGTGTTTGATTAATTGTCCACAGATAAACTCCAGCAGTAACAGCCGTTGTCACCCCTAAAACGGCAATAGCTCGTTTCCATAAAACCTGAAAAAAATTAGATTTTTCTCCCTGATTATATTCCAGAGGATATAAATCCGCATCATAATATAAAGGACTACCCGAAGCAATTCTTTCTACAGAATACAGAGGTTTATTTAGAGAGTGACCAGCAGATAACCGAGATAATTTCCTAGTTTTCATATTAATTTTTAGGGTAATTTTAACAATTTCAGTTTTGTAAATGCAGAACACTAATCAACCATCATCTCTATCCTCAGTTATAACAGTCGAGCCAAAACAGTGATTAACCCTAGACTGATTCTCAAACCAAGGGCGGTGATTTTTTTCTCCCCATTCCCCATTCCCCATTCCCCATTCCCCATTCCCCATTCGTAATTCCCCATTCCCCATTCGTAATTCGTAATTCCCCATTCGTAATTCGTAATTCCCTATTCCCTCTCCTATTAAAAAATATTAACAAACCGAAATAATCCCAAGAAATTGTTAATCGGACTTAAGGAATTTAATACCGTCCCTAACCCATCTCGGAAGGAAGCACCCCCCGACCGACCGACGACAATAACATCATTATTTCTGAGCTTAGGGTTAGTTTCTTCGTTAACTTCCGCCGATAAATTAATCGGAATTGGCCGTCGAGAAACCGTCCCATTGGGATGTAAACGAATTAATTCCACCTCTTTCTTATTAGCACGAGATTCATTAAATCCTCCCGCCTCCACAAGCGCTTGATTAAGAGACGTATTCGGAGCAACGCTTTTCGCACCTGGGGAGACAACTTCACCCACAATACTAATTTTTAGCGTATCGGGAGAAAAACTCGCGGCGGCTACTTCTGCATTTTCTTCTGTTTCAGTCGCTGTCGCCGTTGGCACAATAATCGTATCTCCCTGTTGTAACATGGCATCTTGAGTGACATCTCCTTCCTGTAAAAGTTTCCATAAATCCACTGTAATCTGTTGTTCTGTTCCCGTGCGGGTCAGACGTCGCACCTGAATATTACGGATATCCGCTTGAGGCGTAATTCCCCCCGCTACTTTCAAAGCTTGCGTTACTGTAAATATTCCCCCACTAGCCGTTGAAACAACACCTTCAGTTAATTGACCCGGTTCTGGGGGAACTTGGGGAATAGGTTCTAACCTTAAGGTATGGGTTCCAGGACGATTAACAGCCCCAACAACCGCAACATTAATCGGTTGATTCGTATTACTCGCAAAATTAGCCGTGACTAATTGAGAAGATTCCAGCGCGTTGTGTTCTGTGGCTGTGGGAATATAAATTGTGTCGCCATCCCGCAACGTAATATCCTGACGTAAATCCCCCGTTTGCATCAGTTCCCACAAATCCAAATTCAGAATTTTTTCTCCCCCATTCCCCTGAGAACGGCGAATTTTCACCTGTCGGACATCCGCCGAGGGGGTAATTCCTCCAGCCATTTGCAAAACACGGGTAATAGTCGGTAAACGACCCCTTCCCCCCTGAACTTCTGGGGTAGCCAAGGAATTTGTGGAGGAAGTTGCGGACAACATATAAGACCCCGGACGTTGAACTTCTCCGGTGACAGCAATTTGTAGAGGACGAGCGGCGACTAATTGCACTGTTAACAGGGGTCGTTGTAAATATTCTCCATAGCGTTGTTGAACAATAGCCGTTACTTGGTCTAAGGTCATTCCCTGAACTGAAATATTGCCAATTAAAGGTAAATTTACCGAACCATCAATGGAGACTTGATGCTGACCATTATTACCACTATATTCAGGAACATTAAAAATATCCAGTTGTACAAGATCTCCTGGCCCTAGTGTATAACCTTGGGTATCCCCAACGGGAATATTTACCGTTGACGGAGGAATCGCCATCGGTTCAGTAGGTGGCCATTGAGCCTGGGCTGTTGATAGATGTCCAAGGATGACCGCAACGGTCAGGGAAACCCCCAGGGTTAATTTGGGTTTTAAGAATAGAATTTTTGTCATTGAATCTAAATATCAAAGTAGTAAGCCCTTTAGGGCTTTTTCCCCCATCTTTTGTATTCAGCCCTGAAGGGCTTACTACAAGAATTAACAGATCACCCTGACACTAAACCTTATTTTAACCGATAATTTTTAGATCGTTTTTTAGTTTACAAACTCGTCATGAATCAATTACAAGCCGATGTTTTAGTGGTGGGGGGCGGAACTGGAGGAACTGCTGCGGCATTACAAGCCGCCCGTCGAGGGGCAAAAACAATTTTAGTCAGTCAATGGTCAATGTTAGGAGGAATGTTAACCTCTGGGGGCGTTCCCGCACCGGATGGCAATGAATTAGTCGCGTTTCAAACGGGAATTTGGGGGGCATTTATTCGAGAATTAAACCAACGTCAACCCGAAGGTTTAGATAATGCTTGGGTGAGTTTCTTTACTTATCATCCCCAAATTGGAGCGAATATTTTTGCAGATTGGGTGAAAGCAGAACCGAATTTATTATGGATAGTAGAACAATCCCCTTTAGAAGTTGTCAAACAAGGGAATTATATTACAGAGGTTCGTTTTCAATCTTATACAATAGAAGCTAAAATTATATTAGATGCAACGGAATTAGGCGATGTTTTGGAATTAGCAGAAATACCCTATCGTTGGGGATGGGAATTACAAGCCCAATGGCAAGAACCCAGTGCTCCAATTGATAAATTTACTTTTATTAAAACAACCCCTGTGCAAGCTCCAACCTGGGTTTTTATCATGCAGGATTTTGGAGAAGATCAAATCGCCCCGGAAATTCCCGCCCCTGCTATTGATACCCCAGAATTATTTATCAATGCTTGGAAAAATTATGGTGAAGAATCGTTTTTAAACTATGGGAAACTTCCCGGTCAACGGTTTATGATTAACTGGCCGATTCAGGGAAATGATTATGATCAAAATTTAGATCGTTTAATTGGTTCAGAAGCTGAACGTTTACAATTTTGGCAAGAAAGTTTTTGGCATAGTCAAAGTTTTGCCCGGTTTATTCAACAACAACTCGGAGGACGCTATGGGTTAGCAACGGGAACTTTCCCAATAGAAAATCGACATAATTTTAATACAGATCCAACTATTTTATCCGCTTTTGCCTTACATCCTTACTATCGAGAAAGTCGTCGAGTTCAAGGATTAACTACAATTCGAGAACAGGATATTTTACCTGTGAAAGAAGGTTATACGGCTTTATTACCGATTAATGAAATAGGAAAATGTGAAGCGATCGCTATTGGAAATTATGCTAACGATCACCATTATACCACTTTTGAATGGCCTGTAAAACCGAAAAGTCTACGCTGGGGAGGACGTTGGACAGGAACGCCCTTTACCATTCCCTATCGCGCCTTAATTCCTATTAGTGTTGATAATTTATTAGTCTGTGAAAAAAATATCTCAGTTTCCCATATTGCTAACGGTGCAACTCGTTTACAACCTGTGGTATTAGGCATTGGACAAGCCGCAGGAATGGCGGCAGCCTTATGTATTGAACAGGGAATAAAACCCAAAGAATTATCTGTTAGAGCGTTACAAAATGCTTTATTAACTGATAAAATTGCCCCTCAAGCTATTATTCCTTTATTTAATTTACCTCCCGATCATCCCGATTGGTTAGACTGGCAATATTATTATTTAGATCATCCCGAATTTTATCCTATTGATGGTAATTGTCCGGTAGCTGGAATTTCCCCCTATTCTTCAAAAGACAGTCAGGCTTTTTCGGGTATTTTTCAGCGTCAAAATGACCAAGACTATACCCTCACCCTAACGGAAGGAGATTTAACGGGTCAAACCTGGATATTAGTGACGCTACACCCAGAAATTAACCACCAATTACAAAAGATTTCTACTTCTTCCCTCCTAACGGTTTATGCACGTTTAAACGTCTCAGGTCATTGGTTAATTGTAGAAGCATTTAATCCCATTAGAAACCGGATTTATGAAAGTTAATTGATTTCAGCCTATATATCAGGGTTAGAAACCCGATTTATTAGTTTTGGTTAGTGCTTTTACACCCAATAAAAGAGGGTTAATAGCCGGATTTTATGAGGAGGGGTGAAAAACTTTTTCCAACTAATCCTGATCTAAAGACTAATAGTTTGTATGAAGAAGTGGACAGACTTAAACGGACACTCTATTATGCAAACCTATACATCTTTAGTTTTATCAGTTTGTTTATCGGTTGGTCTTACAACTAACGCTTTAGCTGTTAATCCTTCCGCTAATCCATTATCAGATATTGTTGCTGACCAACAATTACTTTCCGCCCGAACTCAACTGAATGGCCCTTATGCACCCGACAGAGGTAGCGGACGTCGAGATTTCAGAGATACAACCCATTCTTATGATGTTAATTCTCAACTCTAATCAAGGGTTAAAAATTAATCAGAAACCGGGTTTCTTCAAGAAACCCGGTTTCTATTTTACTTGTTTAAAAAATACTAACCCGCTATAGAGTTGAAACGCATTATCCCAAATGCTTTCTGATTTTCGAGATAAATCAATATAAGGTTTAATCCGGCCCAAAAGTTGAGTATAATCTAAAGTTGTTTCTGCAAAAGGTGTAAATTCTGACCAGAGTTGAGCGTGAGTTAAATAGAGGTTAAACTGTTCAATTAACAGATTCCAATTCATCCGATTTGTATTTTGACTCGTCGGGAGGGCGCTGGTTTCACTCGAAAATTGACTAAAATCAATCCCTTCTTGAAAGTCATAACTCTGATCACAAAACCTTAAAATACAACCTCGTCGTGGTAAATGTAAATCCAAAATTTGAGCATAATCTTGAGTCATTTCTTTATGACGAAATCGCTCTGATTTGGGACGACGCGGATCATAATCTAACATTTCCATAAATAACGGTAATGATCCTTCAACTCGTTGGCTGACTTCTTGCCAATTAAACGTCATCGAACCTAATTGATCCTGTTCATTTTGACAAATAATTGTCGGTTGTGGCGATAGGGATTGAATCGATTTTACCCGAAATACATGAAGCTTTTGAATATCCGTTAACGATACCCAAAATACAGGAATTCCCGCTTCTAACATTTCTTGACCATAGACTTTTAATTCTCCGATTTCCCCCGTTTTATACAGTCTCCAACCCCGACTTTGTAACTGCATTCTGGCTGTATAGGGATCGGTTTGTAACATTCGGGCGAGGATTTTGGCGGCATCTTGCTTTTGTTCGGGAGCCAGAGGTTCTAAAATTAAAACACCGGGTTCGGTATTACTCGGATCAGTTTTTGCTTGAATAATGGCTTGTTGACGTCGATTTTGTTCCAGGGTTTCAATGCGTTGTAAACCTTGACGCGCCTGGGCGACAATTTTAGGGTTAGTCGCATCTTTCAATAATTTACGATAAACTTTTTCTGCCGTTTCTAGTTTATCTGTTCCTTCATACCAACGCCCCGCATATAACTGCACCCAAGGATTGTCAGGTGCTTGCTGTTGCAGTTGTTTTAACAGTTTTGCCGCTTGGCGGTAGTCCTGACGGTCTAGGGCTTCCGCAATTTGTTCGAGTTCTTTCATTCTTTCACCTGTTGCCTACCGTTATTGTGGCATTTTCTGAAAAACCCGGTTTCTTATATGAAATACAATTATCAACGCTACAGATGATCCCCCCAACCCCCCTTAATAAGGCCAGGGCTGTTTCATTTTCCATTGCCAACCCTAAGACCTAACCCCCCAACCCCCTTCCCTTGTAGGGAAGGGGGAGTAATTAATAATTTTTGATGTTTAATAGTAATAATTAGTC
>CAITND010000038.1 GCA_903893625.1 uncultured Oscillatoriales cyanobacterium
ACACTTCTCTACGAGTAAGTGTGGGCTTCCAACTTCGACGGGGATAGCATCTGATAGAACAGAAGTTTTACCAGATGACTTACATCCCCTCAGATTGGCAGTATCGCTAGTTCCTAACGACAAAATCCGCAAGGCTTCATTCTTGATATTGATTGAAGCATTTATATCTCGATCATGGGTAGTTTGGCAATGTTCGATCGGCCAACTTCTAACATCAAGCGGTAAGCTCCCCACTTGATTTAGACAGACATTACAAATTTTAGAAGACGGGAAAAATCGATCAACTTCTTGATAGGTTTTTCCTTCTTTTTCGGCTTTATACTTCAACATTGTTGGGTTAGGTGTTTCCTTGCCGTCATCAACTAACACAGAAGCATAATATTTTCCATCGGGATTCTTTGAAACAGTAACAGTTTTGATTGTCCCCTCAAATTCCCGGTGACGCCAACAATAAACCAACCCCACTTTACCAGGTAATTTCAGGTAATCCCCTTCCAACTTAACGTTTTGGGGATAACTGATTGATTGCCTGCCGTGTTTGGATTTGAATCGAGGTAATCTCGCCCGTTTCTCAAAGAAGTTCTTGTAAGCTGTATATAAATTGAGAGCGACAACTTGTAAACACTGGGAGCGTAATGACCATACCAACGGCAACAGCCAAAACTTTTAGAAGCGGCTATTTGCTGTTCGGTTGTTGGATATATGCGATACTTGTATGCCTGAAACATTGTCGTTTTCAACTCTTTGATAAAGTCTAACATGACATTTTTAATTTTGTCGGGATTGACCGACAAAATTAACTTGGGGGAGTCCATGTATCCCACGCTGATTTATGGTTGTTTTTTTGTAGGCGTGAAATTCAGCGTGGGACTTATCGCTCCTCCAAACCCCCTCGCAAGTTAAAAGTTACCAAGTTCTCAAGCTTGAGAAACTGCCACTTTTAACAAGATTTTACAATACCAGTGTGTTGCAGTTTTTAAGGGAATCGGATAGATTTTTCTTCGGCTTAATGTTGCCGAATCTGTATATCGATTCTGAAACCGTCAAGCCAACTGTCCAAAGTATGGTAAAATCTCTCTGGCTCTGGGGCGGGTTCCCCTTTTTGCCTCGTTGTTAATCCGACTTAGATCAAATTCGGATAGAGGTGTGAGGAGGAACAAACCCATCTTTCATTTTGGAGATCAATTGTAGCATATTTTACAAATAACAGTCTCTTGGCGGTGATATCAAAAGATAGAATGCTAAGTGACGACTAAACGAAATATTCAGCTTGAGGAGTGAGGATCTTGAAGAAGATAGAAGCAATTATTCGGCCTTTTAAGCTTGATGAGGTTAAAATCGCCCTAGTCAATGCGGGTATTGTTGGGATGACTGTTTCTGAAGTTAGAGGTTTCGGACGTCAGAAGGGTCAAACGGAACGCTATCGAGGTTCTGAGTACACCGTTGAGTTCTTGCAAAAACTCAAAGTCGAAATCGTTGTCGAAGATAGCCAAGTGGATATGGTCTTGGATAAAGTCATTGCCGCTGCTCGGACTGGGGAAATTGGTGATGGGAAAATCTTTATCTCGACCGTGGAAGAAATTATCCGCATTCGTACTGGAGAAAAGAACCTAGAAGCTATTTAATTCTCTTCGCACCCAAAAGCGGGATACGACAATACCGTATCCCGATCAACTCAATCTAAAATAAAGCTTGAAGTTGAGGTAAAATCCCTTGGAAAGCTTGACCTCGATGGGAAATTTGATGTTTTAATTCCGCAGGCATTTCCGCAAAAGTCATTTTAACTTTAGGAACATAAAAAATCGGATCGTAACCAAAACCCCCGGTTCCCTGCGGTTCTTTTGTGATGATTCCGTTACAAATCCCTTCATACTGCACCACAATAGAACCATCGGGACAGGCCACTGCTACAGCACAGACAAATTGAGCGTTGCGGTTGGGAATATCCTCCAATTCCTTCAACAGTCGCACAATACATTCGGCTTCTGTTGGTGCATAACGGGCAGAATACAGTCCCGGTGCGCCATTTAACGCTTCAACGGCTAACCCAGAATCATCTGCGATCGCCCATTCTCCCGTTGCTAACGCCACTTGTGATGCTTTCAACCCAGCATTTTCTATAAATGTTGTTCCAGTTTCTTCTATTTCTAAATCTTTAGGCTTAAGCTGCAATTCAATCTCTAAACCCTCCAAATAAGCTTGCATCTCCTTCATTTTACCTGGATTTCCCGTTGCTACAATTAATTTTTTCATAATCACAATAACTATTATTAATAATCAGTAATTCATAATTCATAATTCGTAATTCGTAATTATTCAAAAACTGATAACTGATAACTGATAACTGATAACTGATTCCTAGAGTTGATTCGCCCAATCTTTAGCCCAGTTTAGGGTTTCCTGAACAATATCCAGGGTTGGTGCTTCACAATAGAGGCGTAAAACGGGTTCTGTACCACTAAAGCGAATTAATAACCAACGACCATCGGCGAGACGGTATTTGTAACCATCGACGGCTAAACAATCAACAACGGCTTGTCCAGCAATTTCCTGTAAAGGTTGATTGTCCAATTGTTCGACGAGGCGCGATCGCACGTCCATACTCGCTAAGGGTAAATCAATCCGATCATAGGCCGAATCAAAAGCCGTTTGTGCTTGTAAGCGTGAGTATGTTTGCGTTGGATCTTCCCCGGACTGTACCATCGCTTCTAAAACATATAACGCCGATAACAACGCATCTCGTTCAGGAATATGGGTTCCGTAGCCTACCCCCCCAGATTCTTCACCCCCGACTAAAACCTCCGTGGTTAACATCCGATCGGCAATATATTTATAACCGATAGGGGTTTCATAAAGCGATAAATTGAATAATTTAGCAATCCGAGGAATTAAATCAGAACCACTCACAGTTTTAACAATTTCTCCCGTAAATCCTCGACGGGTTGATAAATGTTCAATTAAGACCGGAATTAAAATTTGAGAACTGAGGAAATTACCCTTTTGATCAATTGCTGCAATGCGATCGCTATCGCCATCAAACACGAACCCAATGGCTAAACCCCCATCAGCAGCTTGAAAAGCCTGTAATTCTTCAAATAATTCAGGAATATAACGGGGTAAAGGTTCCGGTGCGCCTCCTCCAAAATAAGGATCACGATTTGTATTAATTTCATGAACTTTATCCCCCAATAATCGAGTTAATCCTCCGGTCGCTGCCCCGTGCATCACATCCGCAAAAACCGTTAATTTCCCCTGATTAATTGCCTCTTGAATTCCCAAAATATCTACTTTAGAACGCAAAGTTTCACAATAACTCGGCCAAGGATTAAAATGTTCTAAAGTTCCGGGTGTGGTTTCAAAAGTAGGAGGTTCCGTTAATAACGCTTCAATTTGTTGGGTAATTTCTGGCCCCACAGAACCGCCAAAAGCACCTTTAACTTTTAACCCTAAATATTTACCTGGGTTATGACTAGCTGTTAAAACAATCGCTCCTAACGCCTGTTGTTGATGGGCAATTAACGAAAATGCCGGAGTCGGAGCGAATGTTTCACTGAGTTTGACATCAAAGCCCGCCGCTTGGATGGCTTCGGCGGCACATCGGGCAAATTCTTCCGCTAAAAAACGCCGATCATGGCCGACAATCATAGTCCGGCTTCCGGTACTTTCTCCGTAGGTTTGATAGAGAATCTGCGCCGCAATGGGAGCGACTAAAGCCACTCGTTCAAAAGTGAAGTCCGCAGCAATCACACCGCGCCAGCCATCGGTTCCAAACTTGATGGGTTGAGTCATGGTAAATTTTAAAAGTTAGTGAACTAAGAACCGAGAATCCTAGCAAACACTTGTTGATCACCAGAAAACAGTAATCCGTGAAATCCTATTAATCCGTATAATCCGTGTCAGAAATCCTCTTAATCCGTATAATCTGTGTCAAAAAAATGCAGGTTGGTGACGAATCAAATTCAGGAATTCTTCACGGGTTTTCTGATCCTCTTGGAATGAACCGACCATAGCGCTGGTCACTGTCCAAGACCCCGGTTTCTGAACCCCACGCATCGCCATACACATATGGGTTGCTTCCATAACAACGGCTACCCCTTGGGGTTCAAGGACGGTTTTAACCGCTTCGGCAATTTGGCGAGTCAGACGTTCTTGAACTTGTAGACGACGGCTGTACATTTCCACGATCCGAGCTAGTTTGCTTAACCCAATCACTTTTTGATTGGGAATATAGGCAACGTGCGCCCGACCCATGAACGGTAACATATGGTGTTCGCACATACTAAAGAAGGTAATGTCGCGCACCAGTACCATCTCTTCGTGGCCTTCATCAAAGATTGCGCCATTCACCAAATCTTCTAAAGATTGATTGTAACCACTGGTTAAAAATCGCATGGCTTCAGCCACCCGTTTTGGTGTTTTCAGCAACCCTTCCCGTTCAGGATCTTCACCAACCCCTAAGAGCATGGTGCGAACAGCATCCATCATTTGTTCATCACTCACTTCCGTGCAGGGTTGGGAGTGGGTGCTTTGACCATGAGATAAGGTGCGATCGGGTCGAATGGAAAACCCACTGGTGTCATCATTTTTGCCCCCATTAGGGTCGGTCTCTAAATTTTTGACGCCATTGGTGCTTGGTGAGATAGTCATGGTGTATCTTGAATCAAGGTTTAGAAACAACAAGGGTGAATGGTTTTAGAATCGATAAAAATCAACGATTCAAAACGTGCCAACACTGGGCATGAGTGTTAATTCTTCAATAACAGCAACCGTCGGCAATAAAGCGACATAGAGAATTGACTCGGCGACAATCTCCGGTGTCAGCATTGCAGAGCGATCAAAGTCCGCGTTAACGGTTTCGGTATCCCAGATGGGAGTATTTACAGAACCTGGACACAGGGCTGTTACCCGAATTCCATTTGCACGTTCTTCCATTGCTAAGGTTTTGGATAAAGCCATTAAACCAAATTTGCTCACGCAGTAGGCGCCCCAGTTGGGAAAAGCCTGTAACCCCGCAATGGAGACAACGTTAATGATGGTTCCACTCCCTTGATCCCGCATTCCTGGTAAAACTCCTTTCACACACTGAAAGACACTGGTGAGGTTCAAGTCGATCACCCGTTGCCAGTCGGCAAGGGATGTGTTAATTAAGTCTCTGGTGTATCCCATACCTGCGTTATTGACGAGAATGTCAATCGGGCCAAACGCAGCAACGATACTATCGATTTGGGCATGAACTTGTTCAACTTTCGCCAAGTCAAGAGGAAAGGCTTTCGCTTCTACCCCAAAGTTTCGGGCTGCTTCAGCTACCGCCTCTAAGCGATCCTCCTGGCGACTGACCAATGCAATGTCAATTCCGGCTCTGGCAAAGGCGAGGGCTGTGGCTCGACCGATGCCACTACTGGCTCCGGTGATCAAGGCTCTTTTTTGAATGGGAGAAGTCATGTACGCTTTAAGTCGTCTCCAATGGGACTCAAACAGATGTCACAAATCTGTACACTGCTTAATCTGAGAATTGTGTAAAGATTTGTTACTACAGGTCAGTATATCATCAAAGGAATTTTAGATTTTGGATTTTCCTTAAACGTTCCCATCTTCGAGTAACTCAACTTTGTTTTCCCGCCAGGTTCTGAAGATTTACAGCAACTTGGTTAAGTTGTTGGACAGTAGCACGGGTTTCCCGAATTCCTAAGACGCTTTGTTGAGTCCCTTGATTGATCTGGTTCATGGCGGTGACGAGTTGTTCCACTGCCGTGGCTTGCTGTTGAGAAGTTAAGGCAATTTCTTGATTAATCATCATGACATGATTAATTCCATTAAACAACTTTTCCAGAGCCATAGCGGTTTGTTGGGATAATTCAATCCCCTCTACCGCATTTTGTTTGCCCGCTTTAGTTACAGAAACCGTTGTTTGCAGGGATTTTTGAGTTTCGGTAATTAAATGATTAATTTGAGTCGCAGAATTTTTACTTTGGTCAGCTAATTTACGAATTTCTCCGGCGACGACGGCAAATCCTTTCCCATATTCTCCGGCTCTCACCGCTTCAATAGAAGCATTCAACGCTAACATATTAGTTTGATTGGCTAAATCGGTAACTAAGTTAGTAATTATACTAATTTGATTCATTTGCTCATCTAAACCCGTCATCTTATTAGAAATTTCTTCGACTGTAGATTGTAAGGCAGAAATTCCTGCTAAAGTTTTTTGAACCAGTTTTTTATTGTCTTCAGAAATATGAGCGACTTCAATCGCATTATTGGCTGCGAGTTTTGCCTGTTCTGCTGACTGGCGAGAAGACGATCCTAATTCATCAATGGTGGTTGTTGTTTGATTCACCGCAGCCGATTGTTGAGCAGTAATGCGTTCTTGTTCTTCGATAGTGGTGGCAATTTGACTAGAAGAATTAGCGATCTGATTAATACTACTTATAATGGGGTTAATAATCCCTCGACTTAAAACTTTTCCTAATATCAAAGCTAGGGTAGGACAAACAATAATCGCTACTATCATTAAAAAACTAATGGTTTTAACATCATTAATGGCTTCTTGTTTCGTGAGTTCACCCAATTTATTATTTATTTCTAAAACTGGTAAAAGAGATTGCTCTGCTAGGTAATATTTTTTACGGTTTTCCTGATCAATTTTATCTAGTTCTAGCCTTAATTTTAAGGCTGCTTCTACTTTGTCCAATTCAGCGCGATTAACGGTTTTTTGATCTTTTAAAAGCAGTAAATTGTTCCAAGGGTTAGTGATACCTAATTGATGATATTTGGCTTCTAACGCTAAATAATCTTTGTGGGACTGAATCCATTGCTCCCAATCAATTAAAAATTGTTCATAGCTTTTTTTTTCGGCTTCGGTTTGTTCGGTTTTTTCGTATTCTTCAAATCCCTGCTTAATTTGTGACCACGCCTCTTGAATGCGATTTAATTCTTGTTCTCGTTCTTCTTCTGTTAATAAAGGATTGACTAACAGCCGTTCTGCGGATTGGATTTGGGTTTGTCCTTCATTAATTTTATTTAAACCCCGAATACTGGGAATTACAGTATAACCCAAGGTTTCAATCTGCCTATTCAGACGGGACACTCCATAGAAACCCAGAAGAACAATACCAAATACCAGGGCAAAAAATGAACCACTAATTTTAACTTCTAAAGGGATTTTATTAGCCATATTTTCAAATGTTTGGGTTCTTTAAAATGCTGTCTTTTCTTCCCTGGTATTATTGATGATTTAAACCTTAGCTTCTGCAAAAACCCCAATATTTCTAAATTTCTGATAGCGCATTTCTTGACGCTGCTGGGATGTTAAGGGCAGGAGTTCAGCTAAGGATTTCAGGAGGACATTTTTGAGCAATTCTGCCGCTTTTAAAGGGTTACTATGGGCACCTCCATCGGGTTCGGGTACAACTTCATCAATAATGCCTAATTGTTTGAGATCTTTGGAGGTAATTTTCAAGGCTTGGGCTGCTTGGGGAGCTTGACCCGCATCTTTCCACAAAATCGCGGCGCAGGCTTCGGGGGTAGCTACAGTATAAACAGAATGTTCTAACATTAGCAGTTTTTCTCCGACCCCAATACCTAACGCTCCACCGGAACCCCCCTCACCAATGACGGTACAGATAATCGGAACCTCTAAATTAAACATCTCTCGGAGGTTATAGGCGATCGCTTCTCCTTGACCCAGTTTTTCGGCGTCCACTCCCGCCCAAGCTCCAGGAGTATCAATAAAGGTGAGAATGGGCATTCCAAAACGGTTGGCGTGTTCCATTAACCGCATGGCTTTGCGATAGCCACCGGGGGCGGCCATGCCAAAATTGCGGGCAACATTATCTTTGGTATCCCGTCCTTTTTGATGGCCTAGAATCATTACAGGTTGTCCGGCTAAACGAGCAACGCCCCCGACTAAAGCCGGATCATCATAGCCTCGGCGATCGCCATGTAACTCCATCCATTCATCGGTCATGGCTTGAATATAATCTAGGGTGCTGGGCCGTCGGGGATGACGAGCCAGTTGTAGCCGTTGTAGGGGAGATAAACTACTAAAAATTTCTTGTCGCAGTTGGTTAGCACGGGCTTCGAGTTGCCGAATTTTTTCGGACACATCAACACCATTTTCATTCGCAAATTGACGAATTTGGTCAATTCGGCTTTCTAGCTCGACTAGAGGCTTTTCAAAGTCCAGGAGAATTGGTTTTCGATTAGAATTAGTCACACTCAAAATTACAGTTACACAGGGTGAATATTATTTTTAGTATTTTACCTGAAAATGATGGCTGTTTCACCCCAGAAACTCAAAAATACCTTAACAAGCAATGTCAATGACACTTTTGCACAGATTGGAAAACCAAATCAATTCTGATGTTGAGACTCGACATCAAGGGAGGAGAAGTAGATAATTAAATATAATAAAAATCTACTTTTTATTGATAATAGGATTATCTAAACGATCTAAAAATAATCGAGATTTCTTTGCTAACTTAGTTCCAATATCTGTTGCTTCCTTTTCGTGTGTTTCAGGATTAGGAACATTAATAATACTTACATGGTCAGGCTTATCCTGAATTGCATCTAACCCCAATTCTCTGACATCCCTAACAGTAAAACAAATTACCCCCCAACATTTAGACAATCTATTATAAGCTTGTTCAGGTTCAAGTGCAGCAGATAAAGCCTTCTCATACTCTTCTCTCTTCGGAAACCATCGTAAAATAAACGCTTCTGCATCAACTGCTTTATCAGGGTCAATCCATTTTTTTTTAGTAATAGCTCGATATAATATCGTGTCATCAGATAATTTATCCACAGATGCTCATACACTAAATAATTGGTTGATTAGTAGATAGCCAAAGAAGAAGCTGAGAGATTTTCTCTAAAGAAGGATTCTTAATTAACTCGCTGTCATCACCTTTTCTGTAGTAAACTGACTCTTGAAAATCACAATTAACAGGAATTTTAACCCGAATTTCTTTGTCAAAATCTTGATTCTTCCAAATCAAATTAACTCCGCCTCGACTTTCCAAAGAGGAAAAACCACGGGGAAAAGATCGACCTAATAATTCATGTAAATCGCTTAATTGTTTCACTGATTTTGAAACTGCATAATCTGAGGGATTTAATATCTCATCCTCCTCTTCCTCATCTAAATCAGGGTCTATTTCTGTTAACTCTAAAAGACGGTTAACGGTAATCATAAAATCATCAGGATTAGTTAATGACTTTTTAAGTGAAAAACCTGGAAATTTTGGCTTTTCATAAGGAAAAATACTTGATAAAGCCTTGCTAAAATCTTGGCGGTTTAAGACCCTGATTTCGATAGAATTACACATTTTAGGAAATACTATTCCTTTCACTGATAGCTGCTGAGAATCATAATCAGAAATCTCTGTGATAGTATTTATATTTTCATAGTTGATAGTCATAGCAATTATTCCTCCTAATTTAATAAACAATCATTAACTAATGAAATATAGCGATTCACATCTTCAGACCAAAGAGATACCGTTTCTTTAAGAGGTTTTAACTTATCTTCTGAGTTATGATCTAGGATAAAGTCTCGATGAATACTACCAGCAAATAGAATCCCTAGATTTTTTTCAGTTGCTTTTTGATCATCATAAATTAAAACGGGTTCGATAGAAACATTGATCTGATAATCCTCAAAGGAATAGATTAAAGTGGCTGATAATGATGGTTTTTTGTTTAAGAAGTTTTTCCAGTCTCCGGGTCTTAATAAATAATCAGATATATAATTGTCTAATTCTTCTTGAGATTGAAACTCAATATGACCTATTGAATTAATTTCCATCGCAGAATAATTGATATCAGGAAAAACTTCTAAATATCTTAGGGCTAAATCTTGAAGAAGCACCTTATTCTGGGAATACTCCCCTTCTATTGATTGTTTAAAAGATATTTGATCAGGTTGAATAAAAATCGTTACGCCGTTTTTATAAACGACTTGAGAAATGATATCCGTAGTAAAAACAGGAGAAGTAACCAACCAATCTGCATCAACAATTTTATTAATTCTCAAAAAATCATGAGTTAGCAAACTAGGATTATGATTCTTAGCCCTAATAACAAATGCTAATTGAGTGATTTGTACCTTCCCGATCATAATGGACACACAGATAAACAAACATAGATGATGGTTTGATTATAGCATTTTTATTTATCCTTAACTAACGAATTTGGTCAATTCGGCTTTCTAGTTCAACTAGAGGCTTTTCAAAGTCAAGGAGAATCGGTTTTCGATTAGAATTAGCCACACTCAAAATTACAGTTACAGGGGTGAATATTTCTCCGTATTTTATCAAAAATGGGAGCAAGAAGACCCGCACCATAAGCGGAGCGTTGGTGTCGGGATGAATGGCGACCCCAAAAACAACTTACAGATTTTGTGTTAGAGTAGCCAACATTGATTTTTTTTTAATTAGCGATCGCTCTTCATTTTATCAGGTAGCGATCGCCACGACTTTACAAAAAGAGTGAGTTAATCCTTAGTCTTAAATTTGTATTCAATATCAACAGCGTCATCCATTGCAACTCAGAACCCTTTATGGAAACTCAACCTCATCGTTGTGTATTAATTTGTCAACATCAATCTTGTCAGCGACAGGGTTCTCTAGCAGTTCTGTACGCTTTTCAAAATCTTAAGATTCCGGGAGTCACAATAGAAGCCTGTGGTTGTCAAGGTCAATGTAATATTGGCCCGACGGTGCGAGTCACTCCCGATGAAGTTTGGTATTATCGCGTTAAACCCCCTGATGTTCCCCGCATCGTTGAACAACATCTCAAACACGGTGAACCTGTACAAGATAAGTTAAACCCCCGCATTCATCCCCGATATCAATATTCTTAACCCGTTGTTGCGATTCACTGCCAATATTGTCCAGGGATGACTTCAGAGGTGAGGGTTGGGGTGGTGATCATGTCGTTTTATAAATAAATATTAATTTACATTAATAATATTAACAAAAACCACAGAGATATAGCTGATTATTTAGTCTTCTGTATCAATAGCTACTAATTTTCATCCATTAAGATAAACTGATAAGAGTTGTTTTATCATTCTCAAGCAACATTGAAATCTAAGTCTTCTCTTAGCCTGTTTTCTTCAAAATCCCTTGATTTCTAAAGGGTTGAGCTTGTTTATAATTCAAATATAATACAAAGAAAATACACTATTTTTCAAAATTAATTGTGTTTTTTCTTATTCTTTTGGTAATCTAATGAATGAACGGGTACTCACGCTCACCCACCCAAATAAATCCCATAGTAGGAGAGAATTGATCACTATGCCGGGTGTGAGGTTTATCCACCACGTTGCCAGGGAGTTTTCCGTGTGATTGCTTTAACATCGCGTCCGGTTAAACGAAACTGGGTCACTATTAGCTTTGCTTCTACCTTGTATCTGTGTCCAGTTTTGGACTTGCTTCTGTCTGACATTCCAGACTCGTTGCAAGCCGAAATTCGCCTTGGACTACAAGAAGCACTTGTCAACGCTGCCAAGCACGGCAATAAGCTAGACCCCAGTAAAACAGTCGTCGTCCGCTTTAGTCTAATTCAAGATCATTGCTGGTGGATTATATCAGATCAGGGTTGTGGTTTTAAACCTCCTTGTGAATGTCAATTGCATGACGAGGCTGATTATGAACCAGAAACAGAAACCCAAGATTCTGATTTACCCCATGATGATCATGAATGCGGACGAGGTTTGTACATTCTTTATCAAATCTTTGATCGTGTGCAATGGAATCGAACTGGAACAGAACTAACGTTATGTAAGAAAATGGCAACATCCTATGGACATCAACATGATTGGCAACGCTTTTAAGAGGTTGAAATCCGTCAAAAAAACCTTGTTCATGGGGAGTTGAGAGTTCATTTATTTTAATTCTCTCTGTATTTTCATCCAGTATCCCTCTATATCAACTCCCCGTTTTAGCGTAAGTTTTTGATGCTTACGGCTGTTTCTTTTGAGTTGTTCCATGAGTTGGGCAAGGAGGGGCAGTAATTAAGCGTTCCAGCCAGCCAACTGCCTGATTTAACCGAGGGATCACTTCTTCTGGCTGATTTTTGAGTAAAAAGACTAAAGCAGCCGTTAAATGTTCCCCAGCGCGAGCATTGCGGTTGGACTTGAGGCGATGCCAGTCTCGTTCCGGGATCGCTAATCGTTCCGCTAAGGCTTGGGCGAGTTCTAATGTGCTATACTCGCTGAGACTAGCAGTGCGTGGACTCATCTGACGATCAGAAAGGTCGGGGGTTGTGGAATTTAGGTTAGTCATAAATGATCATTGCAGTTGTGGGTTGAATTCGGTCTTTTACTATTATGTCAAGCAAACCATCGTCTCAACCACCATCAACGAATAATCCTGATCAGGATGGGAATCAAGATATTGAACAGGGGTTAGTAGAGGTTGAACAATCTCTGATTGATCTTAAAGCAAGATTGGCCCAAATTCAACGGGACGGGCAACGTCAAATCGAATTAAAAAACCGCATTGATGAAGTTATTCCTCAAATTCGTCAAACGAAATCGCAACAATTGAAAGACGAATTAAACCAGTTAAAAATACAATTAGAAACAATAGAATTTAATTTAGAAAGTCGTTTAGTGACTTGGGGAAGTTTTAAGGAACCCTTTTGGCAAGCGGTTCGTTTTGGGGGGTTAGGAATTGTAATCGGTTGGGTATTAAAATCCTGTTCTGGAGGGTAAAAATAAAATGATATCAGAAATTCTGGAACAACTTAAACCTTGGCGAGATGCCCATAAAAGGTTGACCTGGAAACCAATAGTTAAAGACGGCGATGGTAGTATTACCGCTTCTAAATTTTCGGGACAACCTTGGTTAGATGAACAGGAATCTTACCCGATTTGTGGATGCTGTCAAACCCCAATGGCGTTGCTATTACAACTAAATTTAAACGAAATTCCGCCAGAACTTGCTAATCAATTTGGTACGGGATTATTACAACTATTCTACTGTCTCAATTGTAGTAGTTATGCTCCCTTTGAGGATAACAAATTAGTGAGAATTGTAGAACCAAATCAATATCCCCCCAAACCCCCCGTGCAGGGGGGGCTAGGGGGGGTCAAGGATAGATTACCTGCAAAAACTATTGTGGGATGGAAGCAATTAGAAGATTATCCTGATGGGGTTGAATTTGAAGAATTGGGATTAATTTTTAATGATTATTATACAGAGGAATTGATCAGAATTGAATGTCCTGATTTTGGAATAATTATTGATATCCCTGATGATTCTGAAATTGAAGATGATCTATTTTCAATGGTAGTAACAGGAGATAAATTATCCGGTTATCCCGATTGGGTTCAAGATGTAGAATATCCTAACTGTCCAGAATGTCAACGGAGAATGCAATTTGTCTTTCAAATCGATTCTAATGACAACTTACCGATTATGTTGGGTGATATGGGTTGCGGACATATTACCCAATGTCCTGAACATAAACATATTTTAACCTTTAGTTGGGCTTGTTATTAATTTAATAGATTTCCGGCTTTAAATCCGGGTTTGGGCAATTCGAGGACGACCTCCACAGGTTCCGGAGGTAGACACGATAAGCGTTCCAATATCCGTTAGGGTTTGCATCGTTAATTGGGTATTTTTTTAGATTATAACTGATCTATCATTGAATTAATTCACATTAAGTGTTTGATTTCAACTTGTTATTAGGTGTCAGTTCAGAATTAGTAACTAATGCTCCATCTTCCATGTGAATAATCCGATCAGCAACATCTAAAATTCGATTATCATGGGTAACAATTAAGATAGTACACCCTTGTTCTTTGGCTAAAATTTGCATTAAATTAACCACATCTCTCCCCGAATGACTATCAAGAGCAGCCGTAGGTTCATCTGCTAATACAATGGGGGGATGACTAACTAATGCACGGGCGATCGCAACCCGTTGTTTTTGTCCTCCAGAAAGATTATCAGGATAATAATTTAAGCGATTTCCTAACCCGACTTTTTCTAACATTGCCGTGGCTTTTTGCTGCATTTCTGCACGAGAGAATTTACCCTGAACTTCTAACCCCATTTGCACATTTTGTAATGTCGTTAAGCTACCATGTAAATTATGAGCTTGGAAAATATAACCTGTATTTCGTCTGGCTTTAACTAATTCTCCTGAACTTGCACCTAAGAGTTCTCTTCCTAATATATTTAAACTTCCAGACTGTACAGAACGTAACGCCCCAATTAAGGTTAATAATGTAGTTTTTCCTGAACCAGAGGGGCCAGTCATAATCACAATTTCACCGATGGAAATTTCTAAGTTAATATCAAATAACACTTGTTTTTGCAATTGCCCTTTCCCAAAATAATGATCTAAATTTTGAATTGTGATCGCAGCATTGCATTTTGTGGAATCTTGGATATCTTTGGTTTGAGTTTGCATGATGGTTAACCTAAAAATGGATATTTTTTTAGAAACGAAACTGAATGACCGCATCCACCCCACACCCTGATTTATATTTCATATCATAACCCAAAATTGCTTAAGGAGAGTCTTGATTAACCCACAATTCCCCATTTTCATAATTAAGTTCATTTTGCAAAATTTGGTTATAAATTTCAGGTAAAGAACGAGTCATCATATTATTTTCAATTCCATAGCCTAAACTTGTCCAGGTTCCTGATAATAATTGCAATACTTCATCGAGTCTATCGTCCCGTAATAATTGAGAAATATTCACCCCCCAGAATTTGTCATCTAATAACCATCGATAAACCACAGTATCTTGATATTCGGGTTCAAAACTATAAGGAAGCCAAAACCAAAATTGAGCAGGTTTGGGATGATAACGTTCTGCTTTTTCATCCCAAGTTGTTTTTAACATTTGATAGCGTCCGGCGGCGGTGCTACATTTCCCTTTATTCGGGCCTGTAACAATCTTAATACACTGATCAGGATGGCGATGCAAATCCGAGACATATTTTCCCCCATATAAAACATAATAGGGGTCAGAATAACTCGATTCACTGGCGGAAATGGTTCGCATCAAAGCCCGAATATAGGGGTCGCCACCGCCCATGGCTAACGGTGGCCATTGTTCTTCTACCTGATGATCAATTAAGGGTTGAAATTGAGATTTTCCTTGACAACTTCTCACTCCAATAAACGTTAAACTGAACAGAAGCAAAACGCTCCAAAATAGTCGCTTTCGACGGCGAAGTTGGTCTTTCTGTCGAGATATTCCCATTAGTTCAATACGTTAGCAAAAAGTTGTTCAAAAGATTTTTGAGGAGCATCTGAATTTGCTACAATTTCAACAATTTTATTCTGAGAACCCTCAAGAAATAATGCTTCTACACAAACTTGAGCGACTTTAGTTCGGGGAATACTCCCCTCAAATAAAGTATCAGCAGACTGCATGACTACGTTCTGATCATTGTCATCGTTTTTTAAACCGCCTGGACGCACAATCGTATAGGTTAAACCGCTTTTTTTAAGATATTCTTCCGCTTGTTTTTTCCAGACTAAAATTAACCAAAATAAATTTAATGGATGAAAAAATTGGGAAACACACAGAGACGTCACTAAAACAAAGTGTTCAATTCCCTGAGCTTTGGCGACATCAACTAAATTTTTTGTCCCTTGATAATCAACTTGATATGGCCCAGTGATCTCGAAACTCGGTTTAGCTCCTGTGGCACACAATACAACCGTACAATCACGGATGGCTGTGGCGAAAGTATCGGGTTTTAAAACATCCCCCGTCACCAGTTCAACTGTTGGCGGTAAAATTTGTTGAGCCGTTTCCATATCCCGAACCAAAGCCTTTACAGGAATTTCTCGCTTAACTAATTCAGCGACAATTCGCCGTCCTGTTTCTCCCGTTGCTCCCGCGACAAATGCTTTCATCGTTCTTCCCCCTTAAAGCGATTCAGGGGGTTTTAACCCCCGTGAATATTTCCGATATTTATGTTAACATTTTAAAAGGTCGAAAAAGCAACAGAGGAATCCGAATGATAGTTCTTGAATACAAAGTTAAAGGCAAATCCGCTCAATACAAAGCCGTTGATCAAGCCATTCGTACAACCCAATTCATTCGCAATAAAGCGATTAGATATTGGCGGGATGCGCCACCAGAGGAAAAAGTTAATAAATTTACCTTAAACAGATATTCAACAATTCTCAGAAAGGAATTTCCCTTTGTTGCTAACTTAAATTCAACAGCAGTACAATCCGCAGCAGAAAGAGGATGGTCTGCTATTAGTCGTTTTTACGACAACTGCAAAAAACAAATTTCTGGCAAAAAAGGATATCCCCGATTCCAAAAA
>CAITND010000039.1 GCA_903893625.1 uncultured Oscillatoriales cyanobacterium
AGGATATCGTTAACAATTGATTTTCCGTACCTACAACACTATCATTCACCGCATTTGGGGGCAGGTTTGGTTGATTAATACTAATCGTGCTAGAGGTTGTTTGTGGGCCACCACTGCCTGTATTGCCATTATCCGTTGTCACAATTTGGAGGGTCGCCGAGGCCGTAAAAGGAGAAGGAGGCGTGAAGGTTAAACCGTTGAGAGCCGTATTAATATTTTCAAAACGACCTACCAAAGTAACTAGCGTTGTTCCATTCCCTGAAATTTCCACATTATTCGGTGTTGCACCCAAAGTTAATGTTCCGGTACTGGCAGTTAAGGTAACTTGGATGGGGTTGCCATCGGCATCGGGGTCACTAATCGAAATTAGACTATTATCCGCTTGACTAAATACAATCGGTTGGCTACCGTTTGCCATTTGTGACCCTGGAACTGTATTTACAGGAGGATCATTAACGGCTTCAATTGTAATCGTACTAATCGCAATATTGCTATCACTATTGTTATCCGCAACCACTACATCAATAACTCGATTTTCAGTGTTGGGATTTTGAGAAATATTGCTATAAACAACTTGAGAAAGTGCAATTTCATAACTAGAAATTGGGGCTGTTCCTGTTAGGAGAATGATTCCCGTTGCCGGATCATAAGTTCCAGCAGTAATCCCAGTGGGTAAGGTTCCTTGTATTGATAAACCTTCTACTTGACCATTGGGAATATTGATTAAAGTAATTGTAGCCGAGGTGAGATCAGGATCATCCGCATCACTAATACTGACACTTCCGGTAATCGCTACAGGAGTAGTACCTTCGACAAAAACAGTGGTGTAATTATTTCCAGTTTGGGAACTATTCAGGTCTAAAATCGGAGGCTGATTCAAAGACACAACATCAACCGTAACCGTTGCCGTTCCCGTTGCTCCATTATCGTCTCGAATTTGATAATTAAACGGATCAAAACCCGAAAAGTTTTGATCAGGAATATAAGTAATCACTCCAATATTCTGATTTAAGACCGCTTTCCCATTAGACGGTTGAGTAATTCCTGTCACCGTCATCTGTCCCACTCCGCTGTCATTGCTGGTGAGTGTACTAAAGGGAATCTCCAATAAAGTATTTTGTTCACCCGATACCGTATCATTCTCAGCCTTTAAAACTGCGGGAGTTGGCGGTTCCACAGGAGGTGGTGTTGGTTGAGATGGAGTGGGTACGGGTGGGGTTGTCGGTGATGTTGTCGGTGTGGGTGGTTTTGTTGGTGTGGGTGGTGTTGTTGGTGTTGGTGATGTGGTCGGTGTTGGTGTTGGTGATGTGGTCGGTGTTGGTGTTGGTGATGTGGTTGGTGTTGGTGTTGGTGATGTGGTCGGTGTTGGTGATGTGGTTGGTGTTGGTGTTGGTGATGTGGTCGGTGTTGGTGTTGGTGATGTGGTCGGTGTCGGGGGAAGAGGAGCAGTGGGGTCAAGAACAAAGTTAGATTCACTTAAAATACTGGCATTAACCCCCTGTAAGATAGCTAAAAATTCACCTGTATTTTTATCTTTGATAATGGTATTACTGGCATTGGCAGCTTGACCTTGGGAAATTTCCAGATCTTGGAATGTCAGTCCTCCAGACAGCCCCAACTGATCATTTGTGGTAAAATCCGTAACTATATCCGCTAATTCAACGCTAGTACCGCCTGTGGTTCCTGTAATAAAACTACCGCCATTGGGAGCTTGAGTAATCACATAACCGAATACAAAAATATCATCCCCCGCACCTCCGGTGAGGATGTCTACCCCTTCTTCTCCGGCTAACAAATCATTCCCCGCATCACCAGATAAGAAATCTCGACCTTTACCGCCATTGAGAATATCTTCTCCCGCACCTCCATACAAACTATCCGCCCCAATATCCCCATTCAGAACATCATCCCCCGCATTCCCAAAAAGTTGATCATTATCATCTCCTCCAGAAACGCTATCATTTCCTAAATCCCCATAGAGAACATCTGCTCCTTGACCGCCGACTAAACTATCATCATCTCCGCCGCCAAAGAGTTGATCATTTCCCGCATCCCCACTCAGGAAGTCCTGACCGGAATTACCATATAAAATATCGTCTCCGTCTCCTCCGATGACGCTATCGTTACCCAGTTCACCGGATACGGTATCATTGCCTTTATCTCCATAGAGGACGTCATCTTCGCCCCCACCTCGAATACTATCATTGCCTTGGCCACCATACAGACTATCTGCATCGGCTCCACCATTCAAGGTATCATTATCTTTATCTCCAAAAGCCAGATCATTCCCTGAATCACCGAAAATCAAATCATTTCCTTGACCTCCCCGCAGACAATCATTGCCCGTGCCCCCGACAATGGCATCATTCCCTTCATTGCCATTAATTTGATCATCTCCAGCATCTCCTTGTAGGAGATCATTGCCTCCTAATCCAAAGATACTATCATTTCCATCTAACCCAGAAATCGTGTCATTTTGACTACTACCAATAATTGTGTCATCTGCCTCTGTCCCTGTCCCCGCACCTTGAATCCGAATCGGTTGAGGTTCTGGACTGGGTGTAGCTGTGACACTAGGGGTAGCCGTTGGACTGGGTGTAACTGTGACACTAGGGGTAGCCGTTGGACTGGGTGTAGCTGTGACACTAGGGGTAGCTGTGACACTAGGGGTAGCTGTGGGAGTCGGGGTTTCCGTCGTAAATCCATCGGGAATAAAAATCGAACTTCCGGCTGGCCCTGCTTGAATTTCTCCCGTTGTTTGACCATCTAAGGTTTGGTATTGACCCGTTTCTGTTTGGGCTAAATAGATGGGTGTATTGGTTTCAATTGATATGGCTTCAAAAATGGGTTCATCGGGAACAAATATTACCCCCGCCGATCCACCAGGTAAGGTTGTTCCTACCCCATTAGAAAGCGGAACTAAAGCTTGAACTTCTGCGGGAAACGTTTCAAATTTCCCAGAAAATTCTGTTTGAGGAAAAATTAATATTGAATCTCCTGTATTGTACAAGCCATTAGTGGGAGAAATTCTTAAGGCTAAAGTCGCAGGGGTTGTATTGATAATAGAACTTGTCATAAAAAGAATAGGGAATAGGGAATAGGGAATAGGGAACAGGGAACAGGGAACAGGTAATAAGGAAATCAGTAAACATTAGATCGACTCTTAACTGATTACTGATTACTGATTACTGATTACTGATTACTGACTACTGACTAGATAATTACAAAATCACTAGGCCCAATTAAGGTACTAATGTTGTTGGTTGCTGGGTCGATAGAAGGTAAAATTCCTAAATCAAAAGCTGGGAGACTATCATCACTTAAATTCGGATCATAGCCCATAACATAAGCACCCGAAAAACCTGCGTAAGACAAGTTATTGCGATATACAAAGAAAGCGGCAGTATCACTTGATCCCTTTTGATTTTTCAAAGCCGCATTCACCGCTTGAACATTATCAAATGTATCTTGGAAGATGATAACTTGTTTATTACTAATATCATCGCCTTCCGAACCCAGATTAGAAATAATAATCCCCTGTAAGGGAACAACCGTTCCTTCTGCTGTGGTAAAACCAGGAAAACCTAGAGAACTAAACAGGAATCGATCATCACCATTAACATTAAATTCTGTGATTATATCAACCCCTTCTGTCGGAGCTAAATAGTAGTAAGAATTATTTCCCACATTTCCAATTAAACTATCAGCACCTCCGCCTCCGGCTAAGGTATCATCATCTTCACCGCCAAAGATTGTGTCATTGCCACCATCTCCAAAGATTAAATCATTGCCAATACCCCCAAACAGACTATCTAAGCCATCTCCAGCATAGATAGTATCTTCCCCAAGGTCAGCCACAATCGAGTCATTTCCAGCGTCACCAAAGATGGAATCATCTCCACTTCCGGCTGAAACCGTATCTCCCCCATCACCACTACTCAGGGTATCATCCCCATCACCACCAATCAGAGAATCGTTCCCACCGCCACCAAATACGGTGTCACTATTCTCTCCGGCATCGATAGTATCGTTATCGGCACCACCGAGAACTAAGTCTCGACCGACTCCGGCAAAAATCAGGTCTTGTCCATCTTCTCCATAGAGGGAATCATCGCCTGCGTTTCCGGTGAGGGAGTCATTTCCACTTCCAGCTAAGAGGGTATCGTTACCAATTCCACTAATCAGGATGTCATCATTATTACCACCTGAAAGTAAATTACTATCGTCTGCGGCGACTAAGGTGTCATTGCCATCTTCTCCTAACAAAGTATTGCGACCTGCACCCCCATCAAGAGAATCATTCCCTTGACCTCCAAATAGAGAATCATTCCCGATTTGACCTAGGAGAGTATCGTTTTCTGTGTCTCCTTGGAGGATATCATTTCCTTCTCCTCCGTCGAGAGAATCTAGTCCACTTCCCCCCTGTAAAACATCTCGGTTGCCTTCACCTAAAAGGGTATCATTTCCAGCAAATCCTTTGATATATTCACTTAAACCACTACCCGTAATTAAATCATCGCCGTCCGTACCGGAAATAATGTCATCAACAATGGTAATACTAAAAGCATTCTGAGTTGTCGTGCCAATATTATCGGTGAGAACAAAGAGAAATTCATCTCCTCCCGATACATTGCGAGAATTAAATTCAATGGAACCCAGATTAATATTTTCTTGAGTAAACGCATCTCCGGTATTAATCCGTTGAGGTGTAGACCCTATTATTTGTAAATTCCCTAAGCTGGGTTCTTGGGTGACGCGGTAAAAAATTTCATTAACTGGGTTATCGGGGTCTACTGCGAGCAGATTTCCAGATGTAATATTTTCCACATCATTAATCGCCAGAATAATCCCATTATTTACTAATAATGTGGGGGGAATATTAACGTTAATTGTGACTTGACCTGTAGCAGTTAAGCCATAACTATTTTGAATGGTATAACTAAAGGTTTCTGGCCCTGTAAAACCGGGGTTGGGTGTGAAGGTAACATTTCCCCCGGAGGAAATCGCTACACTACCATTGGCGACAGTACCCACACTGACTAAGGTTAATTCACTTCCTTGGGGGTCACTATCATTTGCTAATACGTTAAAGCTGACTGAACCATCGGGAGTCCTTTTTACGGTGTCATTTTGGGCAATAGGCACCTGTAAGGGTGGAGTTGTTGGGGTGGGTGGAGTTGTCGGTGTGGGTGGGGTTGTTGGGGTCGGTGGTGTTGTTGGTGTTGGAGTTGGTGGGGTTGTTGGAGTCGGTGGGGTTGTTGGGGTCGGTGTCGGTGGGGTTGTTGGGGTCGGTGTCGGTGGGGTTGTCGGTGTCGGTGTGGGAATCGGAATAATTGTACCGGAAATGGGAGTAAAACTATCTGCGGTAATGGTGCTACTATTTACCCCAATTAAAACAGCAATATAATCTCCTGCACTACCGTTTCTAATAATAGTATTCCCGGCATTTTCAGCACTTTGACTAATAAATAAGTCACTAAATTGTAAACCCCCTGCTAAACCAATGCGATCGCCGAGTTCAAAATCATTAACAATTTGAGCTTCTTCTAAACTAGCACCGCCACTTTCAGAGGTCATCACAAAAATATCATTACCTGACCCTCCAGTCATGGTATCGACACCTAAACCCCCAAATAGAAAGTCATCGCCTGTTTCACCGGAAATTTGGTCATCGCCTTGACCCCCAAATCCCGTATCATTTCCCGTACCGCCAAATATTGTATCGTTGCCTAAGTTACCTTGTAGACTATCAGCACCATCATTGCCAAAAATCAGATCTTCTTCGTCACCCCCAAAAACCGTATCATTTCCAGCATCACCCCAAAGAACATCGCTACCTTTATCGCCAAAAACCTGATCATTACCATCCCCACCCCTAACACTATCTGACCCTTGACCGCCATAAACGCTATCATTTCCCAAACTCCCGATAACGGTATCGTTACCGAGTTGTCCTAATCCGGTATCATCTCCTTCACTACCATCAAGGAAATCATTATCTTTGCCGCCATTGAGTTCGTCGTTACCTTCACCTCCGGTGAGGCTATCATTATTTTCATTCCCGTAGAGAGTATCATTTCCCTGATCTCCTCGGAGTTCATCATTTCCGGCTAAACCAAAGATGGTATCGTCCCCATCTAAACCGTTGATCACATCATTTCCAGAGGAACCTGTAATATAATCGCTGGTTTCTGTTCCCTGACCAATCCCTTCGATAACAATCGGTTGATTCCCCGGTAGCACTTGAATAAACACTTGAGCCGGGGAGGTTCCATTTGTAATAGTATAACTAAAACTATCTGTTCCAAAGAATTTGGGGTCGGGAGTGTAGGTAAAAATTCCTCCGCCGTTAAACACTAAGGTTCCGTTTGTCGTTGAGCTATACTGAGCTAGGGTGATACTCGTTGCACTGACCCCAGGAACGGTATCGTTTTCCAGAACATTAAAAAAGGTGGCTTGTCCCAAATTCGTTTGAAAAAAGTCATTATTAGCAATAGGAGCCGGATTTGTCCCGCCACTTCCAGAAGGTGTCGGAGTTGGGGTTGTCGGAGTTGGGGTTGTTGGAGTTGGGGTTGGGGATGTAGTTGGAGTTGGGGTTGGGGATGCGGTTGGAGTTGGGGTTGTCGGAGTCGGTGCTGGGGGATTTTGAGGGACAAAGATGACTTCACCATTAGCACCAGGTAAGGTTTCCCCGACTAACCCCGTAAAGCTTTGAAAAACGCCGGGAAGTTCCGTAGGAAAAATTAAGAGGGTTTCCTCTGTATTAATTACTTTAGCCCTAACGGTATTAATTGCTGCACTTGTCATTTCTTAGTCTCCTCATGAATAAACCCAAGCGATTAAATGAACCTTTTACACCCCGACCCATGATTAATCTATAGTATTCCCAAAAAAATCTATAATACTAACATCAATTCTCAAAAAATTATCGCATTAATTCCACCCTCTTAAAGACAGTATAACTAACCTGGTTTTTAATATCATAAGTAATAGATAATAGATAATATTCCCTACCCTATTCCCTATTCCCTATTCCCTACTGATGGATTTCACAGATTTTGTAGAGACGTGCCATGGCACGTCTCTACACTGATTACTGATTACTGATAACTGATAACTGACCCAGTGGGCCGAGTTGTTCTTGGCCATTAACCGCTAAATCACTGTGGCACAGAATTAAGCGATCGCTGACCCGACTCAACAAATCTACAATAATACGACGTAATCGTTGTTGATCAGCCAACCTTGCATTTTCCTCTGTCCAAGGGCAATGCTGTTGTTCCGTCAAAAACAACGGTGCTCCCCACAGAATACCCGCTCCCCCACTTAACCACAAGGGAGATCCCACATCCAGCCAAAAGTGCCAACGATGAGAAGCTCGACTCGCCCGATATTGGAAAATCGTTCCTAATGTCACCCCCGCAGGTTTAACCCCTAAACTAGAAATCGGGTAGGGATTAGCGGTGACAACACCCTGTCGCAATAACTGAATAAACTGACCGACTTGTTCTGAGGCGCTGACAGCCGTTAGCACCTGTAAACGACCCTGAACATCCCAATAGTGAATCGCCGTTTCCATTAACTCTCGCAAAGCCGATAATTGATCGTTACGAGGGGTGCGATCGCGGATTAAAAATTGCTGAATCCCCCGGTCTAACAGCACCACAGGACTCGCTAATAGCCGTTGTTGATGTTGTTCTCGTTGAACTTCCACCCAGTGCAAAATCTGATTATAGGCGACCGTCGCTTGATATCCCAACCGATCCCAACGCGGAAACGCCGTCACCGGAAGTAACCGAGGATTCGACACATCAGGAACAAAACAATGATCTGCCAATAGACCTGCCCGTACCGGGTCAATTATAGGTGTTGACGGTTGACGGTTGGCTGTTGGTTGTTGACAATTCGCCGTCGTTCCAAATTCGTAATTCGTAATTCGTAATTCGTAATTCCCTATTCCCTGATAACTGAGGGTAACGAGCATTTCTGCGATCGCATCTCGATGGACGAGGCGACCATTACCCGGATAAATTAGGGCGATCAGGGTTAATAATGCTCGAACTAGGGGAGAACTGACCAAGGGGCGTTGTTCGGTGCTTGATTCAACGGCAATTCCGGCATGGTTGAGGAGTTCCCGTAGGGTATAACGGGCGATCGCATCTAAACCAGGAGCAATCACCGCAATTTCATCGGGCTGGACTTGACCTGTTTTGACACCTGCAATAATTTGTTCGGCGGTTTGTCGGAGTAAATCAGCCCGTGATATGGTTTGAATCGATTGAATATTAGTGGAAAACAACAGAGAATCGGGAAAAGTGATCGCATTCTCAAACACTAAATCCAATATTGGTTGAGCCAGGTATTTCCCTAAACCCTTTTGTTCGTCTAACGCTTCCAGACGACAGCGCCGTTGCAAACAAGCGAGAGCGTTAGGGTCAGCGCCTAACCCCAAACGAACAGCCCCATTTGGATTGTAGGTAAATCCAGCCATTTTTCCCTGATCCAGAAAGAACTCAAACAAGTGGCGGGCGATGGCGGGATATTCATCCACATCATCTGCTAAAACCACTGGATATCGACGTAGTAAGTGTTTTTGATAGGTGGGATGATGCAGCAGGTGCTGACCATAGAGGTCTGTAATTATTCCATAGGTCAGTAACCCCCGTTCTAAGCACCAATTCCGCCACTGTTGCAGCCAAAGACCTATTGAGTTGTAAAGGGTTTCAGGGTCGTTTAGGGGGGTAAATCCCTGCTCTAAAATCCGGGGAATATCTTCTATCGACGTTCCACTCAGGGCCGCGAGTTGCAGAGTATCCAGGACTTGGCGTACCATGCGGTTAACACTGACCCCTGGACGTCTGAGATTACTGATTTCTAGATCACGACTCCAAAGTTCCAGAGCAAGTTCCTGTTCTGTTTCAGGACGTAACCGCAGGGGAAATTGCGCTTTTAAGCCTAACTTTTCCACTAATAACGGCCAAAACAGAATCACTTCATCTTGAAAAAAGCCTAAAGGGGTTGTGGAGTAAAAAGAATATTGTCCCTGTGGGGTAGCGGTCAAACGCTCGACTAATGCTATCCGGTTATCCCCATTGGCGGCAAAAATCAGGGTGGTGGTAGCCACAGGTTGAGGATTTAATTGGCGTTGTCGCTTTTTCTTTCCCTGCGGTTGGTTCGGGTTAGGGAGTGTTCCCAGTAAGGGTGTCCACTCACAAAATAACTCAATGAGGCGAGTGGTTTTACCACTTCGGGAACCTCCAGTAATCCATAAAGCAGGAGACAGCACAGCAATCCGATGAAAATTTGCTAAGATACCCCGTACATTGTACCTTTGTCAGTAATCAGTAATCAGTAATCAGTAATCAGTGTAAGAGTTAAGAGCTAAAAACTTGCAGACTGGTACGGGCGGGTTTAGTCAGAATCTTTAATTAATTAACTAAAATCTTGATGAACCCGCCCCTACAAACTCTTCACTGATTATTAATTACTGATTATTAATTACTGATTACTGATTACTGATTACTGATATGGCTGCTTCTAACTCCAATTTATTCAAACGATTTGTTGGGAATGCCAATCAATGGTTTCGTGATACACCAGAACGGGCTTTAGATCAAGCGTATGATGCTGCTTTGAAAATTCGCTCCATTGAAAATGAGCATTTTCATGGGGAAGAAATTGCGCCCGAATCTCATCCTGAATATAGCGATCGCGTCATTACTTATTTTAATTCTGAACTGAAAAAATATATCAAAATTATTCAGACTCGATTAATGGTATTTAATGCGAGTCGTTCCGTTTTGGGATGGTCAGAACAAATTAATCCTCCCTCGAACCTCAACCGTGAAACGGAACATAAAATCGAAACGAATGGTTTGTTACCTGACCCTAAAATAATTTCTATTATTTGCGAAAAACTAGATTATATTGATGCGGTAATTGCTCGGTACAAACATGAGCCATCGACGGAATTTTCTGTGTCTTTAATGAAAGCTCCAACTGTTCAATCTCTATCGCTGCGCGACACCGTGATCAATCAAGATTTAAGGGTTACTGATACTTCTGGAACCAACAAATCTTTGAGCAATCCTAATTCTAGTTCGGGAAAACCGATTAAACAGGATTTAACGACTCAGCCTTCACCCAGTGTTTTACCTCGCTCTCTGTTAAGAACATTAACTCGTATTAAACAGGAACTCAGACCCGGATCGGAATTAGAAATTATTGAAACTTATCGAAAAACCAAAGTTAAAACGCTCGTTTCTATTCGATTTGTATTATTATTAATTTTAATTCCATTACTGACTCAACAATTAGCTAAAAATTTTTTAGTGGGGCCAATTGTAGATCGAGTGTTTACAAATCAGGAACAAACTCCTATTTTTCTGAATGTTAATATGGAGGAGGAAGCCTTTATCGAATTACAGCATTATGAAGAACGGTTGAAATTTAAGGCATTAATTGGTCAAGCTCCTCCCCTAACGCCGGAAGAATTGGATGAAAAATTAAAGGAAAAAGCCAAAGAATTAGCAGAAGAATATAAAGTAGATAGTAGTGGTGCAATCAAAAATGTTTTTGCTGATATTATCGCGGTTTTTATGTTTTGTTTTGTTTTGGTTTCTAACCGTAACGAAGTGGATGTTCTTAAATCGTTTATGGGCGATTTAATCTATGGTTTGAGTGATAGTGCTAAAGCATTTATTATTATTTTGTCTACTGATATGTTCGTGGGATTCCACTCTCCTCACGGTTGGGAAGTCATTTTAGAAAGTATAGCGCGACATTTTGGACTTCCTGAAAATCGGGATTTCAACTTCCTATTTATTGCTACCTTTCCGGTTATTTTAGATGCGGTGTTTAAATATTGGATTTTCCGTTATCTCAACCGCAGTTCACCTTCTGCTGTTTCTACTTACAAAACCATGAACGAATAAACGTAGGGTACTCCATCAACGCCCACAGACCACACAGATATTTTGCTAGGGTCAAGTGTTCCCTCTTGAGGATCGGGTTCCTCAAGAGGTAAAACCATCGGTGTTCCTCATCGAAATCTAAATAATTTATAAATGTATTGAAATTCAATCACGATTGTATTACACTTTCCCTATCGACATGGTTGATTGTGCATCGAACAATACCGAGGCATAGACGTGCCTGTACGGTTTTTCTAGCTCAGGAATTGCCGTCTATAACAGGGTGTTGCCATCTTTCCCCGTGTCCTAATATTTCATTCAACAGAGGTAAGAACTGTGATTGCTCAACGGTTTGCACGGTTAAACATTCCTTCTTGGCTGCGACTCCTCTCGAAAGCCCTGAAACGCCGTTCTATTCAACGTTTTATGGGTTTATTCGCTGGAGGTTTGTGTTTAAGTTTTGCCTTAGCCGCTTGCAGTGCCGGAAATTCCGCCAATACCTCAACCCCTGTAGCGGCTAACACCCCGGAACCCTCAAGCGCGGTAGTTAGAATTGGCTATCAAAAATCCGCTACCCTCCTCAATGCTTTAAAATCCCAAGGAACTTTAGAAAAGCGTTTACAACCCCAAGGGATAACAGTTCAATGGTCGGAATTTTCGGCTGGCCCCGCAATTTTAGAAGGTTTAAATGTCGGACAAATTGACTTTGGTTACACCGGAGAAACCCCACCAATTTTTGCACAAGCGGCGAATGCACCCTTAGTTTATGTTGCCTATGAACCATTAGGGCCGAAAGCCGAAGCAATTTTAATTCCCAAGGATTCAGCTATTCAAAGTGTGGCGGATTTAAAAGGGAAAAAAGTTGCCTTAAATAAAGGTTCAAATGTGCATTATTTACTCGTAGCAGCATTAGAAAATGCCGGGTTGCAATATACCGATATTACTCCTGTTTTTCTGCCTCCGGCCGATGCACGGGCAGCCTTTGAACAAGGAAGCGTTGATGCTTGGGTGATTTGGGACCCTTATTCAGCCGTTGCCGAAACCGCTATTGGGGCAAAAATTTTAACCGATGGTACAGGATTAGTGAACAACAGAGGCTTTTTCTTAGCATCTCAAAAGTTTGTTGATCAAAGTCCCCAAGTTGTTACTGCCATATTAGAAGAACTAAAAAACACCAGCCAATGGGCGCAAAGTAACCCCCAAAAAGTGGCAGAGTTCCTGTCTAAAGAAACCGGAATTGATGTCAATTCCCTCTTATTAGCCGAAAGCCGACGCAGTTATGGTGTTGATCCTTTAACCCCAGAAACAATTGCTGGTCAACAAAAAATCGCCGATACTTTTTATCGTCTACAACTCATTCCTCAACAAATTAGCATTCAAACGGCGGTTAAAAATCTGTCCTAATCAGTTATCAGTTATCAGTTATCAGTTATCAGTTATCAGTTAACAGTTAACAGTTATCAGTTAACAAGTCTTAATTTTTATGACTGATGACTGTTTCTCGGAATTAACAATTTCAGGAATAAAACAATGCAAATTCTCTGGTTTTTTCCCACTCACGGAGACGGACGTTATTTGGGAACCCGCTATGGCGGACGGGCCGTTACTCTGGACTACTTACAACAAATTGCTCAAGCCGTTGATCACCTGGGCTACACCGGGGCACTAATTCCCACCGGACGCTCCTGTGAAGATGCTTGGATCGCTGCGTCGTCCCTAATTTCCGTCACCGAACGGATGAAATTCTTAGTCGCCCTCCGTCCAGGGATGACCAACCCGAGTACGGCGGCGAGAATGGCTGCCACCTTTGATCGCCTCTCATCTGGGCGGTTACTGGTAAATGTCGTCACCGGAGGCGATCCTGTTGAAATGGCGGGGGAAGGGTTGCATTTGTCCCATGATGACCGTTATGAGTTAACCGATGAGTTTCTCCAGGTTTGGCGCCGGGTCATGGCTGGGGAAACGGTGGATTTTCAGGGGAAATATCTGGATATTCAAGGGGCAAAATTGTTGTTTCCGCCCGTGCAAACTCCCCATCCGCCCTTGTGGTTTGGGGGCTCATCCGCCGCAGCCATGCAGGTTGCAGCCAAACAAATTGATGTGTATTTGACCTGGGGAGAACCCCCGGCACAGGTGGCGGCAAAAATTGCCCAAATGCGTCAATTGGCGGAAGCTCAAGGTCGCAGGATTCGGTTTGGTATTCGTCTCCATGTCATTGTCCGCCATACCTTAACTCAGGCTTGGGACGCGGCCAATGAATTGATTGAATATGTCGATGATCAGGCGATCGCAGATGCCCAAAAAGCCCTATCTCGTACTGACTCCGAGGGACAACGACGGATGAGCGAACTGCATGGGGGCTCAAAAACCGCCCTGGAAATTAGCCCCAATTTGTGGGCGGGTGTGGGGTTAGTCAGGGGCGGGGCGGGCACTGCTTTAGTCGGGGATGCAGATACCGTTGTTAAACGGATGTTGGAATATCAAGAATTAGGAATTGAAGCGTTTATCTTCTCCGGTTATCCCCATTTAGAAGAAGCTTATCGGGTTGCAGAATTATTATTTCCCCATCTCCCTTTAGATTATCAACCTCCTTCTTTAGAGACTAATATGATGAGTCCTTTTGGGGAAATTATTGCCAATGATCGCTATCCTAGTTCACAAAAAATTCCCACTCCTACTGCTTCCTAAATTATGGCGACAAAAGGGTTGAAAAATTTTTCAAATCATCCGATTATTCCTTGGATTTTACCTTTAGGATTCTTGATCCTTTGGCAATTTTTATCTCAGATCGGATGGTTATCCAATCGGGTTTTACCCGCCCCGACGGATGTGGTACAAGCAGCAATTAAATTAACGTTAAGTGGTGAATTGTTCAAGCATATTCTGATTAGTACCCAACGGGCGATCGCTGGATTTATCGTTGGGGGAATTATTGGGGTTAGTTTGGGCTTGCTGAATGGCATTTCCCAACGGGCTGAAAGAATCCTCGATACTTCTGTTCAAATGATCAGGAATATTCCCCACTTAGCCTTAATTCCTTTAGTGATTCTCTGGTTTGGAATTGGGGAAGAAGCTAAACTTTTTTTAGTTTCTTTTGGGGTATTTTTTCCCCTTTATATTAATACTTGGCATGGGATTAAAACCGTTGATTCGGGATTAATTGAAATGGGAAAAGTCTATGGATTAAACTCTTGGGGTTTATTTTGGCAAGTAATTCTGCCCGGGGCGTTACCTTCAATTTTAGTTGGGGTGCGCTATGGATTAGGAATTATGTGGTTAACCTTAATTGTTGCCGAAACCATTGCAGCTAATTCAGGAATTGGTTATATGGCGATGAATGCCCGTGAATTTATGCGAACCGATGTTGTGGTTTTAAGTATTCTCATGTACGCATTATTAGGAAAATTAGCCGATGCGATCGCCTGTGGGTTAGAAGCCAAATTATTACAATGGCATCCAAGTTATCAATAGAAATACGAGGAGAATATACACCATGAATACAGAAATTAGAGGGTCAGATTTGAAGCTTTTGGGATTAAGTAAATCCTTTGGTCAAACCTCTGTTTTATCCCATTTAGACTTAGAAATTAAACCCGGAGAATTTGTTGCCATTGTCGGGCGTAGTGGCTGCGGAAAAAGTACGTTATTACGATTAATTTCCGGGTTAGATCGTCCGACTTCTGGCGGTGTATTAGTCGATGGAGAACCCCTACATCAACTAAATCCCTCCGCCAGAGTCATGTTCCAAGATTCCCGTCTATTATTCTGGTGTCGGGTCTTGGAAAATGTCGGTTTGGGACTGCGGGGGGACTGGAGGCCCAAAGCCTTAGAAATGCTGGCACAGGTGGGTTTAGCGGATCGATCTCAGGACTGGATCGCGGTGTTGTCGGGGGGACAACGGCAACGGGTAGCGTTAGCCAGGGCGTTGGTCAGTCAACCCCGTTTACTGCTTCTCGATGAACCCTTGGGGGCGTTAGATGCTTTAACTCGAATTGAAATGCAATCTTTGATTGAACAATTGTGGTTAGAAAAGCAGTTTACGACTTTATTAATTACCCATGATGTTGAAGAATCTGTGGTTTTGGCAGATCGAGTTTTGTTATTAGAAGCAGGACAAGTAACGATGGATATAGATATTCCCCTTTCTCGTCCTCGCCATCGCGGTGATCCTAATTTTGGACGATTAGTTGAACAAATTTTAGCCCGGGTTTTAAAGAGTCATTCTTCTGTTAAAAATCAATTCCAACTAGCAGAATCAGGTTCACATTTTTAATTATAACCTAGGAGTTTTTCAAATGACAAAAATTGTGGCGATCGCAGGTAGTCCTTCCCATCCCTCTCGGACTTATGGAATTGTCGAATATGCCTTGAATTTATTAGCTGAAAATGGGTTTGAAACCGATATAATTTCGGTTCGGGATTTGCCTTCAGAAGATTTAATCTTTGGACGCTATGATAGTCCAGCTTTAGAACCTGCAAAAGCATTAATTCAACAGGCATCGGGGTTAATTATTGCTACACCTGTTTATAAAGCCGCTTATACCGGGCTATTAAAATCTTTTTTAGATTTATTACCGCCTAAATTTCTATCGGGTAAAGTGATTTTACCGATCGCAACTGGGGGAACAATTGCCCATTTATTAAGTATTGATTATACCCTAAAACCCGTTTTATCAGAATTAGGCGCGGAATATTTATAAAAGCAGTCTGGGAGATTGAAAACTCAGTGTCTTCAGACCTGAGATGAAAATCGACTCAGGGGGTTTTAACCCCCGTGAATATTCTCATGATTCATGTTAATATAAGGTAGGTCGAAAACAGAGGAAATCTAAAATGATAGTTCTGGAATATAAGTGCAAAGGCAAACCCAATCAATACAAAGCGATTGATCAAGCAATTCGCACAACCCAATTCATTCGCAATAAAGCGATTAGATACTGGATGGATGCACCTAGAGAATTGAAGATTGATAAATTTGCACTCAATAAATATTCTACAACTCTCAGAAATCAATTCCCTTTTGTTGCCGACCTAAATTCAATGGCAGTCCAATCCGCAGCCGAGCGGGGATGGACTGCCATTAGTCGTTTTTACGACAATTGTAAGAAAAAGATTTCTGGTAAAAAAGGATATCCCCAATTTCAAAAAGATTGCCGTTCTGTTGAATATAAAACATCGGGTTGGTCATTACACCCAACCAAAAGACAGATTACCTTTACCGATAAAAACGGTGCCCCCCCAACCCCCCGTGCACGGGGGGCTGGGGGGGGTAATCTTAAATTGTTAGGGAAGTGGGATATTCACACCTACAATGTGAAAGACATAAAACGGGAGGGTTCATCAGGTAGACGGAAAGCCAGAAAAGTTTACGCTAGAAAACACCTGAAAGTAAGTAGGCAACGGAATGAACACGCCAAGATAACGGCGCGTAACGTATGCACATCAAACGATGTAGTCGCCTACGAAGATTTAAGTGTTAGAAATCTGGTTAAAAACCATTGTTTAGCTAAGTCAATTAGTGATGCAAGTTGGTATCTATTTCGGCAATGGATAGAATATTTTGCAGCTAAATTTGATAAATTAGCCATTCCTGTTGCACCCCATTACACTTCACAGAAATGTTCTAATTGTGGGGTAATTGTGAAAAAATCTCTATCAACTCGCACCCATATTTGTAATTGTGGATGTGAGTTGCATAGAGATACAAATGCTGCAATTAATATTCTTAATCTTGGTAAACAAGCTAGGGATGGGCAATCCCGAAGTAACGCTAATGGACTGGAAACCTCTACTCTTCTTGGGGAAACCCTGGTCGAGCAAGTATCTAGGACGAAGTTAGAATCTCAGTGTCTTCAGACCTGAGAGTGTCAATAAATGGGGTTTATGTTGTTGATAAACAAATTCAACGTCAAGAGGATGGCAGTTTTTTATTGGATGAAGAAATTCAACAACGCTTACAACAATCGATTCAAGATTTACGACAAGCCGTTGAACAAATATCAACCCCTTCTCAAAAATTAATTTCGGCTTAAATTCTATTTTGGAGTGCCAGCGTCCTCGCTGGCTATCTCCGAATCAACTAGAATTATGAGCGATCGCATCAATTCTTAAAGCCGACTAAAGCCGTTTAGTCTGCTAGGGTGAGAATATCTACACCTGTTTCTGTCACCGCAACGGTGTGTTCAAATTGGGCGGAGAGTTTTTGATCACGGGTGATGGCTGTCCAACCATCATCTAACACTTTAGCTTCCCAGGTGCCTTCATTAATCATCGGTTCAATAGTAAACACCATCCCTGGACGTAGACGTTTTCCTTTTCCCCGTTCTCCATAGTGGGGAATTTGAGGCGCTGTATGAAATACGGTATTGACACCATGACCGACAAAATCGCGTACTACAGAAAATCCATTAGCTTCGGCGTATTCTTGAATCGCCGCCCCAATATCACCAATGCGTCCAGTGGGTTTAACGGCTTCAATGGCGAGTCTTAAACATTCTTCTGTGACTTCGACTAATTTTTGAGCCAGGGGGGAGGGTGTACCGACAAAAAAGGTGCGAGAGACGTCACCATAATAACCATCGAGAATAGGGGTGACATCGACATTAATAATATCCCCGTCTTTGAGAATCTGTTTGGCGTTAGGGATACCGTGACAGATGACTTCATTAACGCTGGTACAGATTGATTTTGGGAATCCATGATAACCCAATGGGGCGCTACGAGCACCGTGTTCCTGTGTCCAACGTTCTGCTTCATCGTTGAGTTCGAGGGTACTCACCCCCGGTTTAATCATCGGTTCAAGATGATTTAATAGTTGTGCCGCCAGAAGTCCTGCTTGACGCATTTTTTCTATTTCTCGGCGGGATAAAAGAACAATTGTGTCACTTCCCATTTGTTTGTTTGTTAAAAATCTCGATGTATCTCGCAAGTTGTCAGCCTTTGTACTAAAGTATCACAATCAGTTAACTAAATTGTGGCTATTTTTTAGCTTTTCAAAACCCCAATTGTTAAACAAGCCCAACCGCAAATTAAAGCGAGACCCCCGATGGGAGTAATCATTCCCAGCCATCCAATTCCGGTCAGGCTCAACGCATATAAGCTTCCCGAAAATAATCCTATTCCGGTGATCAATACCCAACCTGCTGCGACAAGCCAAGGTTGAGGGGTTTCTGAACGGTTGATGAATAAGCCGACGAACAATAAAGCTAAAGCATGGTACATCTGATAACGAGTTCCAGTTGTAAAAATTTCTAATAAAGGTTGGGTTAATTGTCCTTTCAAATAATGGGAGCCAAACGCCCCAGCAATTACTGATAATCCGCCTAAAATTGAGGCTATTACTAAAAACAATTTAGACATATTATAAAATTTTAAAATTACGATTAATCAACCAATTCCCAATTCCCAATTCCCAATTCCCAATTCCCCTCAAACCTGAAAATGATAAATAATTTCACCATTTGATTTTTCTTCAAATGTACCTTTTAATTCCTGAGCTTTTTGATCTAAAAAAGCTTTAGCTTCCGGTTGAGATAAATGAGTATATTGAGCTAATTTTTGAACCGTAATTTCTCCTCCTTGAATTTGAACTAAATATAAAAAGATAGAACGAATGCGTCGAGAACGGGCTTGAATTTTCTTAGAGCGTTCTTGATACCAATCCCAGGCGACCCATCCCCCTATTCCTAATGAGGGTAAACCTAAGATTAATCCACCTATAATAATACTAAGTTTGCTATCAACCGTTGAATGAGGGTTGATCAATTCAGTTGCGATCGCCAACACACAACCCATGCCAACCGGAACTAATAAACTAGCTGTAATCACCTTAAGGAACTGCATCGTTTTTCCTCCCCAGGAGAGAGAACAGAACACTCATCTAAGCAACAGTAACAGGGGAAGACATAGATACAATATTTTGATCTTTCATCTCCCGCCTGCCTACCCGATGCTAAGAGCGTGTAGCTTCAATTAAACGTGAATAGTAGAAGCGTGTACCAATCATGGCTTGTCGTTGAATCGAGAAACCATTATCACTAAAAATTTTAACAATATCTTCCTCTCGATGTTGGTAAGCACGAGTAGTTTTGCTCGGCCCTGGAAATAATTCCCCAACTTTTTTGAGAAGACTTAATGCTAAGGTTTTTGGAGCAAAACTCAAAATCAAACGAGATTCTGCTAAAGAACACAGATGAGAAATCATCTCAGCGATTTGATCTTGAGGATAATGAATTAAGACATCCAAACAAATAACGGTATGATACCGACCTTGTAGGGTTGCTAAATCTTGAGCCGTAAAGGTAAGGTTTTTGATCACGCTTGGGAGATTTTTAGCTCGATCATAAGCTTCCTCAACCATTTTTTCAGAAATATCACTCCCATAAACAACTGCTCCGGCTTCTGCTAAGGGAATACTCAGACTGCCTACGCCACATCCCGCATCACAGATGGTTAAACCAGGTAGGTTGTCATCGGCTGTCAACCAATCTATGACTTGATCAACGGTTTTTTGATGTCCTTGACGGATATCCAGTTGAACTTTATTAACTTGACCGTTACCGTAGATTCGTCGCCATCGATCAAATCCTGTGCTATTAAAATAATCACGAACTACGGTTTTCTCGTCTGCTACACTCATTATGTTTGTTTGAAATTAATTCCGTCCAAACCTTCATTCTAAGGCAAAAGAGAGCGTGAGAGGAGGGATGATTAACGTCCGTAAAAACACGCCAGGGTAAGTCTAACCCCTGATCACTGATAACTGATGACTGATAACTGATTACTTAACACGAACTTCGATGACTGTGCCGTTAAAGTTGTATTCTTTGCCGTCGAGTTCAACGGTGGTGCCGACTTTGATTTTGATATTGCCTAAAACCGGGCCATTTTCAGTAATTTGACCTTTTCCTTCTAAGGTTAAAAGCAGATTATTGTTAAACAGGATATCGGCGGTGGGGTCAGGAAGTGGCTTGAGTGTCCCATTGGGTTGAGTGACGGGAATAATTCTAGGTAAAAATTCTATATTATTCAGGGTGACTTGACCGTAGGGTTGATTACGAATAATTAAGTTGGTTTTTTCTCCCGTTTTAAATAATTCTTTAGCGTTACGGCTTTTGAGTCCCACCACCAGAACATCCACTTCAACGGGACGAGTGGTGACACCCACTTGAGCCACGGAACCCGATGTACCCGGATAGAAGAAAATCCCAAAAATCACCAGTAAAATCACCAAAGCCGCACCGAAATCGAGAATGCTAAATTTACCGAAGAGACGGCCTTGAGAATCTAAAATTTTCATAGGACAAATGAACAGTAAGTGTTACAAAGGATTTAACGTTGTTGATTGACAAAAACCAGTTTTTGTGCAGTCTTCAATCCGTGACGTTAAAGAAAAAAGCCTGCTTCATCGGGATAACAGACAGGGTTGTGATTTCTACCAAACTGCACGGAACAACTCAAGGGAAGAGTGATAAGGAAAACAACGTTAGCGAAAAATGACCCTCAAAAATTTTAAATCTAAAGGCGATAACAAGCCAAAATAGAAGTAAAGATTCTCTTTCAATCCCAAAAATAACGTTAATGTGGATTTTATCTTCTGACTGTTGAGGGTAAAAACTGCCATCCCATCCCCCTACTGACCAATTCCGCAACTCTGATATCCCGTTGCACCCTCTTAACAGGCATTGCTGGTTTCCTGGTAAAACTTTTACACTTTTTAAGAATCCCCTGGATTGTTGCCTGACACAGAGATAGCTGCAAAATTGGATCAGACATCCACTGAAAATACCAATATGCTGGTAGTAGGAGTGGGTGTTACCCCCCAGGTATTCCAACCCCTATCCTAGATCGTTTGCGGAGCCTCTACAAAACCGAGTGCCAAACCTGATTCCAGCTAGCCCTAACCCAAACAAGCCCTCTATGTTTATTCCCTCAGTTCGTCAAGCCATCAATAACCATCCCCTGACCACAATGCCGGAAACCCCTGTGGAAGAGGTAATTTTGTTGATGAGTCGTACAGGTTCCCCCTCCGTTTTCATCCTTGAACAAGCCGATGATCCCAATCTGAAGCCGATGATTGTAGGAATTTTTACTGAACGGGATATTATTCAGCTTAATTCGATTGGAGATTCCTTAAGAGGATTTCCGATTTCTCAAATTATGATTCGGTCATTTCTCACGGTTCGAGAATCTGAGATCAACGATGTCTTTACCCTTATGGGACTATTGGAAAAACATCAAATTCAACAGATTCCTATTGTGGATGATCAAGGAGGATTAGTGGGGGTAATCAGCCCCAAAAATTTTTTACAACTCTCTCTGCAAGATTCAGAAAAAAGCAAAACAGGACGACGTTTTCCACCTGTTCCGCCAGTAATTTCTAGTGCGGAATCATCCCCTAAATCGGTTTTAATTTCCTCTCAACCTCAACCCGTTTCCCACAACCTTCCCGATCACCTTTTTCTTCCCGATAATTTAATAAAACTGAATCAACTTTCCCCCCTCCGCACCTCTAAAATTGTGCAGGCATCTGGGGTGACAACGGCACGAGAATTAACCGAATTAATGTTGAAATATGGTGTGGATGCGATTGTGATTACGGAAACTTCCCCACCCAATCCCCATGTAAAACAGGATCAGACTTCTAAAACCAAATTAGAGTGTAAATCCTTGGGAATTGTCACCTGTCATGACATCATTTCCATGCAGGCATTAGGACTGAATCTCAAGACCGTTAAAGCTCATGCAATTTGTAATAAACCGCCTCTGGTTTTGCGATCGCAGGCTTCTCTAAAAACGGCATTAGCCTTAATGAAGAAATATTATTATCAACTGCCTATAATTTTGGTGGATGACAAAAGCCATCCGACGATTCTGATTTCTCCTGAAACCATATTGTTGCAAGTTCTCCAACCCCAATCCTTGCACAATATCCTCTTAAACTTGCAACATCAATTTCAGGAGGTTTTAAAAACGACTCAATCTGCTCAATCTGCTCAATCTGCTCCTCCACATTTATCCTGTGAGCATTTTTCCTTAAGCGATGAAGCTATTGAAGCGTTAAAATCTAATCAAGAAGGCATCTATAATTGGAATTTAAAAACCAATGAAATTTTCTATTCTTGCCAATGGAAAGCCATGTTGGGATATCAAAATCATGAGGTTAAAAATACCCTAGAAGAATGGTCAAGTCGGATTCATCCCCAAGATTTAAGTCGGGTTAAAGTCGCACTGAAAGATTATTTTTCCAAGAAAAATCATGAATATCTGACGGAATATCGCATCCGATGCAAAGACGGTCAATATAAATCTGTACTTAATCGAGGTCAAGGATTTTGGAGTGAACAGGGAGAACCCTTGCGCTTAATTGGCACTCAAATTGATTTAGCCTCTTCCCTATTAGAAAATACCCCTTCTTCAACTGAAAATCTGCCTCTGGATGATCCTATTCAGTGCTTAAAATCCGTTGTTTTTAAAACAGATATTCAGGGAAATTGGACGTTTTTAAATTCAGCTTGGACACAGTTAACGGGGTTAACGGTGGAAAATAGCTTGGGTACATCATTTTTAAACTATATTTATTCTCAAGATCGGGAAAAAGCGAGTCAATGGTTAGAATCATTAATGTTAGGTCGTTCCCAAACCAGTCAACAAGAATTCAGAATTTTAGTATTTAATGTCAAAGAACGAGAGGATGCGGGACAGCGTTCCCAACCTACGACTCGCCGGATCTTAATTTCGGCTCAATTAACCCTAGATAAACACAAACAAATCATAGGAATCGTCGGAACATTACATGATATTACAGAACAGCTTCAAGAGTTAGATGAATTAAGAGAACGAGAAAAATTAATTCATGAATTTTATGAAATTACGGTGGGAAATACGGCTAATTTTGAAACTCGAATTAATGCTATTTTGAGAATGGGTTGTCATCGCCTGGGGATGGATATTGGATTACTCGGACGAGTTTTTGCTGATCGATATGAAGTGATTTCTTCCTATCTCTGTGACGATTTTCCCTTTGGATTTGCGAAGGGGGATACCTTAGCCATTGAACAAACCTTTGAATGGGAAGCCTTAAAAACTGAAGAAGTTGTTTGTTTAGAATCGATTAAACAATCAACCTGGAAAGATCATCCCGCTTATCAAACTCGACGGTTAGAAGCTTATATTGGAATGCGGGTAATTGTTGGGGGACGAGTGCATGGCACATTGAGTTTTATGAGTCGCAATTCCCGCGCACCGTTTCAACAGTTAGATTTAGAAATTTTGAAATTAATGGCAAATTATATTGGGAATGAAATTGCACGGGAAAAATCTCAAGAAATTCTCCAACAACAAAATCAACATTTATTATTACTCAAAGAAATTACCCACAAAGTTCGTTCTAAATTAGAAACTCAAGAAATTTTTCAAACAACAGCCACTCAAATTGGCAGAATTTTTGGGGTAAATCGCTGTTCAATTTATACTTATCGATCTGACCCTTACCCCCACTTATCCTGTGTGGCAGAATATCTGGAATCTAGTTATGATTCTACCTTGAATTTTGAAATTTCTGTGACTTATAATCCCTATATTGAAAAACTTTTAGCGGAAGATGCAGCCATCGCTTCTGTAGATGTTTTTACCGAACCTTTATTAGAATCTTCTGCCCCTATGTGTCGGCGGATGGGATTAAAATCAATGTTAGCGGTTCGTACCTCCTATCAAGGGGAAGCGAATGGGATTATTATGCTGCATCAATGTGATAAAATGCGCCAATGGATATCCGAAGAAATTGAATTTTTAGAAGATGTTGCTAATCAAGTCGGATTATCCTTAGCCCAAGCGAAACTTTTAGAAGTAGAAGTCAAAAATCGTGAACAATTAGCCGAACAAAATAAAGCCTTAGAAGAAGCTCGATTAGCCGCAGAAGTCGCCAGTCGTGCTAAAAGTGAATTTCTGGCTACCATGAGTCATGAAATTCGCACGCCGATGAATGCCGTCATTGGGATGACGGGTTTACTATTGGATATGGATTTAACCCCTGAACAACAGGATTTTGTGGAAACGATTCGCACCAGTGGCGATGCGTTACTCACGATTATTAATGATATTTTGGATTTTTCTAAGATTGAATCTGGTAAATTAGATTTAGAACAAAATCCCTTTAAACTGCAAAATTGTTTGGAAGAATCCCTAGAATTACTTTCGGCAAAAGCCGCAGAAAAAGCGATTGAAATTGCTTATTTAATTGAACCTTCTACCCCCCAAATGATTCTGGGAGATGTCACCCGACTGCGCCAAGTTTTAGTGAATTTGCTCAGTAATGCGGTTAAATTTACAACCCAAGGAGAAGTCGTTGTCTCGGTGAAAGCTGCGGAGGTTAAAAATTCCCCCTTAACCCTTAATTCTACCTCTGGAATGGCGCATAAAATTTATGACATTCAATTTGCGGTTAAGGATACCGGGATTGGAATTGCATCTGATCGGATGGATCGTTTATTTAAAGCTTTTTCTCAAGTGGATGCTTCCACTACTCGACAGTATGGAGGCACAGGTTTAGGATTAGCAATTAGTCAGCGTTTATGTGAACTCATGGGGGGACAAATGTGGGTCGTGAGTCGCTCTCTATCGGATTCTAACACCGATAATCAACCGTTAACTTCCAGTATTAGTGGAAATCCCCCTGAGAGTTTTGTCGAGGCATTTGAGTTAGATACGGGTTCAACTTTTTACTTTACTATTCGTGCTCAAGCCCTGCAAAAAGTTGAAGCGGATGAACTGTCTACTTTCCTGGTCGGTAAGCGCTTATTAATTGTTGAAAATTATGGAATTAATCAAACGGTTTTAATTCGGCAAGCGAAATCCTGGGGAATGATTCCTGTTTCTGTTAAAACGGGGCATGAAGCTCTAAATGTGTTAAAAAATAATCCGAATTTTGATTTAGTTATTTTAGGGATGAATTTAGCAGATGTTGATGGAATTACTTTAGCAAAACGGATTCGAGATTGGGAACGCACCCATACAGAAATTTTCATCGAGCAAAAACCTCTCAATATTACTTTCTTTAATTATGTGGTTAATACCGATCTGGTGAAACAGGTCGAAAATAGTAAAATTAATTGTGCTGGCTTTATTAATAAACCTCTGAAACAATCACAGTTTTATAATACGTTAGTGCAAATTTTTGGTCTCCCCCTTGAAAGTGTGATTAAATCTTCTCCGAATTCCTTTGGCTTGGGATCGCCCAATTTATTGTCTCTTCAAGTTTCTAATAATTTACGAATTCTGCTGGCAGAAGATCATGTTCTTAACCAAAAAGTTGCAATTCAAATGTTACAACGCTTGGGATATCGTGCTGATATTGCCGGAAATGGATTAGAGGTTTTAGAGGCTTTAAATCGACAATATTATGATGTGATTTTGATGGATGTTCAAATGCCATTAATGGATGGTTTAGAAACTACCCGTCGCATTTGTCAGGAATATGCAGAAGGTCGGGAGAATCGTCCTCATAAACCTTGGATTATTGCGATGACTGCTAATGCCATGCAAGGCGATCGAGAAATGTGTTTAGCCGCCGGAATGGATGATTATATTACTAAACCTGTCCGTCGGGAAGAACTTGCAAAAGCTTTATCCCAATGTCAACCCCTTAATAGTGGAAACGGTCATGAATCTTTAGAAAATTCATCAGAATTTGCCACGAATGGACATTCTAATTCTGCTGTTAGCGATCAACGAAATACAAACGGAAATTCGACGGTAGAAACAACTCTTAATCCTTCAGAGTTGATCTCTTTTGAATCTCCTGCCATTGATCAACAAATTTTACAAAATTTAAGAGAATATGATGATGAAGATGATCCCTTTGTCGATACCTTAATTCAGGATTATTTAGCCGACACCCCCCAAAAAATTCAACAAATTCAAACCGCCATAAAAACTCAAGATATCAAAGGGTTAAAAGAAGCATCTCATACCCTGAAATCGGGTAGTGCTCAATTAGGTGCAATTACATTTTCTGAATTATGCAAAGAGTTAGAATATATGGGACGGGCAGGAATGGCGGCGGAAAATGGAACTAACATTGAATGTTTTACATCAGGAAGTGCGGCCGATGGGTTATTAAAGCTGGAAACAGAATGGTTACGAGTCAAAGCCACTTTAGAACAAGAATTATCGAGGCAAGCCATCGGAATACAGAATTAAGAATTGTTGATTTTTGAGAACTAACTATTGACGGTTTTCTATTCATTGTTTACAATTAAAACATGAGGAAAAATCAACTTGACCGTTGAGAATTGGTTTTGCTAGATCGATGCCATTGGGGTAAGAAATTTGTCTCAAAATTTCCTCAATATTCTATGATTTAATTCACTTACCTATTCAATTTTAAGTATGATTCCTGTGATTCTGGCTGGTGGAAAAGGTGAACGGTTTTGGCCTCTGAGTCGGAAACATCGACCCAAACAATTTTTGAGTTTAGATGGTAGTGGCATTAGTTTATTACAAGCAACAGCAGAACGGTTATTACCCTTAACAGAAAGTTGGGATGAGTTGTGGGTTGTCACCTCTGCTTTATTGGAGTCGGGGGTTCAAACTCAATTACCCCAATTACCACACCCTAATATTTTAGCTGAACCTGAAGGACGAGACACCGCACCCGCCTTGACCTGGACAACATTAGAAGTGGCAAAACGTTACGGGGAAAATGCGATTGTTGGCTTCTTTCCGGCGGATCATTGGATTGCGGAACCGGAGAAGTTTCGCCAAACTTTAAAGGCGGCGGAAGTATTAGCAAAAACCCAAGATGTGATTGTTACTTTAGGGGTAAAACCAACCTATGCTTCAACGGGATATGGTTATATTGAACAGGGGGAAGAAATCGGAAATTTTGACGGATTTCCGGCGTATAAAGTGGCTCGATTTACGGAAAAACCCAATCGAGAAACGGCAGAAAAATTTTTAGAAACGGGGCGATTTAGTTGGAATGGCGGAATTTTTGTGTTTCGTGTGGGTGTGGTTTTAGCAGAATTAAAAACCTATGTTCCTGAATTAGTTTCCGCTTTAGAATTGAAAGGAAAAGACGCTTATCCTGAATTGAAAAAAATTAGTATTGATTACGCCTTAATGGAAAAAACCCAAAAAGCTTGTGTTTTACCCGTTGAATTTGGCTGGGATGATTTAGGAGATTGGAATGGATTAGAACGATTATTGGGGGGAGATAAACCTAATGTGGAATTAACAACCCATGTAGGACTTGACACAAAAGGAGCTATTTTATTTAGTAGCAATTCTGATGAAGTTGTTGTTACGATTGGAGTTGAAGATCTGGTTATTGTTCGAGATGGCAATGTTACCTTAATTGCTAAAAAAGATCGCACCCAGGAAATTAAGCAAGTTCTCAAACAGTTAGGGGATGATCCGAAGTTAAAAGAGTTACTCTAAGCCCAGATTCTTTCGGCAAAATCTAGTACGAAAGAATTAGAAAATTTGGGTCGAGTGGCGATCGCGCAAATCGAAAAATTAGCAGTAAAACGATTTAAGCTGATCACCAAACTACTCCGGCTTGATGTCCTACTTTGTCTGCTTCACTGTCTCCAGCAGATGATTGTCTATCAGAGTGTAGGTTATTAGCCGTCTCAGATTGAGATTTTAAGTACAATAACTTAAAAATATCCTCATAAGTTTTTTTGCCGACTCCTGGAATTTGTTGCAACTGCCGAAAACGTTTGATTGGCAAAGCTGAATTGATTATATCGGCAATATTGCTGCGAATTTTTAACTGAGAAATCCAGAACTGATTATTTTTGTTATTCAGCATCTCAACCATCAAACCTTCTATTCCACTAGCATGAGATTCTCGATCTAAACAAATGTAAACATCTATAGCAACATCACTCAAGTATTTTTCCATAACTTCTCGAACATCATTCCAATTTAACCCCCCTCTATCACAACCGAGTTTTGGAAATGCAATGGATTCAATTTTTCCTCTTTCATAGTTGTTGACAAAGTAAGTTAATCCTTGTTCGATCCATTCTATTTTTGAAGGATACTTCCAATTATTTTTGGTCGCAAAATTCATGATCCAAGGTGATTCGTAACCTCGATAGAGGTAAGGACGATCGACCCGAACTTGTGTTTGCTTACATCGGTTGAGATAGTCTTCATACATATCTGGATAGCGAAGTTTAAATTCTAAAGCCAAACCTGCTCCCATTACTCCTACACAATTAACTGTATTGACAATAGTTTGTGATTCCACGTTAAACACTGTTGTATCTGTGTACTTAATCATCTGCAACTCTCAAAAATATAGAGAACCTTTTACTTCTACTGATATGTTAACACCATCAGGAATAAGCTGTTGAATTGCTGATCTTTGAGTCTGTGATCTACAGAATATTTTAAGAATGCTTTGTACATTTACTCGGTTAGGTACTAACACCTCTGCACACATAATTCTTTTACAGCTTTCTTTTCTTTCCTGATCTTCATAATTCCATGAAGATGCCTTGATAATTTGCCAAGGTAGCTGTTCTAACATAGCAATATCATTATAAACCTTTGTAGCACCTGCTGCTACATTTCCATCCGAAAACAATGTTCCTTCTTCTAAAATTAACATCGGCTCAATGCCGAGTATTACAATCAGATTCTGAAGCTCCAGTCTTTTATATAACATAGTATTTCTAGGATTAAAATAAAACGGAACATAATCATGCCATCTTTTTCTCCAATATTGAGCTTCTTGCATAGAAATATCTGTTTTTATGAACTCACCCTGATGAGCTCGATTATGAGAAAGCAAGCCATTTTCTAAAATCGAATTTAAGTTATAAATATGGGTCATGTGATACAAATATTTAATTCCCAATTTATTAAAATAATCCCTTCCCAATTCTTTTTTTAAATAAGGATGATCGGGAATAAACAATCTAATACTTTCTGCTAATTCTCGATCAATATTATGACTTGCAGAGTCCAAAATTCCAATAATTTCTTCTCTCAATTCTTGGGATATTTTTTCATTAACATCAGCAGGAAGCATTTTTTTACATAGCTGTAGATGCTTATCTGTAGGCAACGAATCTCTAAGGTTTCTTAACTCTGGAGAAAACAACAACTCTGGAGAAAGAGATTCTATGAAAATTAATTGCTCTTTAGGCTTGAGACTGTTAATTTTTTTGATGACTTTAGCTGTGATTTCATTAGCTGATAATGTAGATAAGTATCGATTAACAATCGGCTGCCATATTTCTGGGTCTTGATGTTCAAAACAAGCTTCGAGTACATTGGAATCAGTATCTTCTGATAATTTAAGTAATTCTAAATTTTTAGCTTGTTCTCGATGATTATAGGGATGAAAAACCAAATCAAACTTGACAAGTTTACCCGCAACTAAATTACTACATTCACATTTTACTTCACTTTTGTGGATATATAAATCTGGTTCTTCCCCTTGTCGTTCAATAAAACCATAATTATTTTCGACTCCCCTTTTAGCATTAAAACCACCAAACCATTTTATTCTTCCTATTTGTACCATTTTAAGTTACTCCTAAACAATTATATAATTTTGACGAGATCATAAAAAAATAAAATCGAATTTTCCGTCGTTTTTTAATTCTCGAATTAACGCATTTTCTTGACAAATAAACAATTTCAATAATTCTTGAGCGCGAGTCATGGATACATAAAGCTGGCGACGGGCAAGAATACTACCATCACTACTATCAGAACACAGGGCAAAATTTTCCATCCATATAATAAAAACTGCTTTGAACTCTAAACCTAAAGATGACAAACTAGAAATCAATCGAACTCCCGGACGACTTTGGCTATAATTTCTCTTACTTTTCCGATCTTCGCTAACCCAATAAAATGAAACATTGGCTTTGGTAAGACATTGTTGAAACAAATTCATCTGATTTTTATCACGGTAAATGACAGCTATATCTTCCGGTTGATAATCGCCAGAATTTAATAATTCTTGGATTTGCTCTGTCACCACTTGTTCTTGAGTTAGAGAAGAACCAGTCACATAAACTTGTGGACGAGTACCTGAGCGTTGAGCTTGGCTAGGAAGAACTATAGGAAAAGTAATATCATCAGTTTCTGAGACTTTATCTTCAGGCGCAGAATGGTTAAGCATTGTCCATGCTGCTGATAGAATTTCTTGAGTATTACGATAGTTTTTGTCTAAATCAAATTGCTTGCTAATGGTATGACCTTGAGCGTTAATTCCGACTGCCTTCCATGTAAAATTATCTCGCTTATAAAGACTTTGACTGCCGTCTGCAACAATCATTAAATCTCCATTTTCTGGATCTTTCAATGCTTGAACACAACAGCGAAACCAAATGGGTAAAAAGGTATGAGCTTCATCTACTAAAATTGCATCCCATTTTTGACTCTGTTTTTGTGCAAGCACTTTCAAAGTCTCTTGACCTACATCTTCATTATAATCATATCCCTTTCGAGGGGATAAAGATTTGCCAGTTACAATTTTTGCCCATTCATGAAAGTTCTCTACTATGATTCTATTTTGTTGATCTGCGGCTACTGAATTTTTGATTACTGATCGCAAATAAGATGCCAGACTGACATTAAAACAGACGATTAAAACTTGAGCTTCGGGATTATTATTCAGGATTAATTTAGCACGAGCCAATAAGAGAAAAGTTTTTCCCGAGCCGGAAACGCCAAAGAAAATGCGGTGACCTTCTCGAATTTTACGTGCCAAGTTCTCTTGTTTTGAATCTAGTGTTATCAGGATTTTATCGTCAGGTAAAGGACAAAAATCCCCTCTAACACTGGTGGTTTTAGCTGGTTTATCTCTAATAACCATTTCAGGATTGAGAACGCCTTTAATGGTACTAATTTGATCTAATGTTAGTGATTCAAAATTGAAATCAGCTTTTGTAAACATTTGGCGCAAGCGATCACACAAATTTTCAGAGGATAAGTTTTGCCAATTTAAAAACTCATCTCGATAGACAACTTTGGGTTCAGGAAGAATCCTATCCACATTAATTTCGGCAGCTTTTTTACGGGTGATGTTTGGCATAATCACACCCAAGCCTATCGGAAATGCCACTTTTCCTTGATATTGACCTTGCTGCTGTTGGAGAATTCGATATTTAGGCAATTCCTTAAGTAGTTGATCTAGATAATTATTCGCCTGTCGTAAAGGTGATGCTTGCCGAGTTACCCCTTCTACATCATCTTTTACAGAAACAATTTCAAAAGTATTAGTATCTGCTTGCCTAATTTGATTAGAATACCAGCCTTTTACTTCTATGACTAACAGCCCTAAATTGGCTCCTAAAATAATAAAGTCTGGACGACGACTATTCAGCATGGGTTCATACCAAACATAAAAGTTATCATCTAGCTGATCGCGCAATATTTGATAAAGTTTTTTTTCCCCTTCGCTCGCTTTTGTTGGAATAGGAGATGGAATCATGATAGCCATATTTGGTTTTCTCCTCTAGTTGACGTCAATTCTGGAAAACACGATTAGCGGCATCTGCTAAAATTTCTTCCATCCAAGCATTAATGCTTTTACCTGCTTTAGTAGCAGCTAAAAAAATTTGACGGTGACATTCAGGTGTTGTCCGAAATGGCAGTTTACCAGAGAAAGGTTTATCTGGCTTTTCCCCTAACTCTTCACAAAAGTCTAAATAATCATCAACAGAGTCGTGGAATGCCTGACGCGCTTCTTCAACAGTTTTACCCTGAAAAGTAATCACATCCTTAATGTCCAAAACGCGACCAAAAAGGATTGCTTTTTCTGCATCTACTTCAATTTGAGCCGTATAACCTTTGTAAGTTAGCATAGTTGCCTCAGTTGTCGAATGACGAAACGGCACAATAACATTTTTGGGAAAATCTTTAAAATTGTGATACACGATTGTGCTGGTTTTATTAAATAGATAGTTTGTCTTTTAGTGATCTGGGGCTGGGGCAGCCAGTGATGGTGCCCCTGATTGGACATCTTACTAATGACTACTCAGACATAGGGGCAACCCCTGCATTCTCTAAGAATTCCCGGACACTTTTAACTGCATCCTTACACACCTCTTTTTCAGGGTGTGGTTCGTGAAAAACGGCTTTTACACCGTTTAACAACACTCGCACTCTCGACCCTCTCCCTTGGCTGACGGTAGCACCCAGCGCCACAAACAGACTCTCAACATCTGTCCAGACAATATCTGACCGAACAGGGTTTGCGTAGATTGCCTTTAGAGTTCGACGCTGTTTACTATTTAATCCATTTGCCATTTGAAAGTTGCCAGATTTAGCTGCCTTTAGAGAAATTGCCTGCATTATCACCCCAGCGTGATGCCATTCTTCTTTGATATCATATTTTGATATCAATGTCAAGTCAATTGTCACCCAATCTACAAACCTACTACAAACCTACAGAATTATGAGTTTTAAGGGTGATATTCAGTCTAATATGGAAATTGAACATTATATTTCCAGTCCAACTGCATAATTAAATGTGGGGTTTGGGTTGGGATAACATCGGTGATAGATGTTAAATTTTTTCCTAAAATAGCAAGTCCCAAACTACCACAATATTTTACAAAATCTCGTCGTAAAATCAATTTTATTTCCTCTTGACCGATAGATTTAATGGTTAATTTTTGGCGCACGACCGATTAAACCTGTCATTAATCGTAATGCTAAATAGCGTAAAATTTGCACTTTTGTTAATACCCATAATCCTAGGCGACGTAAACTAACTTTTGGAGTCCAATCTCCTGAGAAAGTTCTATCTAAGAAATCCGTTAATCCTAAAACGATTAAATTCTCTTTTTGTCGCCAACTTTCATAACGTTTTAACACCCGTTTTTGCCCAATATCTTCACCTGTTTGAGTCGCTATTTTTAACACTTCTGTCAACGCTCCTGCATCTCTAATCCCCATATTTAATCCCTGTCCTCCAACGGGATGACAACAATGGGCGGCATCTCCTACTAATGCTAATCGGTGTTGAATATAGCGATCGCTCTGCATTAATTGTACTGGATAAACATAGCGATCGCTCAATAATTCCAACTTTCCTAATAATCCTCCGGTGCGATATTCTAATAACTTTAAAAACTCAGTTTCATCTAACTCTTTTAAAGCCTGGGCTTCAGCATGGGGAGCCGTCCACACCACTTGACAGCGATTTCCTGGTAAGGGTAAAACCCCCATTGGGCCACTAGGCCAAAACCGTTCAAAGGCAATATTTTGATGGAATTTTTCGGTTTTAATCGTCATCGCAATACAAGATTGCCAATATTTCCAACCGTGAGTTTTAATTCCCGCTTCTTCTCTGAGTCGAGATTTAGAACCATCTGCTGCTACAATAATTTTACTACAAAAAGTGTTAATATTACCCTGATTTTCGATTTCAACTTCTACAAAATTGGGATGATAATTAACATTTTTCAAACTAGCCGGACATTGCCAAGAAATATTCGGACAATGTTCTAAAAATTTATACATTGCTGATAAAATTATTCCATGTTCACCGACATATCCTAATTGATCAGTTCCTAAATCTTGACACATAAACTGCACTACCCTGGGATAATCAGAATCACTTAAATTAATCTGATAAAAGGTAGTAATTTTTGCTAAGATTTCATCCCAAACCCCAATTTCTTTGAGGATACGTCCTGTTTGTAGGGTTAAAGCATAGGCTTGTCTTTTACTAATAGCAACTTCTGGCTGTTGGGATTCAATAATTGTTATTTTCAACCCCGAATCTTTCAAGCCACAGGCTAAAGTTGCCCCAACAATTCCACCCCCAACAATAACAATATCATAATCGATCTTTGGTTTTGATGAATCGACTACAGAAGATTCAGTTTGTGAATGTGACTGCACCAGCATTATTTTCTATGACTGTATTTATAATTTGGACTAGCTCTATTCTTACACAATTTTGGGTTAAGTTTCAAGGTTTTGTGCTGATTAATAGATGACTTAAGAATCAAGATCGGTTACAATAGAGGAGGTAAAACCTTAATTAGTGTAAGTATGACATTATTATTAGCTGGAGATATTGGAGGAACAAAAACGATTTTGCGCTTGGTGGATGGGACGGCTATTGTGGAAGGAAGCCAAATGCAAGAGCGATTAGAAACCCTCTATGAGTCTCGTTATTTGAGTGGGGATTATCCTGATTTAGTGCCGATTGTAAAAAGATTTTTGCAGGAAGCAAGGGAACAATTGGGTGAGTATTTGCATCCAGAAAAAGCCTGTTTTGCTATTGCTGGGCCAGTGGTTAATCAGACTGCGAAATTAACGAATTTACCTTGGCGCTTAGATAGCCTCCGTTTAAGGGAAGAATTAGCCATTTCTTCTGTAACTTTAATTAATGATTTTGAAGCCATTGGTTATGGGGTGACGGGTTTACCGGAAAGTGATGTTTTAACCTTGCAAAAAGGACAACCTCAAGCGGGTTCTCCCATTGGTGTAATTGGTGCAGGTACAGGGTTAGGAGAATGTTTTGTTACTCCTTTAACCAATGGAATTAAGGTGTATCCCTGTGAGGGAGGTCATACGGATTTTGCTCCCCGTTCTGAATTAGAATTTCAGTTAATGAAATATTTATTAGCGAAACATAATATTGATCGGGTATCTGTTGAACGGGTGGTTTCTGGGCCTGGAATTGTGTCAATTTATCAATTTTTACGCGATCGCAATTTTGCCCCAGAATCACCACAAATTGCCCAAATTATTCAAGATTGGGAAGCTCAAATTCAGGGGGGAGAAGTTACCATTGATCCCGGCGCAGTAATTTCTCAAGCAGCTTTAGAAAAACGGGATCATCTTTGTGAACAAACCATGCAGCTTTTTGTTGAAGCCTATGGAGCAGAAGCGGGAAATTTAGCGTTAAAATTGTTACCATATAATGGGTTATATATTGCTGGAGGCATTGCTCCTCAAATTTTACCGTTGTTAGAAACCTATGGATTTATGCAGGCATTTTTGAATAAAGGACGCCTGAAACCCATATTAGCAAAGGTTCCTGTTTATGTAGTAAAAAATCCCCAGGTTGGATTAGTTGGAGCGGCGGTTTGTGCTGCTATTTTGTAACCTTTAAGGGATGATAAACTGCTTTTTTGGGGAATTAAACCACACTGACGGGACGCTGTTGTAAGGAAACCTCAAATCGTTCTCCAGGTTGGGGGTTTAGTACCCGTGTGGATAGATTTTCTCTGGCTAACATTGAGCGAAAATCTTCAAAATTTCCACTTGTTTTTAAGAGGGAAACTAACAACCCTTCATAGACCACATCCCCGGCTTCGGCGGTGGGTAACATCACCTGGGGATGAACTAATTTTGCTAAGTCTAACGCCGTTTGTTGTCCGCGAATAATTGACCCCACTAACGGTAAACTAATATTAATTAAAGGGGTAATGACAACATCAATAGCCGCCATTTCTTTTAATACAGGAGCATGATATCCATGAGGTTCATAATAAACAGTATTTCCTGTTGTTAAATCTTTTAAAAGATAGGCGTTTTCGATAGTTGTTGGGCCAATGGGAGAACCGGGAAGTGCTTTAATTTCAATCTGGTTTTCTAAACAATAGGTTGTTCCATGTTCCAAAGCTCGAACTTGAGTATATCCTAATCCTTGAGCAACTTTTGCCGCATTGGGAGAACCCACAACGGGGATATTTTTATTTAATTGTTTTAAGGTTTCAGGATGAGCATGATCTTCTAATCCTTGAGATAATAAAATTAAGTCAATCTTTTGCGGAATAGGTCGAGGGTTTCGTCTTTCCCCTTTAAATAACCAATTCAGATTCCCAAAGGTTAATGCACCCACTAACCAAGGGTCTATCAGAATATTTTTTCCGCTTATTTCCAGTAACCAAGAATTACTATCTAGCCAAGTGAAATACATAGAATTTGATTTGAACACATCACTACTAATAGAGACGTTCTTAAATGGGGAACAATAAAGATCTAAGAACTAATAACCACTGATTACTGATTACTGATTACTGATTACTAATTCCTTACAATGGCAAAGCTAAAGGTTTAAACCCATGTTTAATAGAAACTGCGCCAATGTGTTCCATTTTTTCAACAGTAATTTGATTCCTACCCCAAGAAAAATTGGTGTAAATTTTCTCAAATTCTAGTAACATTGATTCTGCAAAACAGGCAAATAGTTGACGACCGGGTAACTTCATATCGACAATTTTCATAATTTTCCAGTCAATATCAAGGGAGTGTTCAACAATTCCCCCATCTAAAATGTAAATTTCAGGATGCTGGATTTTTGTCGCTAAATTTTTAGGATAACCACCATCAATCAGCAAACAGGGTTTTTTCAATGTATCAGGATTAATTTCTACCCCTTTAGGCATACTAGCCACCCAAACAATAATATCCGCTTGGGGTAAAGCTTCTTCTAATCCCATGATTTTCCCCCGCCCTAATTCTTCCTGTAAAGCATTTAGGCGTTCTTTATCACGGGCAATTAATAACAATTCTCCGGCCTCTGTGTGGCGGTTGAGCCAACGACAAACCGCACTGCCAATATCCCCTGTGGCTCCACAAACAGCAACGGTAGCCTTAGCTAAATCAATCCCTAACCTAGCGGCTTCATTTTCTACCTGACGACAGAGAATATAAGCCGTGTGGGTATTTCCGGTTGTAAATCGTTCAAACTCTAACTTAATATTACGAACTTGTTGAATTTGTTCTAAGTTAAAATTTTCAAAAATAATCGAGGAAAATCCTCCTAAAGCTGTGATATTAATGCCATTTTTTTGAGCATGAGCCATCGCATTAATGATTTTGCGAGTGGCTGCTTTTATTCGACGACTAGCTAACATTTCGGGCAAAAAACATGACTCCACATATTTGCCTTCAATGGTTTGGCCTGTAATACTCGTGACTTTAATATCATCAACGATTTGAGGCGGGGCGCTACACCAAAAATCTAACCCCTGGTCAGCATATTCAGGATATCCTAAATCTCTGGCTACGGCTTGGGCGTGTTCTAGGCTGGTAAGATGACCGATTAAACCAAACATGATTCAACTATAAATTTTAAGATGAATTTTAGATTTTAACTTTGGAAGTTTTTGTACAGACGTTGCAGTGCAACGTCTCTACTGAATCTAAAATCCAAAGGGTATTTTAGGCGGTGACTAGACCGTAGGCGGACATCCGCATAATATCGCGGGTCGAAAACCCGATATTGCTTAGAGCTTCCCCATAAGCAATCATGAAATCCTCGACTAATGCTTCTTTTTCCATTCCCAGAATGTGAGCATCATCGGTCACTTGGTTGAGCATTCTCCAAATAATCGGAAGATTTTGGCGGTTTGCTACTTCGAGTTCCGCTTTGGACGCTTCAAAATGCGCTTTCAGCCATTCTTCGCCAAAATTGAGGTGCAGATACTCGTCTTTAACCACCCCTTCGGTAATTTTGCGGGCGAAATCATCTGCAACGGGAATGTAAATGTTGTAAGCTGCGATCGCAAAGCATTCAATAATTAAAGATTGAATCAGCAAGCAGGTGACGAGTTTACCTTCGGCGGCTGCATCTTTAAAGTTTTCGTGCAAGGTAGAAAAGAACTCACGGGCAAATTCCATATCCGGCGTGACGGCTAAGTTCTTACCACAGGATTGAAACCCCTTTTTATGGCGCATTTCCATTTTGGCTAAACCCGCTAAATCCTCTTGACGCTCTGGTAACATTTCACCCAGCTTGATGTAATTGTCGTAGGCTTCCTGTTCTCCTTCAATCACAATGGCGTTAATCCGGCTATAGGCATCCTTATAGGTTTTTGAGTGGAAGTCAATCGCTAGAATGGCTTCAAGCTGTGGCATAGATGTACAATCTCCTCATCACATAAGAGTTATTATTGCTAGTTTACAAACTCTCTCCCCTTTTTTGGGGCAACCTTAAGATCGGGTTGGAGAGTGGATTTTTTGAGAAACTACTTAATTAAGCTTATAGCGATTCTCGCACAAAACCCACGTTTTAGTTACTTATGAAAAAAGCAATTACACGCGAAAAAATATTAGTGGGATGCAGTTGGGCTCTACTGTTACTTGGGGCTGGAGTTATATTATTACCGTTATTCGTGGTCTTGCTGACTTCCTTTTCCACCCCCAACAGCGTTGGAGATACCCAATTCACCCTGACTAACTATCAAGAAGCTTGGCATCGAGGTCGCTTTCTCCTGGCGTTTGCGAATTCGACGTTAGTGGCTTTAGGCGTCACCGCATTTCAAGTCATCACCTCTGCCTTAGCGGGATATGCCTTAGCTCGGTTACAGTTCCCAGGACGACAAACCCTATTATTGATTGTGATTGCAACCCTGGTAATTCCGTTTCAATTATTGGTAATTCCAATTTTTTTAGTCTTGAAGTGGGGACACCTGCTTAATACCTATTGGGCTTTAATTTTACCAACGGCTGTAAATGGTTTTGGAATATTTCTTTTGCGTCAATATTTCTTGACAATTCCAGTGGAATTAGAAGAATCCGCCGCCTTAGATGGGGCAAATCGATGGCAGATTTTATGGCAAATTATGTTACCTCTAGCTCAACCTGCTCTAATCACGTTATTTTTATTTACCTTTATTGGGGAATGGAATGATTTATTTAAACCTCTGGTTTTTACAACTAAACCCGAATTAAAAACCGTGCAGTTAGTCTTAGCTGAATTTCAAGAACAATATACCAGTAGTTGGCCCTTATTAATGGCGGCAGTGGTAATTTCTTCGATTCCGGTGATTGTATTATTTTTGCTAGGACAAAAACAATTTATTCGCGGAATTGCTACAACCGGAATTAAGAATTAAACGCTCTCGACTGACTTGGGAATGTGCAGAAGGTATAAAACCAAATTAACATCATAATTATGGGGGGAAATTTTTGAACGATTTAAAAACACTTGTTTGAGAGAGTCAGGAAGAACCAGATAGCCCTTAGAATCAAAACTAAATTCTTCTAAAGTTAATCCCAAAGATATAAATTTATTCGCTATTTCTTGATGAATCACGTCTTGAACCTTGACTTCTGGTTCTAAACAGTGAGGATGTTGCAGTAACCAATGGGTTGTTTCTGGACAACTATTGACAACCTCTTGAACAGCTTTAGTCAATACTTCTTTAATATGGTTGGGATTAGGAATAAAAGTCAGAAAATTTTTGAGGATGACAAGATTTTTCAGATTCTTATCCCTTAGCAAAGTGATGGCAATATTAATGGTAATTTCCAGATCCTCTTGATGATTATACATATAAATTTTGACGGTTGACTGTTGACTGTTGGCTGTTGACTGGCGAGGAGACCTCGCCCCTGCTCCCCCTGCTCCCCTGCTCCTCTTCTCCCCCTACTCCTTCTTAAATACAGATGAGGTTAATATCCGATGAAATTGGTAAATAAAGATGCAGGGTTTCTAACAACATTTGCGGCCAAAAGGGTTTGTATAAAATCGAATTTGGTAAGTAATTAACCTGCCAATCTTTAAAGGGCTTTAATTCGGCTCCAGCAATTAAAACAAACGGAATATTTTGGGTTTTCACATCCAGTCTAATTTTTTGCAGAAATTCTAATCCATTGCCATCAGGAAGTTTGTAATTACATAAAATAAGATCAGGATTGTCTTTGTTTAGAAGTTCAAACCCTTGGTGCAATGTACTTGCTTTCAGAGGAAAAAAGCCAACTGAAATTATCCACTCTGATAAAATCTCTAAGAGAAAGCAATCACTTTCAATTGTTAATATTTTATACATACTGGTTTCTCTGGGAATTGTCTGTCTATAACATCAACCTAGAAAAAATTTATGAATTATTTGTGAATTTAATAAAAATTTAACAATTAATATAAGACTAGAAAAAATTGCTTTTTGCTACATCTCCCCCCCCCCCCCCCGAAAAAGTGGCTCTGGGAGGGTGTTTCGCGTTTATCATCTAATTGTATACTACTCCATTAATCATTGATAAATGAAAAAAATTTGCAAAATTTTATAACCGGATTTTCTTCTCAATTTGATCAGATTGGATTCCGTGAACTACCTACACCGCCCTGATCGGGTCGGTGTAGGCTTCCGAATTCACAGACCGATGCCCCTTACTTTTACAAGCAGGTGGACTTACACAGCCTCCATCGGCAAAGACGGGGTTCCCTCCGCCTTCAGTTAATATTCTGATGCCTTCGTTCCTGATATTTAATGCAGCGTTTTCATCACGGTCATGATGAGTTTGACAATTTGGGCAATCCCATTCTCTAACATCCAGAGACAACTCACTTAGGATATAACCGCAACAGGAACAAGTTTTGGAACTAGGGAAAAAGCGATCAATTTCTACAAGTTCGCCATTTTTTTGCTTCAACTTGTAATCAATAAAATTGACAAATTTTCCCCAACCCACATCAGATATAGCTTTTGATAGCTTCCGGTTTTTAACCATCCCCTTGACGTTGAGGTTTTCAACGACAATCACTTGGCTTTCGCTTACCAACTTTCTTGATAATTTGTGCAAGAAATCTTGGCGGGAATTGGTGATTTTCTCATGAACCTTAGCTACAGTTTTTCTAAACTTCTCTCTCGATTTACTGCCTTTAGTTTTTCGAGAGAGTTTTTTCTGTTTTTGGGCTAAATTTTTCTGATGACGGTATAAATGCTTGGGGTTAGCATATTTAGTTGCATTCTCTCCATTATGAGTAATTGCGAAATCTTTTAACCCCAAATCAATTCCAATAATCTTATCTCCTAACTGCTTAACGTCGGTTCCTTCTACTTCACATAAGATAGAAGCAAAGTATTTATCAGTCGAAGTCTTGGAGATTGTTACTGTTTTAATTTTCCCCGTAATCTCTCGGTGAAATATTGCTTTAATTTCACCAATCTTAGGGACTTTTAGGTATTCACCGTTAACAGTAACACTTTGGGGATACTGAATTGATTGCTTGTGATGTTTAGATTTGAAATTGGGAAATTTAGCTCGTCCCTCAAAAAAATTCTTGTAAGCTCTATCTAGGTTTAGAGCTACACATTGGAGAACCGATGAGTAGCAATCTTCTTTGAGCCAAGGATATTCTTTCTTGAGTTGAGGGAGCATTCCCTTATAAGATGCTAATTTTAGACTTTTGCCAGTTTCTTGATAGTGCTGAACACAGGCATTTAAGGCAAAATTCCAATACCATCTTGCACAACCAAATGACTTGGTTAACGCCAATCCCTGTTCTGTTGTTGGATAGAGTCTAACCTTTGTAGCCTTCAGCACTTTAAATCACCTCCTTGTTTGGGTGCTATGATTTTGCTATACACTGACTATAACACAAGTTTTAAAATGTGGGGAATCATGAAAAATGATTTTGTCAGTAAAGGTAGATCTGTTAGCGATCTCAAGGTTCACTTGGTTTTGACGACCAAATACAGACGGAGGGTTTTTACTCTTGAAATGCTGAATCGGCTACATGAAATCCTTGAAGAATTACTTCAAAAGTGGGATTGTAAATTAATTGAATTCAATGGCGAGGATGATCATGTTCACCTTCTTTTTCAATATCATCCAGATATCGCTCTGAGTAATTTAGTTAACAACCTCAAATCCGTGACATCTCGAAAACTCAGGCAAGAATTCTCTGGTTATTTAAGTTCTTTTTACTGGAAAGATGTTTTTTGGAATGGTTCTTACTTTGTTGCAAGTTGTGGCGGAATAACTATTTCAACCCTGAGACGATATATCGAGAATCAAAATCAACCTGATTGTTCCGATAATCCCTGACCGCAATTCATCCCACGCTGCCCTATCGGGTCAGTCGTGGGGCTTCTTGCGGAAGATGCTAAACAGTTACAGCTGATCGCAACATTTATAGCAATAGGCAATAGGGATTACTGCTATAGCAACCCTAAATAGGTTGTAACATTTTAATACTGATATGAAACAACCAGAAGTATTACCCCTGTTCCCTGTTCCCTGCTATAATATCAATCTGTTTCTGTTCACCGATTTAACCCTTATTCATTTTCAGCCCAATTTAAAAGCGATCGCATTTGTTGAACTAAATCTGGGGCGGTGAAAGGTTTAGTAATCATCCCCATAATCGGAAGTTCACTGTATTTTTGTTTCTCGTCCATTTGAACTTTTGCGGTTAATAAAATAATCGGAAGAGATTCAAACAGAGAATGCTCTCGCAAATGCTTTAACGTCGTTACCCCATCCATTCCCGGCATCATCATATCTAATAGAATGGCATCGGGATTTTCTATCAAGGCTTTGTCAATTCCCGCCTGACCCGATGTGGCGATAATCACTTCCCAACCTGCAATTGCTTTTAAAGAAATCTGCACAATTTGACCAATTGCCCAATCATCATCAATCACTAGAATTCGCTTCATGTTCACTCGGAATCGTAAAATAAAACGTACTGCCTTCTCCAACACGACTTTCAACCCAAATCTGTCCACCGTGTTGTTGAATAATGCTGCGGCAAATTGCTAATCCTAAACCTGTTCCACCTTTTTCGCGGGAATCAGAACCATCGACTTGTTGAAATCGTTCAAAAATGTTTTCCAGATTTTCCTTCGGAATTCCCCGTCCTTGATCTCGGACGGTAAATAATAGGAAGTCTGAGACGTTTCTCGACTTAATTTCCCCTGGGGTTTTTGCATAACCCGCTTTCTTTTGCTTCAATTCGTCGGCGGAAAGGGAGTGATGAAGTTCTACTGAAAGCCAAATTCTGGAACTATTGGGAGAGAATTTAATGGCATTACTGAGAAGATTGATCAGCACTTGCAACAATCGATCTGGATCGGCATCAATTTCAAAGGGTTGAGCATGACTTTCAAGGACTATTTCGCCTTGATTGGCTTGCTCTTGCATTTGAGCAATGGCAGTATCAATTAGCATGGTAACATCACAGGGGCGAATTTCCAAACGAATTTTGCCCGATTCCAAACGCTCTAAATCCAAAATATCATTCACCAAACGGACTAACCGATTTACCCCGGTCATCACAATGTCAAGGGTAGTTTTCCCTTCCGCCGAAGTCGGTGTAATAATGTTGCTATGGAGTAAACTCAAACCCGCTTGCATTGAGGTGAGAGGGGTTCGCAATTCATGACTGACAATGGAGATAAATTCAGCCTTCATTCGTTCCAGTTGATAGCGTTCGGTGATATCTTCTCCAATACTAATTGTACCAATAGTATTACCTTCAACATCCCGTAATAATGTATTATTCCAGGCGATCATTCGTTCCTCTCCCGATTGAGTAATAATAGAATTTTGGTAATGGGAATGGAAATGATTTGCCATAATTTCTTGGAACGCCTTCTTCAATTCTAATTTTTGACTCTTAGGAATAAACTGATCAAACCAAAACTTTCCTAACACATCTGCTTCCGCATATCCAGTCAGTTTCAGAAAGAAAGGGTTAACATATTCAATCTGACCTTGATCACCCAAACCCACAACAATTAACTCCACATTATCGAGAAGGAATTGCCAACGTCGATTTGATTCTCGCAAGTTAGCTTCTATCTGTTTTTGCTGGGTAATATCCCGGCTAATTGTAGAAATGGATTGGACTTTATCCGTCCCGAAAGTATGAGCAATTATGACTTGAGAAATCGGAAATTCTTCTCCGTCTGTCCTTAAAATAGCCGTTTCTCCTATCCAAACCCCCTCTCGGATAGCAGTGGGAATTCCCTGATCTCGAACCATTTCCCAAGCCCATTGAGGGTGAAAATTAGAGATCGGAATTTGATTAATCGGTGTCTGTTCAGATAGTCCCAATATTCGATGACCGGATAAATTGAGATACTCCATTCGCAGTGTATTGACTTCAGCCGTACCGACAATATCGGAAGTTACTTCTAAAATATCAATCAGTTTTTCTCGCTCCATTTCAATGCGTTTGCGATCGCTAATTTCGACGATAATCTTACCAACAGCATTCCGATTTCTGGCTATTCCTGGAATTGGAAAACAAGAAACTAACCAATAGCGCATGACTTCAGGTTGTTGGGGTAAAGCCATTGCTATTTCTAAATTAGATACTGCTTCTCCTGTGGCTTGTACCATTTGTAGCAGGGGCAAAATCTTAGGAGCCATGTCTGGGAGGAGTTCTAAAATCGAATGATTCAGATGAGCTTCAATGGAATAACCATTCATATCAGCCAAGGCTTGATTAATTTGGATAAAGCGCAACTGATCATCATGAATTCCTAATCCAATATTGGCAACAGATGCGGCATCAAAAAAACTTTTCAGCAGTTGTTCCCGTTGTCTGAGTTCTTGTTCAATGATTTCTCGTTTAAACAGTTCTTCTTGCAAACGACTGTTAACTTCAGTTAGTTTTTCTGTGCGTTCTTGAACTCGAGCTTCCAGTTCTGTATTCAGGTTTTGTAGAACAATTTCTGCTTGTTTACGCTCCGTAATTTCTAGGGTAATTCCTAATATTCGGATGGGTTGACCCTTAGCATCAATGATCAGATGCCCTTTTCCTAACATCCAATGGCAACTCCCATCCGGCCAATAAATGCGATATTCGACATTGTATAAAGCGTGATTTTGTAGGGTGTTTTCGATGCTTTGTTCGATGATGGGAATATCATCAGAATGGACTAAAGTTCTCCAGGTTTGTTCATCAGGGGCTTGACTTCCTGGTGGTAGTCCCCATAACCTTAATTGATTCTCATTACAGGTTAATTCATTTCTTTGTAAATCCCAATCCCAAGATCCAATACTGGTTAATTCTAGGGTGAGGCGAAACCGTTCTTCACTGGTTTGTAGATTTTTTTCCAGTTGTTTGCGTTCGGTAATATCTTCAGAAAAAACAGTAATTCCGCAAATTTCACCCCTGCTGTTATACCAAGGGCGAACTTCCCAGCGTATCCATTGTTCACTACCATCGGAACGCAGGAATAGATCTTGATCACATTTTTCAATCGCTCCCGCTAAACACCGTTTATGAATTTGTTTCCAGCGTTCAGGAATTTCAGGAAAAATATCATAATGCGATCGCCCTAAAATTGATGCAATTGACTCTAATTGATAATCATCAACCCAGCGTTGACTCGCCATTACATAATGCAAATTCTGATCCAGCATGGCAATTCCCACTGGAGCATAGCTAAAAAATAGCCGCAGGGTTTCTTCCCGTTCTAGTAGGGCTATTTCTGCCTGTTTCTGAGGAGTAATATCGATGATCACCCCTAACATTCGGGTCTGTTGCGCCCTGAGCATATTTCCTGCGGCCCAGACCCAATGGCAACTCCCATCGGGCCAGATCACCCGATATTCTGCCGTGTAGAAGTTTTGAGTTTGTATCGACTGTTGTAACAGCAATTCCACTCGTTCCAAATCATCAGGATGGATGTGTTGTCGCCAGGTAGGATAGTTAGCTACAGCCGTTTCTGGGTCTAATCCCAATAGCCGGAAGTGATTATCATTCCATACAATCTCTTGAGTTTGCAGATTCCAATCCCAACCGCCAATTCCTGTTAACTCTAGGGTCAGTTTTAAACGTTCCTCGCTGATTTGCAACTGGCTTTCGAGTTGTTTCCGCTCCGTGAGATCAAGCACACAGCCCGTGACGGTAACGACATTACCCTGTTGATCACAGGAAGCTTTGCCTTTTGCCAAAATCCAGTGGACTGTACCATCAGGCCAAATAATTCGATATTCGGCGTTATAGGGCTGTTGATGGGCGATCGCTTGTCCGATACCTTCTGTCGCCAGGTGACGATCATCGGGATGAATGCGTTGCATGATGGAGTCAAAGGTCAACCTTCCTGGGGTAGTCGGAAAGCCAAAAATCTGTTTAAAACGGTCAGATACGGTGGAGGTTTGGGTGGCTACATTCAAACACCAGGTTCCTAAATCGGCGGCGGCTACAGCCGTTTTGAAGTGTTCTTCACTTTGTTGTAATGCAATTTCTGCCTGTGTTCGTTCTAATAATTCCTGTTGTAGTTTTTCGAGTAAGGTGACTTGCTGAATGCCAATACTAACTTGAGTGGCTAATTCATTCATTAAGTCCACTTCATTTGTTGTCCAATATCGAGGAGCGGTACAGTGATGGGCAATTAATAGCCCCCAAAGATGATCTTGAAATAGCAGGGGAACGATGAGATTGCTACGGACTTGTAAGTGTTCCAGAAACTCTCGATGACAGTCGCTTAAGCCAGGATCGGTGTAAATATCCTGCATAACCCTTGTCCGTCCCTGTTGGTAGGGTGTTACCCAGGTGGGGGGAAAGTGTTCTTCGGGCATTATCAGCCCTTGAATGGATAAGGCAGGATCAGAAATAGATTCCTTGATGACGATACCACAGCGATTAGGTTGAAATTGATAGACAATCACGCGATCGCTTTGCAGAATTTGTCTAATTTCTGTAACGGTGGTCTGAAGAATTTCTGTTAAATTTAGGGACTGACGAATGGATAAGGCAGTTTTAGTGATCAGTTGTTGGCGTTGTTGTTGCCATTCCTGTTTCTGAAGCAATTGTGTTTTTTCAATGATATAATTAACCGCTCGATTTAAACTATCCGCAGTAATCGCACTTTTATCTAAATAATCTTGAGCCCCCTGTTTGATCAATTCAACGGCAATTTCTGTACTTCCCTGGGCGGTCATAATTAGGACAGGAAGCTGAGTTTTTTCCCGATATTTACGAAGTTCTTTTAAAAACTCTAACCCGTCCATATCGGGTAAACTGTAATCCAATAACAGAATATCTGGCTGATTTTGTTGACACCAACTTAAAGCTTCTTCACCTAAATTAAATTCAATAATATTATAAGTATACTCAATATTCTGTTTAAGAAATCGTTTGTAAATACTGCGATCAACCTCGGAATCCTCTACAAATACAATCTGCAAAGATTGACGATTAACCTTTGATTTGGAGCGGTTTGCTAACCAAAATTTTCCGGGCAGCCTCCCCTGTTCTGCTGTTTGTTGAAGCGTTGTCACTTGCGCCCGTAACACCTTTAACTCAGCTATTAATTGGGCTTTAGTTTTTAGGTGATCATTCATCCTCCTCCCTCTCCTTATGTTTTGTTGCTGGTTAGCTGATTATTGGTACGACCGGATTAACCTCTCCTCCATTCCCCATTCCCCATTCCCCATTCCCCATTCCCCATTCCCCATTCCCCATTCCCCATTCCCCATTCCCCATTCCCCATTCCC
>CAITND010000040.1 GCA_903893625.1 uncultured Oscillatoriales cyanobacterium
ACCTATTTCTAGGGTAAAGTTAGCTTCGCCAATGTTTTAAGAGCTTGTTAGGCTAGTAGCACTGTCTTACCCCTCGTAAAACTGTTTAACTACTAACGACAGAGCCAGGGACTAGCTACGCATCCACAGGGTGTCATGACTCAAAAAACGTAGTCAGTTAAGACTTAGGCTGGTCAACTAACTGAAGTGGGGGGCATGAAGCCCCGTCACTTCAGTGCGGGGTGCTGACAGGTGTATTTTTGAGTTAGGGGAGATAAAAATTTATGAGTTTACAGTAATGGTTATGGTGTTCTCCCATCAGTATCAAGGGAACGCACTAACCTTTTTCTTCTTTGATTATAACTCTCTCAACTTGTCTGGGTCAATGGAAAAATGTAAAACTCAGGTAAAATTATCAAAGCATTTACAAAGTTTATGTAAAGTAAAATCGGATACTAGATAAATTGCTGTTTCCGTACAAATACGGGTATTATAATGGGTTAAGTCAATGGCTCAGGGAACGAAATCAGCCAAGGGAGAACATTTTGAGGTAATATCAGGAAGATTTGCAATCCCAGGTAATTTTAAACCTGAGACTATTAAGGAATAGTTATTTTGGAAAAATCTGATTATGAAATCCACAAATTCCAGTAAAATTCCATCTCAAGCAGCTGGGTTTTTAAAATTAGCAGGAGTAATTTTATTTTTTGTTTCGGTTGTTAATATTGTCTTACTATTTTTTCCTCTGCAACTAGGAGATGTGGAATGGCAAGTTCAGTTTACAAGCCAAATGGTTGAGCAGGGAATTATTCCTGTTTTAGCGATCGCCTTAATGTTTTGTGCCTATGGATTAGAGGATTTAGCGGGAATTTCAGCCGATGATAATCAATCCAAATTTAATAGTTTAAAATTTTGGGTTTATTTGATTTCTGCGATTTTGGGAGTTATTTATCTATTATTAATTCCCCTTCATGTCAGTAGTGTGTCTGCCGCCAGTAATCAAACCATTGAACGGGCTAATCAAGAAGCTGAACAGGCTAAAAAACAAGTGTCTGAACAGTTGCAACTTCAACAGACTCAAATGACAGATTTATTACAAAATAATCAAAAACTAGAAGAATATGTCACAAGTCAACAACTAACGCCGGAAGAATTAGAACGCTTAGAACAATTTAAAAAGAATCCCGATGCTTTAAAACTGCAAGCCACAGCATTAAATGAACAATTTAAACGGGATATTGAAGAACGACGTCGGCAAGCCGAAACGAAATCTAAACAAGGAAGTTTTAAATCCAATGTCAGAATTGGTTTAACCAGTTTGCTATTAGCCAGTTGTTATCTAACCATCGGTTGGAGTGGATTAAGAGAAGGAAAAGCTCGTAAAAAAGCTCGTCGTTAGTCCACTCCTAACTTTTAATTTAAGGATTAGATTCAGGCTGAGGTTCTGGGGTTAACTGGGGAGACTCTGGGGGTTTTTGTTCAACAGGATTAGCAGGTTGTTCTGTTTCCGAGGTCGGTGGAGTTGGTTGTGCTGGGGGTGGGGGAGAAGCCGCAGGGGTATTAGCAGGTTCGGGGGTTTGATTATTAACGGTTTTGCAATTCTCCTCACTATTGAACAGAAATTGAATTTGATAGGCTTTAGGTGAATTTGTCGGGTCAAACTTCATTTCCCCAACAGCCGCTTTTGCAGCATCATCCAGTACCGGAGAACCTGTGGCTAATAAAACTTCTGGCCCTTGTACAATTTCTCCCGTTTCACTCACCGCCACCCCAACTAATGCTTTCCCTGTTAACTTTTGTTCACAAGCCGCAGCCGGATATAAACGGTTAGCAACGATGGGGGAGGTCATTTCTAAATTCGGATAGTTTGTCAGTAAACCATTCACCCAATTAAGATAGGCATTTCCGCCTTCTAACATCGCCGTTTGTTGTTCGTTTACTGTACCTTCGGGGGTCTTCGGGTTGGAATTAGGGGGTTGTTGTTGTAAACCCTTCTCTAGTCCCGCCAGAATTGAACCTTTGGGGTTAGACGGTTGAACATTAGGATTATTTTCAGGGGGTGGGGTATTGGGGGGAGTGTTAGTATTATCGTTTTGATTGGGGGTTTTGGGGGTGCAATTAGCATTATTAAACATCGGTGGACAATCAACATCCTGACCCAATTCTCGAATTAATTGTTGTCGCAACGCCAATTCATCGCCTTGAGGTAAACTTCCTTGTTGTTTTAATTGTCCGGGTTGTTCAGAGGGGGGAAGATTGGAGTTATCAAAGCTTAAAGGTGGCCCTGGAACAAAGGATAAAGAGGGATTAGAGTTAGGGGAAAATCCAATAGAACCCGAATTAATATTATTGGAATTAGACCCTTGAGAAACAACTGGAGGTAAACGATAGGTCGGTAAACCGGGGGAATTACCGGGGGGGGGTAAGGGAATATTAGTTGGCCATACGGGAAGGGACGAAGCCTGCATAAAGTCTTCGGGTGCAGGCGGGGGAACAATATTATCGGCCGAAGGGACTGGAAGAATAGATAGGGACGGGGAGAGGGATTTTAAGGGTGTGAAGGATAGTTTGGGAGAAGTCGCTGGATAAACGCGACTAACTTGTTCGGGGGAGAGTTCAACCACTTGAACTGTTGGGGGTAATTTAATGGATTTAGAATAGAAATTAATATGTTGAATATTGGCAGCAAATAAGCCATGAACCCCCAAGGATGCCAACACACACAACAGAACAGGCTGGCGGAAGGTGGGCGGTACAGATTCAATAAAAGATGCTGTAGAAGCCGTCATAATAAACTTTAAATCTTAAACTGTTGACTGTGTACAGACTGCAATGAAGCGTCTCTACTGACTGTTGACTGTTAGCAAGTGAGGACGCTTGCCCTACTTCCGGTACTCCCCTTTTTATTATTATTGACCTATCTGTTTTAGCACGTTTGCTTGATTTTGTGAGCTAGGGTTTGGTTTTGACGATCAGGATGGAAAAATAGGATAAATGTAAATGGGGGCGATCGCTTAACCCAGTATAAATTACTTGGTTAGGCAGGGTCGCCCTTTCGACAACATAAGCGTGTTCTAGCAAATTGTACCGTTGTAAAACGTCCCAAACTTGCTGATAAACGGAACTAACTTTCATCAACACCACAACATCCGCCTGGTGCAGAGTTGTTTCTAAGTCGGCGATCGCATAAATTGCAGGTAAAATCGCTAACCGTTGATCCCGAATTGTTAGGGGAATACCCAAACTCGCTACCGCCGCGAGGGGAGAACAAATTCCAGGAATGGCCTGCACTACCACTTCAGGACGGAATTTTTGCAGGGTTTGTGCCAAATAGGTGAAGGTACTATAAAAACTCACATCCCCTTCAGAAACAAAGGCCACATCCTGTCCTTGTTGCAAATAGGGCCAAACGGTTTCGGCGGCTTGTTGCCATGCTTGGTTAAGTAGGGCATCATCTTGGATGTAGGGAAAGGTTAAGGGGAGTTTAAGCTGATCTGAGTTTAACCAAGGGGTGATGATTTGTTCAGCGATACCGGGTTTATCCCCAATTCCAGCCGGAAAAGCCACAATGGGAACTTTTTGCAAGAGATGATACCCTTTTAAGGTGATTAATTCAGGATCACCTGGCCCAGCACCAATACCATAAAGTTTACCTAAAGATTGAGATCTGTGATTAAACATGAAAAGAGTTAATTAATTACGAATTACGAATTACTGATGACTGATTTTGTGGGAATTCCTTTAGAGGCTGTTTCTGATATTTCTTGGTTTTTGAAATTAATCCCACAAAAGCTTTGATAATCTTCTAAACTTCTAATATTTCCTAGATCATAAATTTCTAAATTATCTGATTCTAACGGGGTAATTCGTAAGATTTTTTTGATACGTTCTCTGGATTTTTGTTCTAGTTTGTACCATTCTGAATTAATATCCCAATGTTTTTTAGCATTGGTGCGAGTATAATAGTGATAAATTGTAATTTGATAAGGATAGAAAATATCCCATCCTTTTGTCCAAGCTCTGGTTGAAAGGGTAATTTCTTCTCCTCGAAAATACAGAAAGGGATCATAGGGAACTTCTAAATAAAATTGTCGGGGGGCGAAAATAAATCCTCCAGCTAGAAACATTCCTAACGGGGGTTCAGAACAGGAAGCTAGACTTTCTCCGGCAATAAAACTCAGGATACCATGTTCATCAAAATGATGGGCTGTTAAACGAGTGCAGGGATATCCGGGGGGAATTTCATCCGGGGGAATATAAGGAGGAGTGTAGGCAGAAAGCACGGGTTTGGGACTCGGACATTGGGCGAGTTGTTGCAATAATAAACTATCCCAGCCTTCGACAAACCGATGATGACTATCTAATTGTAAAATAAAATCTTCATCATGAAGTAAGCTTTGACCCAGGGATCTTGCCCAACACACACCGAGGGATTTTCGGGCATCAATTTCGATCATTTTACAGGGGAATTCCTGAACTTTTTCGGTAATACTTTCATCTTCTCCAGGCAGAAATTGCCAAACAATTCCAAAGGATATTTTTTCGGGGCGATGGGCTTTTTTAAGCGCATCTTTTAGGGTCGGAATAAGTTCAGCATCTCGATAAGCTGCTAAATGTAAAAACAGTTTAGGGTCAGTAAAATTAAGCTTGGGTAACAATAAAGGCTGGGTTTCTAATGCAGGAGAACGAGGATCAGATGCAGTTATTGGTGTAATACTCCGTGCCATTTCTAAGATTTTAAAGGCAACGGCTGCCCGTTCAGATGGGGGCAAGTTTTCATTAATTAAAATAGAATCCAATGTTTTGATAGACTGATCTACGAGCATTTGTAAGGAGGATTCCATCATGATGATTAACCTCTAAAAGTCAATAGAATGATATTTGTCAAAATACAATAGATGTCGAAATCAATCCGCAAAAAAATCCTATCTACCGAAAAGTTTAAGGTTTAATCAACAATGGCTTTAAGCAAGACATCGGTTAAACTCATGGAACCTAAATCAGATAAAGTAATGGTATTACAAATATCAAATTTAGCCCCCTGACTTTGTAAATCATCATCTAAAGTCTGGAAAAAATGAGTCACATCCAAATTAGAACCCACTTGAATTAGTTCAATGGCTAATTCTTCATCTCGGTTGAGTTGATTCGCTGAATCAATAATAATTTGTCGGAGATCAGTGGGGCTTTCAATTTCTCCCGAAGTAATAATAATAATCGTTTCGCCATTGAGTTTGGTTTGTTCCGTAGCCCGTCGTTCAAAATAGTGATTGGTGGCATCTTTTAACACCGGAGATAAACGATTTTTTCCAGAGGGTTGATGGTGCTGAAAAATATGGATAACTTTTTCAGAAGTGACTTTATCATAACGTTGAAATGTATCAGAAAATAAGTAAAGCGTAATACCATCGGGATCAATTTGTTCACAATAACTAGCGATCGCTAAAATCGATTCTTGAATCAAATCCCAACGACTTTTTCCTTCCGATTTTTCCATCGTCGCCATACTATTACTACTATCAATAATTAACGTATAATCCCGTTCGCGTAAAACCGCTCCTCCTTCTAACAAAATGTCCATCTGCATTGACTCCTAATTTGTAGCTGTATTCTTACAATACCAGGCTTGGAATCAGTGAACTCAAAGAGTGGGCAATTCAGCAATCTGTATGTTAGGATGGGGCGCAGGCGATGATACCGGGTGAGATTTTAGACTAATCTACATTCTAAAAATCAGGTTTTTCCCTGATTACACGATTTGAGTGGATCTGGGGAAACAAATGTTAGGACATCTGTGTCAACTGTGCCATAAGTTGTTAAGTATTTGTGGATGCTTCCCCATGAAATCCAGCCACTCCAAACATCACAGGAGAGCGACTCCAACTGTAAACAAGAAGCAGCCCCGCCCTTTTATATTGGCGTTGATGTTGACTGGCGTTTTAGCTTTAGAAGCTGATCCAACGTTTTTGGAATCTGCTTTTTTTCAGACTCAAGGGGTACTCTCTCACTCCATTACCGTTGCCCAAAACTATTTTTCCTCTTCCGATAACCAAAGTCAACCTCGATCAGAAACAGCCAAAAATTCTATTCCTGCTTCTCCCCTAACACCCACCTATCGAGTGTTACCGAACCCTTTATTTAATCTTAAAGGACAATTACCGAAAACGATTCCGGTTGTCTTTAAAACAACTTCTTTGAATTCTCAATGGGTACAAAATTCCGCCGATGCTGTTAAAATTTTACCTTCTCCAGTAGATGCTAAGGTGCGGGAAACGGTTGCTAAACTATCAGGAATTGCGGCTAAAGATCTTAAAATTGTCGAAGCTCGTCAACAAACTTGGCCAGACACTTGTTTAGGACTAGCAACGGCTGAGGAATTGTGTGGACAAATGTTAGTTCAAGGATGGCGGGTAGTAGTGTCCGATGGTCGTCAAACTTGGGTTTATCGCACGGATTTTCAAGGTAGAACTATTCGTTTAGAATCTCAAAGTAGTTCCTTAAATCTGCCTTCCTCCGTCCTAGAAGTGGTGTTTGAGGATGTCTTAAAACAGTCGGGTTTATCGCGTTCTCAATTGACTCTGGAAGCGGTGGAGGAACAACTTTGGCCTGATGGGTGTTTAGGGTTAGCTGAACCGGGAATGTTTTGTACCCAAAGTTTAGTAGCAGGTTGGCGAATTATTATCGGTCATGAACATCAGCGCTGGGTTTATCGGACAAACCAAACGGGTTCTCGTCTGATCTTTGATCAAGCTGCGAGTTCAGTTATACCGAGTCTGCGGGTACAATTTCTGAATATTCCGGGGGATGATTTTTTGTCTCCTTGGACAAAAACCCTGGTTGCTCATTTGCCGATTTCTTGTCAAGTTTCAAATTTTGTTAATTTATCAATGGGGCAAAATTGCTCGAATTAATACGAATTTAAGTTCAATTAGGATGAGGATAAAATATGGCTGATTTAAGTGGAACTTGGCTAGGAACCTATTGGCAACAGGGTGTTCCGACTCGTTTTGAAGTAACATTTATTCAAAGTGGCAATACATTGGCGGGCAATATTTTAGATGAGGGTTATTTGGGAGAAGCTCAAATTCGGGGGACGGTTGTGGGTCGAGGGGTGAGTTTTATTAAACAATATTTAACGACTTCTCCCGACCCGGTAAGTTATACGGGAACAGTGTCTGAGGATGAAAATTATATTCAGGGACAATGGCAAATTCGTCGTTTGTTTTCGGGAACTTGGGAAGCTCATCGTCAAGGGGATAATTTAGCCTTAGAATTCAATAATATCATAGTTGAAAAGGTTCCGGTTTTTTCTTAAGCGATCGCTGGTGTTCCCGATCTTCTTTTAAGCAGTGCGAGCGTCCTCGCTCGCTAGTATTGATCAAGCGTCCTCCCTGTTTTGCTGTGTCTAGGTTTTGGCTATGTCCAGAATGAGAGATAGTCTTGATCCTGTGAGTACAGGTTTAGTGATCAATATTTTATATTTTTTTAAGATTCTAAGCCCTGATGGATTTTGTTTCACTGGGATTCTTTGTATATAAGAAGCAGGTGAACTGGCTATGAATACTCAAGATGGAACCGAAAACAATCAAAATCTAGAGCTGCCGCTACTGGAAACAGTGTTGAATATCTTAGATATGTCTTTATCTATTTTGGAAAAGCACCCTAATGCTGAAGACGATAAGATCCAGGAAGTGGTAGAAGAGATAACAAACGTTCAGAAGCAAATTAGGCAGTATGAAATTGATATGGCTAATAGTATGATCTTTACAACCTTAGAGGGGGAGAGAATAAATAGTCCAGAAAGACAGAAAAGACTGAATTTACTTACTTTTTTGACCAAGTATTTTAGCTAATTCATTAAAGTAAATTGCCAATAAGTCTTGTGCTGGTGGGTCGAGTGATTTTTCTTCCCCCAAAGCTTTGGTATTAATCCAGTTTAAAGCTGCAATTGTTCTTTTTTTATCAGATATTGGAGGAAGTTTAGTGGTTAAATAAATACCCTTATTAAAACTTCCTCTAATCCATTCCAAACAATTCCAAATGCTGTTATCGAGGCTAGATTTAGCTGTGGTTTTGTTTGTTATTTCTAATCCCTTAAAAGGATAGTCTTTTAACACCGATTCACCTGATTTTCTAGCTAGAGATTTTAGGTTTTCTTCATCTTCCAACCATCTTTTTACTGTTTGATAAGATGGTTGTCTTTTTTGTAAAGCATCTAGTTGATTAATGAGAGCAAGCATATCACCCTTGTCTGATTCTGACACATTTTGATTGTTTTTATAATTAATCAAGGCCTCTTTTGCTCTTTCTATTAAATCAGAAGGTGCATTATTAAAATTTTGTTCTGGCTTAAAAGATTGTATTAATTTGTTCCGTATATCATCTTCACTCGCCTTGATTTTTAGGTCTATACGAGAATCATTGTCTTTCAAAACTAATGTAGCAATTCCTAAATAAGCGGTTACCAAACCGCCCCCAACAACCCATTTCATTAGTTCTTCTGGTTTACTCTGAAAGTAATTTTTACACATTACCCCTGAAAAGAGAAAGAGAGCAACAATTACTGGTAAAGTTAAGATGATTGAGCCAACTCTTAAACCAGATTGAAATTTGAGATTTTGAAATTTTGGATAATCCATAATAAAAACATGGGGGTGCGAAAACTCAGCGTCTTTAGACCTGAGAGGAAACACGACACTTCCTTAACCCGATACAGATGTTTAATTATGGTCGCCAGAGCCACAAACTAGCTACGCAGTCGGTATCGTGACTCAAAAAACGTAGTTAGTTAAGACTAAGGCTGTGGTCAGCTATCTTAAAGTTGAGGCATGAAGCCCCGTTACTTCAGTTCGGGGTGCTGACATCCTTTAAGCTAATCATGCCTCTGGTCTATCACAGTTAATTCACAAAATAACGTATTTGTTACATTTTTTTACAAATACCCTCAATATTTTCAGATATATTAAGGGTATTTCCCAATTAATTCCTTGTTAACTAAAGCCACCAAATCTGAGAAAATTATTTAGGGTGGCTCTCCCATACTTAGGGTGATCAGGAAAGGTTATAATTCAGCCCGATAAGGCTTTTTAGCCTTCATTGTCTCCAAAATTTGTATCCATTGATACTTTTTGCACAGAGAATTCGGGAGAACCTCTTAACTCCTTAGTTATATTGGTTTTTTATTGTTTGGGAGTCAGAGGTGCGTGCGCTTCGCTTACGCACCCTACAGGATAGATTTTAAAAGAAGGGTTTAATTCCCGCTAAATCTAGGATTTTAGGAATTAAATCTTCTCGTTTCACAGCCATAATATGCACACCCTGACAAAGTTGACGGGCGGTTTTAACTTGTTCTGATGCGATTAAAATGCCTTCTTCTAGGGGATTTTTAGCTTGTTCTAAGCGATTAATAATCGTATCAGGAATACAAACACCGGGAACATATTTATTAATAAATCGAGCATTTTTAGCGGATTTTAACAGAAAAATTCCGGCTAAAATTGGCTTTTGAGTGCCGTCGGCAATTTCGGTCATGAATTTATCTAACCGCTCAAAATCCGTAATTAATTGACTTTGAAAAAATTGCGCCCCCGCTTCTATTTTGCGTTCAAATCGGCTTTTTAACCCTGACCAACTGGAAGATTGGGGATCAACAGCCGCCCCAGGAAATAAATCCGTTGCGCCATCAGGTAAGGCTTTATTATTCCAATCTTTGCCTTGATTGAGTTTATCAATAGCTTGTAATAAGCGTACAGATTCTAAGTCAAAAACGGCTTTCGCATCGGGGTGATCCCCTGCTTTTACTGGATCACCAGTTAAGGCTAAAATATTTCTAATTCCTAACGCATGGGCTCCTAATAAATCCGCTTGTAATCCAATGCGATTGCGATCACGGCAGGCAATTTGACAAATGGGTTCAACTCCGTGATGGAGGAGAATAATTGAAGCCGCTAGGGAACTCATGCCTAAAACAGCACGACTGCCATCGGTAATATTAACAGCATGAATACGACCTTTGAGCAGTCTAACCATTTCAATCATGTGGCTAGGATCTGCACCTTTTGGTGGTGCGACTTCAGCCGTAATAATAAATTCATTCAAAGTTTGGCAAGCAGTACGGAAACGGTTCATTATTAATGTTTGATGTTGAATTTCAAAGTTTAAATTTTATAGTGCTAGGCACTAGGGAACAGGGAACAGGGAATGAGATTTAGTAGAGACGCGCCATGGCACGTCTGTACAACTTTAATGCGTAGGATTTTAGAAGTTGATTAATTGATGAAAGTTCCTGATCAGAATCAGGAAATCAGGATATAATTGGGATTATAATATAAATAATAACCTGTTTTAATCCTGTTGCTTTCATCAAGATTAAAATTACAAAGGTCGGGAATATCCCATTGCGTCTTTAACACGACTTAGGGTTTGATTAGCCACTGCTTCGGCTTTTTCTCGACCGTTTTTTAACACAGATTCTAAATAGCCTTTGTCATCCATCACGGCTTTATATTTGTCTTGAATCGGTTGGAGACTTGCTATCAAGGTTTCTGTGAATAAGGGTTTAAATTGACCCCATCCCATGTCTTGACATTCGGCGGTAACTTCTGCTTTGGTTTTATTGGAGAGAATGCCATAGAGCATTAATAGATTATGACATTCTGGACGTTCTGGATCATCAAAGGTTAAACCCCGAACAGAATCGGTTTTACAACGTTTAATTTTTTTAGTAATCGTATCAGGATCATCTAATAGATTAATCCGACTTAATTCTGAGGGATCGGATTTCGACATTTTTCGAGTTCCATCGGTGAGACTCATTACCCTAGCACCTTCAGGACGAATCAGAGGTTCTGGTAATTTCAGAACTGGTTCCCCTTGACCGAATAAATGATTAAATCGTACCGCCAAATCACGGGTTAATTCCAGATGTTGTTTTTGATCTTCTCCTACGGGGACTTTATCCGCATCATAGAGCAAAATATCCGCCGCCATTAACACCGGATAATCGAGTAAACCCGCGCTGACATTTTCACCCTGTTTAATAGCTTTTTCCTTAAACTGAATCATGTCTTCTAACCAATTAATCGGGGTAATACAATTAAGAAGCCAGGTTAGTTCGCTATGGGCGGAAATATGAGACTGAACAAAAATTGTAGAATAATCTAAATTGATACCACAGGCTAAATAGAGTGCCGCAATGGTGTAGGTATCTGTTGCTAAGGTTGCTGGATTATGGGGAACCGTAATGGCGTGTAAATCTACGACACAGAAGAAGTTATCGTATTGCGCTTGGTTATCTACCCAGTTGCGAATAGCGCCGAGGTAGTTACCCAGATGCAGGTTTCCGGTCGGTTGTACTCCAGATAGAACTCGCTGTTTACCCATTATATTGATGTCAACTGAACTTAATACTCTATCTTGACATGAAACGGTTAACGGTTGACGGTTGACCGTTGCCTATTCCCTATTTCATATTAACTGATTACTGATTACTGATTACTGATTACTGATATAGGATGGCATGGTTAAAAAAATTAAGCGTCGTGTGTTTCTGGTTTTAGAAGCAAAAGAACATAAACAAACTTTAAGTCGAGTTTGTGAATATTTTTTGATTTTTTTAATTATCTCAAATACCCTGGCTGTTTGTATAGAATCTATGGAAGAAATTTATGAAAATTATAAAATTTGGTTTCTCATCTTTAATCGATTTTCCATAGGTATTTTTACTTTAGAATATATATTAAGGGTGTGGTCATGTACGAGTATTGAAAAATATCATCATCCCATTTGGGGAAGACTCAGATATATGTTAACTCCCCTAGCAATTATTGATTTAATCGCATTTTTACCCTTTTATTTTCCCTTTACTCATACCGATCTCAGAACCGTAAAATTATTCGGATTAACTCGATTTTTACAACTTCTAAAATTAGGTCGTTATTCTCGTGGAATTAAAATGTTAATTCAAGTCATTCGTCTGCGTCAGGAAGAACTTATTTTAACATTAAATATTGCGATTTTTTTATTAATTTCTGCATCTAGTTTAATTTATTTTGTAGAACATGAAGCTCAACCCGATAAATTTCCCCATATTCCGGCGGCGATGTGGTGGGGGATTATTACATTAACAACAGTGGGTTATGGAGATGTTTATCCGATTACCCCTCTAGGAAAAGTCTTAGGGGGGATTTTAGCATTATTAGGGATAGGACTTTTTGCCTTACCTGCGGGGATTATTGCATCGGGTTTTACTGAAGTAATCGCAGCCAATAAAAAGTCAACTCAAACCTCTTGTCCTAAAATTTGTCCCCACTGTGGAAAAAATATCGATCAACCTCCCCATCATTCCACTGATCTTGAGAATTAATTGAATTTTCGGTTATGATTTAAAATGTTTAATACCATTTTAGGTAAATCAAGGGGAGTCTGATCATGGGTTTGGAACGAAAACTATTTAGAGGAATGTTTGAAGCAACTGAAGTCGTTGAACTCCGTCAACTTTGTTTTACCCCTAGTCGTATCTTTGAACCGGGACATTACATTGCTGGAGAATTACCTGATATTGCCTTTGATCTGGGATTAGTGGATAAATTACCTCCCATTCGAGGCAAGAATGCCGAAATTAGTCAACCTTATCCTTCTGATATTCAACATGATCAATGATGCTTACGCTTGGATTGAAAAAGCACTGACCACAATTCATAAAGTAGATTGGTATCGTTCTGTTCAAACTGTTGAAAGTCAAGCGGGTGCTACAATTATTATCGATGGAAAATGCTATATCAATTTTGCCAGTAACGATTATTTAGGATTAGCAGGAGATCAACGATTAATTAATGCTGCAATTGCTGCAACTCAAGAATTTGGAACTGGTGTAACGGGATCTCGATTGTTAACGGGACACCGCCAACTCCATCGAGATTTAGAATTAGCGATCGCTGCTTTTAAACAAACAGAAGATGCCATTGTTTTCAGTTCCGGTTATTTAGCTAATATTGGAACAATTGCGGCTTTAGTTGGACAACGGGATTTAATTTTATCCGATGAATATAACCACTCTAGCCTCAAAAATGGAGCCAAAATGAGTGGTGCAACGGTGTTAGAATATCAACACAATAATCCTGAACATTTAAGAAAACTTCTGGAACAAAATCGTCTACCCCACCGCAAAGCACTGATTATTACCGATAGTGTATTTAGTATGGATGGGGATTTATGTCCCTTACTAGATTTACTGGATTTAAGCGAAGAATTCTCCTGTATGCTATTAGTGGATGAAGCTCACGCTACAGGAGTTTTTGGAAAAACCGGAGCAGGATGTGTAGACTATTTTAATTGTACAGGAGAACCCTTAATCCAAATGGGAACCCTGAGTAAAGCGTTAGGAAGTTTAGGAGGTTATGTTGCTGGATCTGCAGAATTAATTGACTTTTTAAGAAATCGCGCTCCCAGTTGGATTTATACCACCGGATTAAGTCCTGCGGATACCGCCGCAGCTTTAGAAGCCATTAATATTGTGCAAACTGAACCCCAACGCCGAGAACAATTATGGCAAAATGTTAAAACTTTAGAAACCCTATTTCAAGAGAAACAGAAGCAATTTAATCTCCCTATTTCTCATACTCTTTCCCCGATTTTTTGCGTTCCTATCAAAGATGCAGCGACAGTATTAACCATCGGAAATCAACTCAAAGAAGAGGGAATTTTTGCGGCGGCTATTCGTCCGCCTACTGTTAATACCAGTCGCATTCGGATTTCTTTAATGGCAACTCATACCCCCATACAGTTACAAAAATTAGTTCAAATTTTAGCAGAGGTGATTCCGGTTTAAAAAATTTGATTGGGGAAAAGGTAGAAGTAGGAAGACGGGATGTGATACCCATGTCCTTCTTTGCTAATCCCACCCTGAACCTTCACAACTTCGATTAAAATCCTATCCCCATTTTTGCTAAAATTTTTGTTAGAATGAAAGAATTAACAGATTAAAATCCGTGAAATTCGTGAAATCCTCTTAAATCCGTGATCCCCATTCCCTGCTATATCAATGAAACACATTATTCTATTTACAGGTTTAACTCTTAGTTTAATCGCCACCCTATCATCCTGTGCCAATAGTCCCACGGGGAAAGCTATAGAAAATTCTCTCAAAGCTGATCCGCAGTTACAAACAAATTCCCCCTCAACTCAAGCCACAACAACACCCCTTGAAAACCCTCAACCTTCCCTTCCTCCGGTTGAACTTCCCGCCGATTTTCCATTAGAAATTCCCCCCTATCCTAATGCTACTTTAAAAGCGGTGATGCCTCCAACAACAGATTCAACGGCTATAATTACCCTCTGGGAAACAACAGATCCGAGTAATATTGTTCAGAGTTTTTACCAAAACCAACTCAAAACCAAAAATTGGAAAATTATCGATAATTTAGCTAATGAAAATAGTGATAATCTCAGTGCAGAAAAAGATAATTTAAAAGTTACTATAGCCCAACAACCCAATCCTCAAGCAGATGGAAAAACCTATTTTCAAATTCGTTATCAACCCCTGCCAGTCGAAACAGCTATTTCTCCATCTCCTACCCCATCTCCGTCTCCTACACCGTCTCCGTCTCCCACTGCTACCTCAACTCCTAATATAGAAAAACCGGATAATAATTCTGTTCCAAAAGAGTTAAGTTTATTGGTATCTGATGTTGCAAGATTGGGTATTTTTAAAGCACCTAACTCTCAAGAGGCGGGAATATTACCTGATCCTAATGGTAAAATTACTCGCAGTCAATATGCTCGATGGATTGTAGATGTTAATAACACATTATATACGGATAATCCTGCCAAACAAATTCGTTTAGCTGTACCCAGCAGTGAACCTGTATTTACGGATGTTCCCACCACCCATCCTAATTTTGCAGAAATTCAAGGATTAGCGGAAGCGGGGTTAATTCCCAGTCCGTTATCGGGAGATAATACTATTACGAAGTTTCGTCCTGATTCTAACTTAACCCGTGAAGATTTAATTCGCTGGAAAGTGCCTTTAGATACTCGACAATCATTACCCAAAGCCAGTGTTGATGCAGTTAAAGAACGCTGGGGTTTTAAGGATACCTCTAAAATTGATCCGGGGGCTTTACCTGCTATTTTAGAAGATTATAATAATGGAGATAATGCTAATATTCGTCGCGTTTTTGGGTTCACAACGCTATTTCAACCGAAAAAAAACGTGACTCGCGCCGAAGCCGCAGCCACCCTTTGGTATTTTGGATTTCAAGGAGAAGGAATTTCAGCTAAAGAAGCATTAACTAACTCAACTCCAACTCAAAATTAACAACAGGAATTAGCAGATTTAAAAGCCAGTATTTTAGAAGGGCGATATCAGGATGGGTTAACCATCGTTGAACAATTGGATGGCATCAGTAGACAAGCTAAAATTGATGCCATTGAATCCCAGTTAGAACGTCTGCCTATGGTAAGCTAGGCGAACAAGACTCAAAACTTTTTGGTTTTGAATCTTTCACTTGGGGGATTTCATTCAGCCTTCTGACTAATAACTTTAAGGTATTCACCATATAGCAGCAGTCAGCACCCCGTACTGAAGTAACGGGGCTTCATGCCTCAGATGACGTAATAGTTGACCAGCCTAAGTCTTAACTGACTACGTTTTTTGAGTCATGACACCCTGTGGATGCGTAGCTAGTCCCTGGCTCTGTCGTTAGTAGTTAAACATCTTTATCGGGTTAAGGCTGATGCTACTAGCCTAACAAGCTCTTAAAACCTTATTGAAGCTAACTTTACCCTAGAAATAGGTGTGTTTGAGACAACCAGATCTCTACAGACCTTTATGTCTACCTACAGCCAGAGTGGAACAGTTCATCAAAATCACTGCCTCTGATTTTGCAGATGTTACAACAAAAACCTGATTACAAACTTTCTTTACAAACACATAAATATATAGGGCTACAATGAGCAATAATCAATGGTTAATCGCTAAAGAGTTCCGGTTTGAAGCAGCACATAAATTACCTTACCATGATGGTAAATGTGCTCGTTTGCATGGACATAGTTGGCGTGGATTTGTCTATGTGTCTGGCAATGCCTTAGTGAAAAAAGGTGCTAAAGAAGGCATGGTGATGGACTATTCAGACATCAAAAAATATCTCAAACCCTTGGTAGAAAATTATTTAGATCACTATTATTTGAATGAATCTACAGGTTTAGAATCACCAACCAGTGAACAAATTGCTGCCTGGATCTACGAGAAATTAGAGGAAGCGGGATTAGAAGGATTGGCCGCAGTTAGAATTGATGAAACTTGCACATCCATCTGTTTGTATTCTAAAACACGCATATCTGGGTGGTTGAATTCTGGTGAAAGTTTGAATTTACTCAACTCTCGTGAAAGTGACAATGACGTTGGTATGAATTTAACAACTATCATGTAGAAGTTCAACTCCTACATGAACAACATTAACAAAACTATAGCAAGTCTAAATCAGTTGTGTAAACTCCAAAAACAGAATTTCTCTTTCTTTGTGTCAAGCGTGCCTTTGTGGTTCTTCAAAAACCCACCCTAATGTCCAATCAGTTTATCGCGTAATTGTTTAATCCGATCGCGCAGTTTAGCCGCTTCTTCAAATTCTAATTGTTTCGCCGCCGTTTTCATCTGAGTTTCTAATTGAATAATTAAATCAGGAATACTCTCTAAAGGCAATTCTTCAAAAATTTCAATCTCTTGTTCTACAGTTTGAGCATTTAACCGCCGGGAGACATCCAAAAACTCCAAAATAGAATTACTGGATTTTTTGATAATTTGTTGAGGAATAATCCCATGTTTTTGATTATATTTTTGTTGAATCTCTCGCCGTCGGTTGGTTTCATCAATGGCTTTAATCATACTTTGGGTTAAATTATTCGCATATAAAATAGCCTGTCCTCGGATATTTCGCGCCGCCCGTCCGATGGTTTGAATTAACGATCGATGCGATCGCAAAAACCCTTCTTTATCCGCATCTAAAATCGCCACTAAAGACACCTGGGGTAAATCTAACCCTTCCCGTAATAGATTCACCCCAATTAACACATCAAACTCCCGATTTTGTAATCCTTGAATAATCTCTATCCGTTCAATAGACTGAATTTCCGAATGCAAATATCGAACTTTCACACCCCGGTCTTGTAAATATTCCGTTAAATCTTCCGCCATCCGTTTCGTTAATGTTGTGATTAAAACCCGTTCATCTCTTTCAACTCGGTCTTGAATTTCGCCATATAAATCATCCACCTGTCCTTCCGTCGGACGCACAAAAACCTCTGGATCAATTACTCCCGTCGGACGGATAATCTGTTCCACCACTTGACCCTGAGATTGTGCAATTTCCCAATCTCCCGGTGTCGCCGATACAAAAATACATTGATTGGCTTTTTGCCAAAATTCCTCTGCTTTTAACGGACGATTATCCGCCGCACTCGGTAAACGAAAACCATGATCAATTAAGACTTTTTTTCGCGCTTGATCGCCATTATACATTCCTCGAATTTGAGGAACTGTAACATGAGATTCATCAACGACTAATAACCAATCATTGGGAAAATAATCAATTAAACATTCGGGGGGTTCTCCCGCTTGTCTTCGGGCTAAATGGCGAGAATAGTTTTCCACGCCATTACAATATCCCACCTCCCGTAACATTTCCAAATCATAACGAGTGCGTTGAGATAACCGTTGTGCTTCTAATAGTTTACCTTGGGTTTCTAATTCAGCAACTTGTTGTTTTAATTCCTGTTCAATATCATCACAAGCCATTTCTAAGCAATCTTCTGGGGTAACAAAATGTCGCGCCGGATAAATACTTAATCCCTCTAAACTTTGCAAAACTTCCCCCGTCACGGGATCAACATAACGAATGGCTTCAATTTCATCGCCAAAAAATTCAACTCGAATAATCCGATCTTCATAGGCGGGGCCAATTTCTAAAACATCTCCTTTCACCCGAAACCGTCCTCGCGTTAATTCAGTATCATTGCGGGTATATTGTACAGATACTAATTCGCGTAATAATTCCCGTTGATCGATTTCTTTTCCCACTTGTAAGGGAATGGCTGCTTTTAAATATTCGGCTGGCATTCCTAACCCGTAAATACAACTAATAGACGCAACAACAATTACATCTCGCCGTTCAAATAAAGATCGAGTGGCGGAATGGCGGAGCATATCAATTTCATCATTAATAGAAGCGGTTTTTTCAATATAAGTATCGCTAACGGGGAGATAGGCTTCCGGTTGATAATAATCGTAATAACTGATAAAATATTCAACAGCATTTTCAGGAAAAAATGAACGAAATTCGTTGCATAATTGCGCCGCCAAGGTTTTGTTATGAGCTAAAACCAGAGTCGGACGGCCTATTTTTTCAATTACTGAGGCGATGGTAAAGGTTTTTCCGGTTCCGGTTGCCCCCAATAGGGTACTAAAGGGTTGTCCGTTGCTAATATTATTGATGAGTTGAGCGATCGCGTGGGGTTGATCGCCAAGGGGTTGAAAGGGAGCCTGAAGTTGAAAGGGGATCATAGGAGAGCAGGGGGAGCAGGGGAAGCAGGGGGAGCAGGGGGAGTAGGGGGAGTAGGGGAAGTAGGGGGAGTAGGGGAAGTAGGGGCGAGGTCTCCTCGCCCGTCAACAGTTTTACTTATTATGCCAAAAAGAGATTTTTCTCAACGCAGTATTTACTAAAGATCCCGTTTATTTTATAATTTATTTAGCTTTAATCCAAAATTAACACCTAACCCGTCCTTAATTATGCCCTTAATTGCGTGAAAGGTTAGGAAAATTTTAATGATGAAATTCATCGCAGGGTTAAGTATAAATTATGAATTCACCCTGTCAAAAAAACTAGGTATTCATCATGACCGTTAGCTCATCTACACCCAAAAGGGGGAATGCTGGGAAGCGAACCAGTGGAACAGCAAACTCAAATCAAAATAATAAAACTCAAGCTGATCCGGTTAAAATAGACACTGTTGAAAACGAACAAACTATAGATATGAGCCAAGAAAATCAGTTAGATATTGTGGACAAACCTGCAAAAAAAGGCTCTCAAGCCAATACTGCGGCTACCCAAATTCAAGTTGCTTCAACGATGACATTTATGAATCGTCCCATTGAACATAGCCATCTTGAAATTGTGGGGATGCTATCAGCAAATCGTCCTATTTTTAAATCCAATAGCCCTAATGATGTGGCATTCATTCACTTAGAAGATGCTGTAGGCGCATTAGCAAATCGTCCCATTGAAGCCAGTCATTTGCAAATTACCTCAATGGTGATGAACCGTCCTATTGCGAATAATGATATTGATGATCCAGTCACTTTGATGGGATTTTTGGATTAAACCTTAAATTGAATCATTGTTCTGAATCAAAATCGGGTTTCTGAAGTTAAAAAGCAGAAATCCGATTTATTTTATTCGGGTAATTCTGGATAATTTGAGGGTTCTTGTTGATCAAAATTCACGCCTTCATAGAGTTCACTAAAGTTAAAGTTAATCTCCAAAGATGCTAATTTAAACTCTGATATTTCTCCTTCATATTCGGTTAAAACCCACTGACTTCTATCGTTTTTAACATATTGCATCACTTTATAGTCTTGTTGAGCAATTAAAATATATTCTTGCAGTTCTGGAATAGAACGATAATAAGTAAATTTATCGCCTTGATCATAATTTTGTGTTGATTTGGATAAAACTTCAGTAATCAACATTGGGTTAATCACGGTTGTTGTTCCGGTTCCGTTATAAATGGGAGGACGTTGAAGTACCATGACATCGGGATAGGTATATTGACGATAACGGGGTATCCACAACCGCACATCCCCAATATAAACATCATAATTTTGTCCTCGGAGTGCAAATTTTAGATCAGCTGCAATGTTCAGAGCAATTTTATTATGATTGGTTGTTCCTCTGGTCATGGGGACAATTTCTCCGTCTCGATATTCGTGTTTGTAGTCAGCTTGTTCTTCCTGTTCTAAATATTCTTCGGGTGTGTAATAGCGGGTTTGTAACTGAGAAATCATAATCCACCTTTAAGTCATCAGTTTTTACCAATTTATAGTTTATCAAAAATTCCTGAGAATTTTGTTGACTTAGGCTGAAAAATTAGGTTGATTATCCTGTATGATCCTGTTATATATTATTGTAAGGTAAAATGTTTGATTTTTTGACCAACCCTTTTGTGATTTTAATACTGGCGATTCTTCATGGTGTTATTGGTGCGATCGCGGCTTTTGTTGCTCAACAAAAAGGACGCAGTTACTCCCGGTGGTTAATCATCGGATTAATTGGAGGAACTCCCGCCCTGATTGTGGCATTATTATTAAAACCAACTTCAGTTTCAGTAATCAGTAATCAGTAATTAGGGAACAGGGAATAAATAGTAATCAGTAATCAGTCAGTAGAGACGTGCCATGGCACGTCTGTACACAGTCAGTAGAGACGTGCCATGGCACGTCTCTCTACACAGTCAACGGTCAACAATGGATTATAATACTTTATTTAAAACGATTGAAGATTTAGTCTTTCAACATTCTCCTAGTGGGGTGGAATGTGAAATCAATCAATGGTTGTTAGAACGATTTTCTCAACTGGGTGTGGAAGTTTGGCGAGATAACGCCGATAATATTATTGCTAAAATTCCGGGTCAAAATTCAAAACGAGCGATGGGTTCCGCCCAGCCGAAGGCTATCGCTATTACCGCCCATAAAGACGAAATTGGCATGATCGTTAAAAGTATTGAAGATCAGGGACGAGTTTCGGTTAGAAAATTAGGAGGTTCATTTCCTTGGGTATATGGGGAAGGCGTTGTTGATTTATTAGGAGATCATCAAACCATTAGCGGAATTCTTAGCTTTGGTTCTCGTCATATTTCCCATGAATCTCCGCAAAAAGTTCACCAAGAAGAGAAAGCGTTAAAATGGGAAGATGCTTGGATCGAAACAAAATGTACAACGGAGGAATTAGCATCTGTCGGTATTCGCCCTGGAAGCCGGGTTGTTGTCGGGAAACACCGGAAAAAACCGATCCGCCTGAAAGATTATATTGCTAGTTATACCCTCGATAATAAAGCCTCCGTTGCCATTTTATTAGCCTTAGCAGAAACAGTAAAACACCCTCCAATAGATGTGTATTTAGTTGCTTCTGCTAAGGAGGAAGTTGGAGCAATTGGGGCGTTGTATTTTACCCAGAGGCAAACTTTAGAAGCGTTAATAGCCCTAGAAATTTGCCCTCTAGCCCCGGAATATCCCCTTACAGGAGATGAAAAACCCGTGTTGCTGTCTCAGGATAGCTATGGCATTTATGATGAGGGGTTAAACTGGGAATTGCGACAGGCGGCAACCAGCACAGGGGTTCCATTACAACTGACGATCCTGAATGGGTTTGGCAGTGATGCTTCCATTGCGATGAAATTTGGCCACGTCGCCCGGGCTGCTTGTCTGGGGTTCCCGACTCAAAACACTCATGGTTATGAAATTGCTCATTTGGGGGCGATCGCTAACTGTATTAAAATCCTACAAGCCTTCTGTAATCAGGATTTCAGCCCAGGTTAAAAAAAGTCTAAAAAAAAAATCTAAAAGGGTTGACACCGATTGGGATATAGGCTAGATTAGTAAAGGTGAAAGACGCCAAGCCAATGCACAAATCAAGCAAAGGCTGAATGTCAAGAGTCGCAAGCCCCCATCGTCTAGAGGCCTAGGACACCTCCCTTTCACGGAGGCGACACGAGTTCGAATCTCGTTGGGGGTACTAATTAATATAAATATAAAAATAAGGCTTCAACTTGACAATCAATCTTAACTCAAACGGAAGAGGATTGAGAGAGGAAGATTGTGGTGACATCCACAATCACATCATACCGGAAATTATTAACTAAACGGGTAAGGATTTGGGTTAACTCACTGTGATCAGTCGAAATTTCCTCTAGCACTTGAAAAATTAACCGATCATCAAGTTGAACTGCACCTTCATACAGTTGTAAAATCAAATCTAAACCAATCTCGTTCAAATCAGAGGAGTTTAGAGTGAGTTCAGATGTAGATTCAGACAGAATCGTCTGATCTTGATGATCTCGATACTGATATTCTATTCCTAAATAGTGTGCAATTTTTTCTAATAAGAGGGTTTGTTGTACTGGTTTGTGAATACAATCTTGACATCCAATGGCTAAAATTTTTGATTTTTCTTCTTCAAAAACACTCGCTGTAACTGCAATAATAACCGGATCGGGTTCTAAGGATTGAGATTTAATAGATTGAGTGGCTGTATATCCATTAACAATTGGCATATTCATATCCATTAAGATTAATTGAGGATACCAACTCAAGGCAATTACGATCGCTTCCTCTCCATTTTGTGCCTCCTGAACCTCAAATCCAATGGGTTCTAAAATTTTTCGCAAAACTTGGAGATTTTCCCAACGATCATCTGCAATTAAAACCCGATAGATTTGAGTAGGATTCGCAATTCCAATCACGGGTTTATTCTGAATATTGGATTGATAACCATCTAGTTCTTCCGTTAATTTAGCTTGGATGTTAAAATAAAACATTGTTCCTTTTCCGACGGTGCTTTTAACCTTAATTTCTCCTCCCATTAGTTGAATAAATTGTCGGCTAATGGATAATCCTAAACCCGTACCTTCTACTGCTTTTTTTCCGGCTTCTGTTTGGATAAAGGCTTCAAAAATACTCTCTAGTTGATCCGCTTCAATCCCAACACCTGTATCTTCTATTTCAAAGTTTAAGGTAATTTCTTGTAAGGAATCGAAATTAGAATTCAACAGTCTTTTGACTCGTAAACTCACTGAACCAGAATCTGTAAACTTAATCGCATTTCCTAATAAATTAATTAAAATTTGGCGTAATTTTTTTTCGTCCATTTCTATATATTGAGGGACGTTTTTATCACAAATAATCATTAAATCTAACCCTTTAGATTCTGCTTTTAATTGTAACATTTGTTTGATTAAATCCAACAAATGATAGAGGTTAAAACTACTGGGACTAATGGAAATATGACCGGATTCAATTTTAGCCATATCGAGAACATCATTAATTAAAGATAATAAATGTTCTCCACTGCGACTAATAATTTGGATATATTCTTTGGGTTCAGGTTCAAGAGTATGGTGATTATTTAATATTCCTGTAAACCCTAAAATAGCATTCAAAGGAGTTCGTAATTCATGGCTCATTCGTGCCAAAAATTCACTTTTAGCCCGGTTAGCAATTTCTGCCATATCCTTTGCTTGTTTCAGTTCAGATGTGCGTTCTTCGACTCGTTCTTCTAATACTGTATTTGTTTGTTCTAAAGTTATAAAGTGATCCCTTAATTGTTGTGCCATTTGATTAAAAGTTGTCGCTAAAACTCCGATTTCATCGGAACGATTTAGCTCAATTTTTTGATAAAAATCTCCCTGAGAAAAAGCGATCGCGGCTTCTTTTAAACTGACCAAAGGAACCAAAATCCAACGAGAAGTGAATAAACCCATCAGAGTTGCTATCAGTAAAGCAACTATACTTAACAAAATAGTTGTGCGTGTATTTTGATTAATTTGCTGCATGAAATCCGATTCAGGAACTACAACAATAATTAACCAATCTAAACCTATTTTATCCTGCCAAGGAGTGACATGAACAAAAAATTTCTGGCTGTCTTGATTAAAACTAAAATTTTCTTTTTCTTTGATTTTAGTTAAATCAATAAAATGTTTCTGTAAATGTTGGGTCGTTAACCGAATTAAATCATCTTTAATTTCCGTCCCTTTAATCCGTTCTGCTTCTTCTTTAACTAAACGATAAGACTGAGCATTACTAGAACTTGCTACTAATAATCCATTGCGTTCTAAAATAAAGGTTTTGCCCGATGAACTAATTTTTATATTTTTTAAAAAATCACTAATTTGAGATAATTGTTGATCCACACTTAATACCCCAATCAATTTTTTATTTTGATCATAAAGGGGTTGACTGTAAGCAATAGAAATATATTGAGGATAGCCTTCCCAATTGTAAATTTGACTCCAAACCGCGTGACCAACTTTCACCGGATCAGCATACCAAGATTCTGCTTTAAAATTATAGCTATCTGCAATATCATAGGCAGGTTGAATTCGATTTCCCAGAGTATCTGTTTTATAGGAAAAACTCTTTCCTTTCGTTCGTTTCCAAGAGGTTTCACTAATTTCTTTATAACCTTCAGGGTATCGACCTGCACCAATAAATTCCCCTGTGGAACTGCCAAAACTAATATAACCCACATTCGGAAAAATTTTTAATTGTTGCCAAAAGTATTTTCCAGTAGTTGGAAAATTATGAATATCTAACAATCCTAATTGAATTGCTTGTTGATTGAGTTGGTTAATAGAAACCGGAACCGATAAATAAGTATTTAGATGTTGTTCCAAGCGATCGCTAATTTCCTGTTGTAATTGATTGGCTAAATCATTGACCGTCTGTTGTCCATTCCGAAAAGATAGCCAACTCACCAACCCAACAGAACTAAAAATTAACACCGAAAAAGGAAAGACCAAAACATAACGTAATGGAATTTTTCTACAAGGTTTCACTAAATAACGGCTTAAAAAAGAAGGCATTTTCAAGAGTAAATGCTAAATCTCTTCATCTGTAATTTTCAACGCTGATAGTCAATGCTAAGATTCAGACTCAGGAGATATATATACAATATAACTATTCCTGCCTTGTGCTTTCGCTTGATAGAGCGCTTGATCCGCCGCTTCAATCAAAACTTGAGGAGAGGAGTTTAGGGAAGGAATCAAACTCGCAATTCCCATACTTACAGTCAAGTGTGAACTAATCAGCGATGTATCATGGGGAATTTGAAGAAACTTCAGGGTTTCGGTAATGATTTCAGCCACTTGAACAGCACCAGTGACGGAGGTTTGAGGCAAAATAATTGCAAATTCTTCTCCACCATAGCGAGAGACTAAATCCCCTGGGCGACGAACTGACCCATCAAGCGCTTGTGCAACTTGAATTAAACATTCATCCCCCGCTAAATGACCATATCGATCATTATAGTTTTTGAAGTAATCTACATCACAAAAAATCAACGCTAAAGGATGATTTTCTCGTGTGGCTCGTTTCCATTCTTCGGTTAAATATTCATCAAATCGACGTCGATTTGCCACCTGAGTTAGTCCATCCATCATCACCAAACCTTCTAAACGTTGATTGGCAATTTGTAATTGTTGATAGAGTTGAGATTGTTGAATCGCAACTTGCAATTGTTCAACTAAAGTACAAGCTAATTCGACTTCTGCATCTTGCCAAATCCAAGTTTGATTGTGACGATATAAACTCAAACTCCCCCAAATACAAGAACCCACCCACAATGGAACAATTAATAAAGCACCCGGATTCATCTCCGCTAAATCATGACTGGCGGGTTGATTCACATCCTTTTGAAAGTTAGAAATCCGAATCACTTTTTGTTGTTTGAGTTGCGCTGAAATTAAATTATTTTCATCAGGAATTATAATTCCGATCACATCAGGAATATCTGCGCGTTGAGTGGTACTCGCCACAATAACCCAATGACTTTGATCGGCAAGATATTGAGCAATAGACACCCGATCAACATTTAATAACTGACCGATTTCAAAGGTTGCTGTTGAGAAAATAGTTTCTAAATCTAAGGACTGACTCATGGCTTGAATCACTCGTCTTAATCCCTTTTCTCGTTGGGCTTGCTGTTGGGTTTTCTCATACAATTGACTTTGATGAATGGCAATTGAAACTTGCGCCGCAAATTGTTCGAGTAAATCCAATTCCCAATAGGCCCATTCTCGCGGACAAGCACAATGATGAGCCATTAAAAATCCCCATAAAACTTCCCCTTCAATAATCGGAACCCCTAAACAAGCTCGGACTTGACAGTGTTCTAACCACTGTAACTGATCGGTTTTGAGATTAGTAGTATAAATATCAGAAATATTATGAAGACATCCTTGACTAAAGGGAATAATACATTGTTCTTGAGTTAAATAAATGCTGGGAATTTGCTGATCCCAAAGAGAGATCCACTCCACACCCACAGATTGTACGATTACAGTTGCCGTTTCATTGGGTTCACATCGATAAATTAAAACCCGATCGGTTTGCAATAACTTGCGAATTTCTATGACGGTAGTATTTAAGATTTCTTCCAGATTTAATGACTGGCGAATTCGTTGGGTAATTTCCGTAACCACTCGTTCTCGTTTGAGCAGTTGACGCAGGGTTTCTTCAATTTGTTTCCGTTCAGTAATATCTAATAAAGTTCCAAATAGCCGGATAATTTGCCCTTGTTCATTAATTAAACCTTGGCATTTAATTAAAAGATAACGGAGGGAACCATCGGGGCAAAAAATCCGAATTTCCTGTTGAAATTGTTTGCCATTGTTAATCGCTTGTTCCATGCGATGACGAATTAGTTCTCGGTCATCGGGATGGGTAAAAACCTCTAGTAATTCCTCGTATGTGGGAACCTGTTGTTCAGGACTTAACCCATGAATAGAAAAGCTTTCCTCTGACCATTGAACCTGTTGGGTGATTAAATCATAAGACCAACTGCCTAAATGAGCCATTTTTTGAGCTTCAGCTAAGGCTAAATTCGTTTCTTGTAAGGCTTCTTGTACTTCTTTGCGATCGCTAATATCTCGAATTACCGCAACAGCAGAGGAGGGAGATAGAGGAGAAATATTAGCAGAAAACCAAGTATTTTTTTCTTCAATTTCTAAACAATATTCAAGGGGAACAGTGGTCTGGGTTTTAATCGCTTTTTGCACCGTTTCTAACATCTGATCTGCGAGGGATTTCGGAAAAATTTCATGGGGGGTTTTGCCGATCAGTTTTTCGGCGGGTTGATACAGAATTTGGGGATTATTCGTAATAACATTGAGATACCGTCCTTGATCATCTAAAGTTAAGACTAAATCCGACATCGCCCCAAAAACAGCCCGCAATTCTGCCTCCGATTGACGTAACGCGGCTTCGACTTGTTTTCGGGGAGTGACATCTTGAATAAATCCCACCACAATTAAAATGCTTTCTTGAGTATCGCTGATCACTTGACTGCGATCTTCAACCCAAATATAAACGCCATCTCGACATCGCAGTCGATATTCCATCAGAAATGGGGTTCGAGTTGTGATTAATTCTTCTACTAATTCTTTGAGCCGTTGTGCATCATTAGGATGTACTAACTCATAGAAACCCTCTAAATGAAGGGGTAATTCTGTTTGAGAATAACCTAAGATTTCCTGAGTATTTCCACCCCAGATAATCTGATTTTGGGTCAAATTCCATTCACAGAAAATTTGACCACTCGCTTGACCCGCCACTTCATAACGATGTTTCCAGGTCATGAGTTCAGTAATATCTTGTTGGCGCTGAACTTCAACTTGTTTACGTTTGGTAATATCTCGACCAATGGCTTGAACTTCGGTGTTCTGTCCTGTAGCATCAGCAATGATCTGTACCGTCCATTCTAACCACTGTTGTTGATTGGGTTCCTCCCCAATACTATACTGATATGTTAAGGTTTCTTGGGTTTCTAATAAATGAGTCATTTGATCTCGCCAAAAGTTTTGTTCCTGATCCCGAAGCAGAGAAAAAATACTTTGTCCGAGTAATTCGGAAGCAGACTGACTAAAATATTGACAACCCGCTTGGTTAATAAAAGTTAAAGTGCCTTTAACGGTGTAACAACAAACTATTTCGGGAAAACTATCGAGCAAACCATGATAACGGGCTTCTTGTTGAACTAAACTTTGTACAAGCTGCATTTCCTGTTTGAGTTGTCCCGTTTGCAGATCTAAGGTATGTTGTAAAATATCAATTGTTTCTAGCAATTCGGCCGGATCAAGAACCCGTAAAATATGACTTTGAGTAACAATTCCGATTAAATTTCCTTCCGTTGTTGTCACGACTAAACGCCGAATTTGATCCTGTTGCATCTGTTGATGGGCTGACCATAAGGACTGTTTAGCTTGAATTTCTATTACAGGTGAACTCATCACCTTTTCTGCTAAGGTCGATTCAAAATTCAGATTTAATTGTTGTAATCGCACCATATCTCGTTCTGTAATCATTCCAATCGGTTGAATCAATTCCTGATTCTGTAATTGGGTAATTACAATACAACTGACTTGATAGGTTGTCATCAAGTTCGCTAACTGTTTGAGGGAAGTTGTTGGCGGAGCATGAATCACCCGAATTTGCATCACATCCTCAACCCGCCTTAATTTGAGGAGATCGTAAGGGTTAAGATACTCCCGAATCTGTTTTGGGGTAATAATTCCAACAACTTCCCCGTTCGAGTTAACAATCGGTAAATGGCGAATTTGATAGCGATGAAATTGTTGAATCACTTGTAAGGAATCCGTCGCTTCTGATTCCAACAGCGTGATTACATTGGCAGTCATGACCGTGGTAATCGGAACTTGATCAAAACGGATTCCGGCCGCAATTGTACGAACAATATCTCGTTCTGTGATAATTCCGATTAATTGTTGTTGCTCCATCACTAAAACACAGTCATGACCCCTTTGGTTCATGAGGTTAATAGCATCTATACTGGGGGTATCTGATGTTACAATCAGTAAATTAGATTGCATTGTTGATTGGGATATTCTTGTGATCGAAATCATCTTTCTTCGCCCTTTCTTCTATTGTTCTGGTTAGACCCCCCTCAGTAGGGCGTTTAATAGGGCTGTATTTCAAGCCCCACTAAACTTGTATTCAGGTCAGTGGTGGGTTATTGACAATTATCTAGGACAGGTTCTCTGACCGCTTACCGTTAGATTGCCACAACAGACACTATTAAAAATTCTATTGTGGCTTAAATTGATCGGATTGTGATGTAATTTTATTGATCTCCATTGTTCGGTGTCTTCCTGAATTGAAGAAGATCCTGATCAAGTTTAGCGTTACAAAACAATCCGTTAAGTTTTATAAATAGGGGATTGACTTAATCCAACAAAATTGATAACATTTTAGTCTACAATCTTCTGAAAGTCAAATTTGTAAAATTTTTCTAAAGTTTTCATTCCATCATTAATATTTCTGTAAAAAAGCATTGATATTTTTCTACATCCAAGATCAATACAATCCTTTATTAGCGATCGCCTCAATCAATTTTAGAATTCGTATTTTTCCGATAAAATTATTAAATAACCCGAATTATCGGCTTTAATTCTCTACTTTTTATGTTATATTTATAACAATTCAGTACAGGAGCAGTAGAGCATGGAATTACCCGCTTCCAGTCGATTTCAATTCACAGAAGACCTGAATATTTGCCGTATTTTAAATGGAATGTGGCAAGTCTCCGGCGCCCACGGACGCATTGATAGTAAAGCCGCCATCGAGAGTATGTTTAAATATCTCGATGCGGGATATACGACTTGGGATCTCGCCGATCATTATGGCCCTGCTGAAGATTTTATCGGTGAGTTTAGACGACAATTGAGCGCGACTCGTGGAAAAGAGGCGTTATCCCAGATTCAAGCCTTTACCAAATGGGTTCCTCGTCCGGGTAAAATGACTAAAAGTATAGTGGAAAAAAATATTGATATTTCTCGCCAAAGAATGGGGGTAGACTGTCTGGATTTATTGCAATTTCATTGGTGGGATTATCAAGATCAAAATTATTTAGATGGTTTACATTATATGACAGAGTTGCAAACCGCAGGTAAAATTAAACATTTAGCATTAACAAATTTTGACACCGAACACTTAAAAATTATTGTTGAAAATGGGATTAAAATAGTATCCAATCAAGTCCAGTTTTCCCTGATTGATCGTCGTCCTTTAGCGAAAATGACCGAATTTTGTCAAACTCACAATATTAAATTACTTCCCTATGGTGTTGTTTGTGGCGGATTTTTATCAGAAAAATATCTCGATCAACCTGAACCTAATAGATTAGGTTTAGAAACCGTCAGCTTGAAAAAATATAAAAATATGATTGATGCTTGGGGAGGGTGGAGTTTATTTCAAACCCTATTAACAACCCTAAATGCGATCGCCCAAAAACATCACGTCACTATTCCTAATATCGCCGTTCGTTATATCCTAGAACAACCCACCGTCGCCGGAACAATGGTAGGAACAAGATTAGGGATTTCTGAACATATTGAAGACAATGCTAAAGTCTTTGCATTTAGTCTTGATTCCGAAGATTATCAAGCCCTTAATTCCGTTCTTTCCCAATCCCATGATTTAATGCAAATCATCGGGGATTGTGGGGATGAATATCGATAATTTGTTAACAGGTGTCGGGTTTCAGGTGTCGGGGAAGCCAGCAGAAGAAAGAAAGAAAGGGCGGGTTTAGGGAGATAATTACTGATCATTAAAGATCGTCTCGGAACCCGCCCCTACGGTTTAATTGTTGATTATTGCTCAAATGCGATGCCGCAAGGCGGCGGCTACGCCATCGCATTTTTTCAACAACAAAATGTAGGGGCGGGTTCTGTAATTATCTTCAATTCCCACGCTTTTATCTGACTAAACCCGCCCCTCTCTTCTTCAATGCTCCCCTTGTCCCCCTGTCCCCTGCTTTCTTAACGGTTTTGCAGTGCTTGAACAGCGCGAACTAAACGTTTTAGATAAGGTTTAATTAAGGTTTGTTGTTCCTTTTGTAAGGTATTAACTTGCTGAGAAAGCTGATCTATTTGTGTGTGAATTGTAGCTGAATCTGCAACAGATTGACTGACTAATGCTTCTAAAGCGGTTGTTAATGCTTGTTGATCATTGCCTTCCAAATGAGGTACAGAAGTCTCTATAGATGTTTTCAATTCATCTATAGCTTCTTGCATTAACTTAAACCGCACATTCATCACTTCCCAATCATCTTGTCGCAGCGCATTTTTTTCTAAATGTTGAGTCACCCGTTGTAACTCCGTCAGCACATCCGTAATCGGATCAAGTTCATTGGATTCGGGGGGTAACGTTTGCATTTGCTCATGTAACGATTCTACGACCCCTTGAACATCTGTAACCGCAGCATCGACCGTTTGACGCATATATTGTTCAAACCGTTGACGATTGACAATATTTAAGATCAACGCGAAGGTTAGGGGTGTTCCCGCAAACACAATTTGCTGAGACCATGCAGCAACGAGGGTTCCCACTGCTGTCCCCGCAATCGAAACATACTCGGCTAACTTCCACCCATTGACTGGGTTGCGTGACGGTTTTGATGATTCTTCACTATTCTGCATGGTCGTCGCTGACTTAATACAATCCTAGAGTCATGCTAACCTAAATTCCCCAACAATCAACAATTGAAATCAAAAATAGGGAATTTGGCTTCATAAAAGTTTAGCCTTTAATTGTCAACAATTGGCACTCATGCCTTTAAAATCAGGGAAAAAGCGTGTTTTGCATCAATGACTACTCCAACCGAAATTCCTCCCCTTAATAGTTTAGATTATATCCCCTACCTGGATGAAGATGGTAAAATCCCTGAATCCCTTCACGGTAAAATTGGGGTTTATGCTATTTTTAATCAAGAAAAGATATTACAATATGTGGGGTATTCCAGAGATATTTATCTCAGTTTGAAACAACATTTTATCCGTCAAAATCAAGGCTGCTATTGGCTTAAGTCACAAACTATTACTCGTCCGAGTCGAACGATTTTAGAAACGATTAAAGAAGCTTGGATTGCTGAAAATGGTTCAATTCCTCTGGGAAATAGCCAGGATGAAGTTCTCTGGAATCATCCGATTTCAGTTAAACCTTTGATGACCGATGAAGAACAAATAGCTTATCAACAAACCGATGAAATCGGTCAAGAAAAACTGTTAAAACAAGTAGCTCGTCGTGTTGAAGAACAAATTTTAGCTGAACTTAAAACACGCGGTTTACAAGAAGAAATTCGATTTAATCCCAAACTGAAAAGTAGTGGATTATTGGATTTAAAATAAAAGATAGAGGGCGATTGTAATTCTCAACAATTCTACCTATTAAGTGGTGCGTGCGCTCCAGCTTACGCACCCTAAAATTGATTTTTTACTTGATTAACTATTTTTCCTCTCGATGGGTTGGGGTATCTGCACCATAGGGAATTTCAATACATCCTAAATCAAAAGGTAAACAAAATCTTGATTCTAAATGTTCGACGGAAAAATAATAATTTAATCCCCATCCCAACATTAAACCTACGGTAGATAATAAGGATAAAATTATAAAAGAGTGCCAATTATTAAATCGGGAGGTTTGCAATTCTAATCGAGCTAAAGCCGTAGCTGAAAGCATTAATAAAATATTGATTGATATCTGTAGCCAAGTGACCATAAACACACCCAAGATTGATAAGAACACAATCATAAAAAATGTTCCTATATCCGATCTAATCCACTTTAAAACTCCGCCTTGAAACAAATTAATAGGCATGGTAAAGAATAAATCCATTAACCAAATCAAGACTAAAATTATAGCCGAAATCAAAAAATACGAACTAGATTGAAATAAAAACCAACCAAAATGGAGACAAGTAACGAGAAGTAATCCAAAGGAAACCCAAGTAATAGTTGTAAGTTTTTGTTCTGATTTCATTGAAGCATTAGGATAAAAAAATTAAAGTTTTATATTGAATTCCTTTTCAGAGATTAGTAGAAATCGCCTGAACAGGACAGGTGGGAATACATTGTTCACAAACAATACACCGTGAGCGGGTAAACGTCAAATAAAATGTTTCTGGATTCAGTGTTAACGCTTCTGTAGGACAAACCCCGGTACATAATCCGCAATCAACACAACTTTCCTCATCAATTAAAATCTCTCGTCCTACTAAAGAAACCCCAATATTTTGAGTTTGCATCCATTCAATAGCGGCTTCTAGTTCATCAATATCTCCTGATAATTCTACTACTAATTTTCCCTCTTGATTGGGGGCAACTTGAGCACGAATAATATTAGCAGCTACATTAAAATCTTTAGCCAAACGATAGGTTATTGGCATTTGAATAGAACGTTTGGGAAAAGTTAAAGTTACTCGTTTTTTCATGGTGAGGGAATAGGGAACAGGGAAATTATTGCTTTTAGGGTTAATTTATATTTCTATTTTACAGCAATTTTAAGGATTTTTTTACAAAATTTCGTTAAACTAAAATAATGAATGATCATCAGCTTTGACTATATGAACATGAACGAAAATCCATTGTCTTCAACAACCCCAAAATCACCTTCTGATTTAGCCAAACGCATTAGAAACTTTTTAATTGTCATCGCCGCCATTATCCTCAGTATAGCGGTTTTCTTGGGAGTGCGAACAGACGCTACCTCAACGTCTCTTCCTCAACTTGCAGAAGCATCAATTCCGATTGATCAAGCATTGAGTAATGGCAAACCCACTTTAATCGAATTTTATGCCAATTGGTGTACCAGTTGCCAAGCGATGGCACCGGAGTTAAGTGAAATTAAACAGCAGTATGCTGAACAACTCAATTTTGTGATGTTGAATGTAGATAATAGTAAATGGTTGCCAGAACTTATGAAATATCGGGTTGATGGCATTCCTCATTTCGTTTATTTGAATCAAAAAGCCGAAACAATTGCACAAACAATTGGTGAAATTCCTCGCAATATCCTAGAGGCAAATTTAGACGCTTTAATTGCAGAAAATCCCCTCCCCTACACCCAAGCAAGCGGTCAAGTTTCTGCTTTTAATTCCCCCCTAACTTTGGATAAATCTAGCACCTCCGATCCCCGTTCTCATGGCGCTCAAGTGCAATAACTTGATGGTTGACTGTTAACGCTTAACAGTCAACCCCCAACAATTAAGATTTGTGTCCGTAAATCGGCTAGAGCTTGTTGTAGGGGAAATCCAAGTTATCCCTCTTCTGTCAGACTCTGAAAACTTTTGCCATTTCTGGATTCTAGAGCTTTTGCATAGGAAGCGATCGCCAGATTTCTTTATAACAACAAATACAACAACCCAGTTTTTGTGATAGGATAGCTTGTATTGACTGACTAATAAAGATTCTGGAGATTGATCTCTCGGAGAGTGACAGAAGAGGGATACAACTTCAAGCCAAATTCTTCCTAACTCCTATGGCGAAAGAACTTGCAATTCAAACTCATGGACTGACCAAACGATTTGATCGCAATCTTGCTGTCAATGATGTAGATTTACAAATCCCAATGGGTGAAGTCTATGGACTTATCGGGCCCAATGGTGCCGGAAAAACAACTCTATTGCGGATGTTAGCTACCGTAGAAGAACCCACAATAGGGGTAATTTATATTAATGGGGTAGCTTTATCACGGGATCATACAAATTCCAAAATTAAACAACGTTTAGGTTATTTACCCGATGATTTTCCCCTTTATGAAGATCTGACTGTTTGGGATTATTTAGATTACTTTGCTCGGTTATATTATCTACGCGAACCTCGACGCACCCAACGATTATATGAAGTCTTGGAAATCTTACAGTTAACTACTAAACGCAATAGTTTAATTTCCACCCTTTCCCGGGGAATGAAACAAAGATTGAGTTTAGGACGCACAATTATTCATGAACCTTTATTACTATTTCTTGATGAACCCGTATCGGGTTTAGATCCGATTGCTCGAATGCAGTTTCGAGAGATTATTAAAAGTTTACATGAAGCGAGAATGACAATTGTGATTTCTTCCCATGTTTTAAGCGATTTAGAGGATTTTTGTACCTATATTGGGATTATGGAATTAGGGTATTTAGTCGAAAGTGCATCCCTAAAAGAGTTATATAAACGGTTAAGTATCCCGTACATTTTTATCTCTACATTGGGTAAACTAGAGGCACTCACCGTTGAACTTAAAAATCACCCGGCGGTTGAGAGTTGGGAAATTTTGCCAGGGAATCAACAGGTGAAAGTTCAATTTTCAGGTACAGAAGAAGACGCAGAAATATTATTGCGATCGCTGATTTCTGCCGAAATTCCCTTAAGCGAATTTAATCGAGTTCAAGAAAACTTAGAATCCATTTTCTTAAAACTGGGACACAAACAAGCATCTTAAAAGCCATGATCACGTTTAACTTTATTCAGGAATAATAGTTATGAACCTTCTGTCTTTGAATCTATTTAAAGAATGGAATCCCCAACTGGTTAGAGAAATCAAAGGTCGGTTTCGACTTCCAAATATTCTGATAACGATCGGAATTTCTGTCCTCTGCCAAATGATTGTATTTTTTAGACGCCTTGATGGTTTTCCGGGGATTAACATTAACCCGAGGGTAGTTACGGAACTCAAGCTTTTTTACTCGATTAGCATTCTAGCCGTTTTTGTCTTAATTGTTGGCGGAACCTATATGCTAATCAACGATTTAGCTACCGAAGAACGGCGAGGAACCCTAAACTTTATTCGGTTAAGTCCTCAATCAGCCCAGAGTATTTTTATCGGTAAATTGTTGGGTGTACCAAGTTTATTATATCTCGGAGTTTTCCTAACCATTCCCTTTCATTTGTGGGCTGGAATTTCTGCTAAGATGCCCCTCCTGACAATTGTCATTTTCTATTGTTTAACCGTAGGTAGTTGTATATTTTTCTATAGTCTGGCTTTGTTATTTAGAGTTGCAACCAGTGCTGGGTTACATGAGTTACAATCTTTGCTCGGTAGTGGGATGACTTTAATTTTTTTGATAGCTAATCAGAGAAAATTTATCAGCTTAAACAGCGATTGGACTTGGACGAATATCTTCTCTCCGACCTGTCTCCTTAGCTATTTCATTAATTGCTACTTGGAGAATAATAATGATAATAATTATTACACGTCTTCTTCTCTCGCTATCGCCCTTGGGCACAATCATTCCCTTTATCCATTAAAATGGTTTAAATTCATAATAGGAGGAAATGGAGTTTCCCTATTGGGATTCGCCTTACTCAATTATGGTTTTTTAACCTATTGGATTTGGCAAGTCTTAAAACGGAACTATAATCATCCCAATCTTCCGGCTTTAACTAAGAAACAAAGTTATTTATTAACGAGTAGCTTTACCCTCATGAATCTAGGGTTTATCATCTCTGACTTTGAGTATAATTTTAGTAATGGATCTCTTTTTATCGGTAATCTTTTTCTGATTTTGGTTTTAATGTTAGCACTGTTTCCTCAACAACAAACCTTACAAGATTGGGCGCGATATCGACGAGAACGGAAAAATCATTTTTGGATAGACTTAGCAGAGGATTTAATTTGGGGTGAAAAAAGTCCTGCCATTGTCGCAATTTTTATTAATCTTTTAATTGCATCTACCATTTGGATTGTCCCGATTTCTCTAGCTCACAGAGAACAAGACGAAATGTTTTTAGCCGTTGTCTTACATTTTAGTTTTATGCTGTTATGTGCCAGTATTGCTCAATTAATCATGATGATGAAAACCCCAAAACGAACATTATGGGCAACGGGTGCAGTATTAACACTGCTGGCTATACCTCTATTATTGATTGTTTTTATGTTTTCTGAGACAGATTTTGTTTGGTCTGTCTTTTATTTTGTCTCGATTGGTTTGGTTCCAACATCCTCAATTCTAATCAGTTTTCTGTGTCAATTATTAATTATTATCCTGTGCAATATCCAACTGACTCGATTATTGAAAAAAGCTGGAGAATCAGAAATGAAAGCTCTAGTAAGTTCCTGAAATAAAAGCACCCTGAAGCATGAAATAAAAACTAAGAGTCTGATGTTCCCAGATTGGATGTCACTTTCTGGGAATCGATTTTTTCTGAAGTCTCTAAAACCAGATCATACAGTTGAGGAGAATTTTCAACTTCCCAAACTTTAAGCAGGATCAAATATTCATAAAACGCTTGTAAAACACACCAAGTAAATCCCGAACGACCATCTAAAATTCCTCCTAAGACAAAGTACATATACAGAAACCGAATTAGGGGTCTAAACGGTAAACGTAAGGACAAATCTTTTAACGCTCGTCGTCGTTCAACTTCTGAACTTCCTAATAATAAATCCTTCCAATTCACTGTTCCTGTTTGCAACTGTCGCAAAGTTTCTACAGCTTCATCCGTTGAATAGCGATTGTGTTTTTCTATCCACCGGGATAAGCCTTTACTACAGGTATAATGGGGATAGGTTTCTTGAATAAATCCCGTAGGGCCATCACAAACTTCTCGTTCAGTATGACCATAATCGGTAAACCAAACTTTATCCTTACGGAAAAGACGCATTTGATAACGAGGATATTGGGTACTGCGTCGAATCCAACTCCCCAAAAATATCACCCTTTCAGCGACATAATAGCCAATATAATCATCGCTTTGGATAGCTTGTAAACATTCTTGAAACAACTCGGTCGTCAGGCGTTCATCGGCTTCTAAGATGTAAACCCACTCATGTTTTGTGGGAATTTCTTGTAACATCCAAGTCCGTTGTTTTCCGTGACTTTCAAAGCGATGTTGCAGAACTCGGACGGGATACTGTTGAGCAATTTCAACAGTGCGATCTTGACTGAAAGAATCGACGACAATAATGTCATCCGATAATAACGCTGATTCAATGCAATCCGCGATATCAATTTCTTCGTTAGCGGTGAGAATATAAATGGAAAACATGAAGAATCAGTTATCAGTTATCAGTTATCAGTTATCAGTTATCAGTTATCAGTTATCAGTTATCAGTTATCAGTTATCAGTTATCAGTTATCAATTATCAATTATCAGTTATCAATTATC
>CAITND010000041.1 GCA_903893625.1 uncultured Oscillatoriales cyanobacterium
AGAAACCCCTAACTTGGAGCAGGGGACTAGCTACGCATCCACAGGGTGTCATGACTCAAAAAACGTAGTCAGTTAAGACTTAGGCTGGTCAACTATTACTAAAGGTGAGGCATGAAGCCCCGTTACTTCAGTACGGGGTGCTGACAGTTAATCCGGGTATTTATTCGGTGTTCTATCTTGGGAATTAAGTAAGCACAAGTAGAATTAGATATAGCAACCGCCAAGGCTGTTAGGACATAGACTGATACTGAAACCTAGACGGTGAAATGTTTTCCACCCTGTTTCCTATTCCCTGTTCCCTGTTCCCTGGTATAGATATATTGTAACATTCCTAACAAACAAAGACAATAGATCTCTAGGCTTTCAACCCTAAATATACAACTGTGTAATCGACCACGCACTTAGGTTAGATAAAGCTGTAGAGGACAAATCTATTCTGAATGTTTAAACAGACATTAAAGGATTTAACCAATATAAAATCTGTTTTTTAAGTTGGTTTAAATCTTGATAAACGGCTTGTTTAATCCATTGACCAATGGCATCAAAGGGGGTAAAGGTTTCTCCCACTGACCAGCTAACATTTTGACCGAGGGGAGTTTGATGATCACCATTTAGTTTTTGCAAGGTTGTTAAACCAGGAAACCGTTGATCTAAAATTTGATGTAAGTTAGAAGTTTGATCAATTGTATCTTTAGAAAATTTAATTAAAAGATTTCGTCGAATTTGATAGCGATCGCTCACTAAACGGTTCGTTTCTTCAGGAGAGGGAGTAAATTCTACATCCATAACTTGAGAAAGTTGTTCAACCAAAGGAATTGATTGACGGGCGGCATAATTATTAAATGACATTAAAATATTCCCAGATCTTTCTATGGAAAATAACGAACCCATTAATAAATGAACTTTACACCCCATACTATGCCCTAATCCATAAATCGGTAAACCTCGCCGTTTCAATAATTGCCGATCATATAAATCTTCTAAACCATCTTCAAATGTCCATAAAACCTCTTTTGCAATGGCGGTATGATCGAGGGTATTTACAAAAGGAGTCGCAACAATTGCATAACCTTGATGTGCTAATTCTTCTAATAAGCAACGATAGGTTAAATGCGGTGCTGTTGCCACAAATGCCCCGCCCAAAAAATGCAGTATAGCTTGAGGACGAGGAGGAATTAAAACCCAATTTCCTGAAATAGAAAGCCAGTCCATTTAATTTTTTATAATTGTTATTTTGACATAAAATTAATACCCTCTATGAGCAGAATTTTAACTCTGTTATAGAGGGATTTATACTAATTATACCTAAATTTCGGGATTTTGGGTAAATCTAATTATTCTTGAGTTCGATGAGATTTAGCCAGCATTTGTGCAGCGAAGACACCGCCGATAAATCCAAATAAATGCCCTTGCCAAGAAATCCCATATTGTGAAGGTAAAACACCCCAAATTAAGCCTCCATACAGCCAACCTACCAGTAAAGATAAGACAATAGAAACGAAACTGCGTTCAAAAAATCCTCTTAATAGTAAAAATCCTAAATATCCAAAAATAACGCCACTCGCCCCAATATGAATGGTATAGGGTGAACCAAATAGCCACACTCCCAAACCACTGACAATCATGGTTATGAATGTGACAACAAAAAAGTCTTTAACACCTCGCAGCATCACAAACCAACCCAGTGTGATCAAGGGTAAAGTATTAGCGGCTAAATGACGGAAATTTCCATGTAAAAAGGGGGCAAAGAAAATACCTTCTAACCCTTGAATATGATGGGGACGAATCCCTAATCGATTTAACGTGCCTCTAAATACAAAAAAATCAATAATTTCAATTATCCACAGGAATGCAACAATTCCACCTAAAATTAGAATATGGCTTTGAAGTTCCTGGGTCAGTGAGGTTTCTGTTCGGTTAGACATAATCGTTCAGGGTAGGAAGATAAGGTGTTTCGGCTAACTACAAAACTAGCTCCCGTCGTTTCGCATTCGGCTAATATCAATTATATAATAGTCAAAAATATAGTCAATTGTCCATGACAGACGTTCAATTAGGAAAATATCTCAACTTAAATGATTTTTGTACCTGTACAAATACTTATCAAAAATATTCAGATAAAATTAATCCCTATCCGAATTCAGAAGAATCAATTCAAGCATTAAAAGCGTTAAATTATTATATTATTGACCCGGTTATTGATTATTTTAGTCTAGCTAGATTTCAACTCACCTATGGCTTTTGTTCCCATGAATTAAGAATTTATCTGGAAAAAAAAGATCCGATTACCGGATTAAAAAATGGTCGAGTAGCTCCTAAATTGGATCAACATATTGCCCATGAAGTTAAAAAGAATGGGGAATATTATTGTCAACGATTGGGTGCGGCTTGTGATTTTCTGATTCGAGAGTTAGACAGTGATCAATTAGTGGATTGGATTTTAAAACAACATCTTCCTTTTGATTCTCTCTATTTTTATGGAAAAAATCGCCCAATTCATATTAGTTACGGCCCACAACATAAAAGGACTATTTGGACATTTACCAATACAGGTAAACCCACTCAAAAAGGAATTGAACATTGGGTTAAAACTGCCAAAGAGTTCTGAGATATACGCAAAAACCCGGTTTCTTTGAGAAACCGGGTTTTTATCGCTAGAAACTGTACTTCATGGTACTGAAAACCTTTATATGGGGATAAACTTCTGATGTTGTTTTTAAATTTTAGTCAACACCAGAAGTGATCCCGTTGAGTTAAATTAAACAACTAATTGACATTGAGGACAATTGCATCCTCTAATTGGGCTGTTGCTGTGATCCGTTGTCCAAGTTGGGGCTAAGGTAGGGGATATTTGATTTAAACTCAGGGCTGGTTTAATAATGGTTTTATGGGAAACTTTAGGCGTTAAAAAGGCAATTTTAGCAGGAATAACGGGCATAAATTGAGCGATTAACATAAGAGTTTGGCGAGATGCAAATATCGTTTGGGTGAGTGTCAAAATAGAGACAACAAAAACACTCAATGCTAAGATAAAAACCGAGAATTTTTTGAGAAATTTCATAGCTAAAATGATCACAAAATTGTGTTCTAACCTGTTACCTATTTGGGTGAATCGGATCAGGATGATACATTTATTATAGAACAAGTTTCAATATTTCATCCTGAAATTGAGAATTTAGCTTAAACTGGGTTAGAGCAACTGATCATAAATTTTGTAAATATTAAAGGATGATGGATGATGAAAGCAACTATATCCCGCTTGATAGTCTTATTGTTTGCCATTGGTGAAGTATTCGCCAGTTTATCGGCGATCGCCTTAGCAGGTGGCCCCCCTCCAGGTAAGCCCGTACAACCCCAAGCCGCACCTGCAACAACACAACCCAATTCTACCTCTAATTCAGAAAAAGATGATCTTCCCCCTCGATTTCCCTTACCAAGTGCGAGAGTTGGTGCGGTGAATGGAATAGTCACTATTAAATTAATTAATAATAGTAATACACCCATTCAATATCAACTAATTGGAGGAACTCGTCAAGAATTATTAGCCAAAAATGCCACAATTCAAGTCCAAGGTTCACCCCCAATTACTCTTACCTATCAACGCCAGGATGGGGGTTCTTTATTAGTCAGACCTAAGCAAACTTCTCCCGGAGTTTTAGAAGTGGAATTTGAGGTAACAAACAATTTTAGTCTTGACACAAGATCCCTGAATATTACGGAAGCGGGATCGGTGTTTTTAAATTAATTCTAATTCCGCGATCGCACCTCTAAATTTAAGGCTTTAAAATTTGTTGATCGAGATCCGGCTCTAATTGAGAAGCTAGGCTGTTTTCATGCCAATAAATTTCCCGGATATCCGCAGGTAAATTCTCCTCTAAGGTACGATAGGCTCCTTTTAATAGATCTTTAACTTCATTTGGAGAAACAGACTCTCCCTCGGCTTGTAAATAGGCAGAAATCCGAGTTTCACTCCAATGAAAAGTTTGAGCCATGACCAAAATTAACCTTAATAAAGGTTCCATTCGATCTAATACTAATCCCACATAACACCACAGAGGAGGAGGTGCGGCGGATAAAGAATATTGAATGGATTCAACGGGGGGTAAATCCGCTTGATTAATACAAACTGCGGTAACATTAATTAACCAATTTTGTAGCGTGGTTCCCCCGTCTGTATTGTCTTGTTCCCTTAAATTTAACGGCCGCATTTCATAAAAAATATGTCGCCAGGTTTGAGAAAATAAGTAATCCGCTTGTACAGGCGATCGCACCGAATGACGAATTAAAGTATAGACAATTAAACCGTAACGGCAGAAAATAGCAACAAAGTATTTACCCTGATCAGGATAATTCTGAAACAGAGTTAACAATTCCTGGTCTTTATGATGAAATAGGGATTTGACCAGTGGATGACTTGATTCGGGTAGGTGAAGCGTTTGCACGGCAACTCACAGCAAATTTTAGCTGGATAATGTTTTCCCGTTGCATGATAGCTTATCTGGGTTCTAAAATCAACTCTTGAAGCTTTATCTTTCATCTCCTAACCTCCTAACCCCTTTAATCTAATATTCTTAATTTTGATTTATGGCTTTCTTACCGCAAAAATCGTCTAATTCCAGCCTTGAAACCCGAAAAATCAGAAACTTATTAATCTTATTACTCCCGCCTACAATTTGGTTACTAATTTTCTTTGTCATTCCGCTTGTTATTGTCTTAATTTATAGTTTTTTAGAACGGGGAACTTATGGGGGAGTTACCTGGGAATTTACCCTCAGAAATTATCAACGATTAGCCAATGATTTATACCTAAATATTTTTGGACGATCGCTAGGACTTGCCGCCTTAACCACCTTAATTTGTTTAATTATTGGTTATCCCTTAGCCTTTTTTATTGCTACTTCTTCTCCCCGTTGGCGAAATTTGCTATTATTTTTAGTGATTATTCCTTTCTGGACAAACTTTCTGGTTAGAACCTATGCTTGGATTATTATTTTGCGTTCTGAAGGTGTGATTAATACCTTTCTCCAAAGTTTGAATTTAATTCAAGAACCCCTTAACTTACTGTTTACTCCCTTTGCGGTTATCGTTGGTTTAATTTATGGTTATTTACCCTTTATGATTCTTCCCCTCTATGCAACAATTGAACGATTAAACTTTTCTTTAGTTGAAGCCGCTCATGATTTGGGAGCTAATGATATTAGAACATTTTTCAGAATTATTTTACCCTTAACTACCCCTGGAATTATTGCCGGGTCTATTCTAGTTTTTATCCCCGCTTTAGGTGCATTCATTACTCCCGATATTCTCGGAGGTGCAAAAACAGTCATGGTCGGGAATTTAATTCAAAATCAATTTTTACAAGCCCGTCATTGGCCATTTGGATCGGCGTTATCAATGGGATTAATGATATTAGTTCTAATTCCGGTTATTATTTATTTTCGGAGTTCTAATACAGAAACCTCTATTTAATTTATATTAAAATCATGAACACAAAAACCCTTGATAACTTTATTCATACCTGGGGAAAAAGAGGATTAGGAATACAGGCTACCCTTGGTTTTACCTTTCTTTACTTACCGATTTTAATTTTAATCATTTATTCATTTAATGCCTCTCGGTTTAATGCCAATTGGACAGGATTTACATTAAAATGGTATCAAAAGTTATTCAGTGGCTTAACCGAAAGTACCGCAGATATTTCTACCCAAAACCTCTGGGGTTCGCTACAAAATAGTTTAATTATTGCCATTGGTTCAACTTTAATTGCTACCCTTTTAGGAACAATGATGGCATTAGCTTTAGAACGATTTCGGTTTCCCGGATCTAAATTTTTAGAAGCGTTATTATTGTTACCCATTATTATTCCTGAAATCACATTAGGGGTTTCCCTCTTAGTCTTTTTTACGTTAGTTTTTAGAATTCTTGAAAATCTGACTGGAATTCGCTTGACTTTAGGCTTACCTTCGGTAATTATTAGTCATGCAACCTTTAGTATTGCCTTCATTACGGTTACGGTCAGGGCACGTTTAGCAGACTTAGATCCTGCCTTAGAAGAAGCCGCTTTAGACTTAGGGGCAAATGAATGGAAAACCTTTTGGCGAGTTACCTTTCCTTTGATTTTTCCTGCCACTTTAAGCGGTGCATTGTTAGCCTTTACCCTCTCATTGGATGATTTTGTTGTCACCTTTTTTACCACCGGAGTCGGCGCAACAACTCTACCTTTATTTGTTTATGGGATGATTAAATTGTCCATCACTCCCGTCATTAATGCCATTTCAACTTTAATGTTACTGGCTTCTCTTTTATTCGTGATCTCATCTTTGAAATTGCAAGATAAAGTCACTGTCAAAAATTAAAGACACTGCACCCCTATTTAGTTTTAAAACCCCTTGTTTTTACACCCCATTCAGTTTAAAATCAAAACATCCTACAAAAACTCCTGTAGGATGGGCTTTGCCCATCACAACCCTCTCTATTTTTCCTAAAATCAAGAAGAATAAAGGAAAAATTTATTTTGACATTTAAGGAAAATGAGATAAAGTTTTTGTGGGCATAGCCCACCCTACAGTTTGATATTTAGTTCTCCAACATGAAACGAATTTTAACCTTAATTCTGCTATTCTGTTTAGGCGTATTTCTACCCTTTGGCTGCACCGCTAATCAATCTAATACACCCCAAACTACCCCTACGGCTAATGTTCTCAATCTGTATAACTGGTCAACCTATATTGACCCCGAAGTCCTCAAAGCCTTTGAACAAAAATATCAAGTTAAAATCAATTATGATACTTATGATAGTGCGGAAAGCCTTTATGCTAAATTAAAAGCCGGAAACCCTGGTTATGATCTAGCATTTCCTCCTGATTATATGGTTAAAATTATGATCAAGGAACAGATGTTAGAAGAATTAGAGAGTGATAATATTCCTAACCTCAAAAATATCGAACCTAAATTTATAAACCCTCCCTATGACCCCGGAAATAAATATAGTATTCCCTATCAATGGATCACGCTAGGAATTGGCTATAATATTAAAAAAACCGGAGAAGAAATTAATAGTTGGTCAGCCTTAATTGATCCCAAATATAAAGGCAAAGTTAGTTTATTAGATGATATGCGCCATACAATGGGGGCTGTTCTTGTGTATTTAGGCTATAGTCCCAATACGAAAAACCCCGAAGAAATTCAAAAAGCGCGAGATTTCTTAATTAAAAATAAAGATAATATTGCTGCGTTTGCCCCCGATACAGGTCAACAATTATTAAATCAAGGAGAAGTGAATTTAACAATGGAATATAGTGGCGATATTTTTCAAGTTATGAAAGAAAATCCTGATTTGCGTTATGTCATCCCCAAAGAGGGCAGTATTATTGGCATGGATAATATGGTTATCCCCAAAGACGCACCGAATAAAAAACTCGCAGAAACCTTTATTAACTTTGTTTTAGAACCCGAAAATAGTGCAAAAATTTCCAATTTTATTGATTATGCTTCTCCCAATAAAGTTGCTATTGATCAAAAATTAATTGAAGCCGAAAACTTAAAAAATCCTGGCATTTATCCGCCTCCTGAAATTTTTGATAAACTCCAATATCTGCAAGATGTAGGAGAAGCCACCAAATTATATGATGAAGCTTGGACAGAAGTTAAAGCGGGTGTTGGTAATGGGTAATTACGAATTACGAATTACGAATTACGAATAGGGAATGGGTAATAAAAAGAGTTTACCTCCCCTGCCTCCCCTGCTCCCCTGCTCCCCTGCTCCCCTGCTCCCCTGCCTCCCCTGCTCCCCTATGAATCCTGCTGTTGAATTATTGAACGTTTCTAAATTATTTAAAGGATTAAATAGCAAAGAATTCTTAGCTGTTAATCAATTGAATTTAGAAATCAAAACCGGAGAATTTTTCTCGTTGTTAGGGCCATCAGGCTGTGGAAAAACAACAACATTAAGGATGATTGCTGGATTTGAACATCCGACTTCCGGGGAAATTTTAATTCATCAAGAACCGATGAAAAATCGTCCTCCTTTTCATCGTCCTGTCAATACCGTTTTTCAAAATTATGCCTTATTTCCTCATTTAACCGTTGCAGAAAATGTTGCTTTTGGACTGGAAATGGAAAATGTGTCTCGACCTCAAATTAAGAGTCGAGTCACAGACGCATTATCCTTAGTGAAATTAACCGATTTCCAAACTCGTTATCCCCGTCAACTTTCCGGTGGACAACAACAACGGGTGGCGTTAGCGAGAGCATTAGTTAAACAACCAAAAGTCTTATTATTTGATGAACCCTTGGGTGCTTTAGATTTAAAACTGCGAAAAGAAATGCAGTTAGAACTCAAAAAAATGCAGAAACAATTGGGCATTACTTTTATTTATGTAACCCATGATCAAGAAGAAGCGTTAACCATGTCAGATCGAATTGGGGTCATGAATCATGGAGACTTATTACAAGTAGGAACCCCGCTAGAAATTTATGAATATCCCCAGACTAAATTTGTGGCGAATTTCATCGGAGAAACTAACTTTTTAACCGGACGAGTGACCCAAACCCAAGGACAACAAATCACGGTTTTAGTAGATGAACAACTCTCCATTCATCTGACAACTTCTCAACCCGTCTTAGAAGGACAAATGATCAATTTAATCATCCGTCCTGAAAAAGCCACTCTCTATGCTAATACTTATCAAAATATTGGAGATTCTCAAAACGTAGAAACCTGGAAAGGAACCATTGAAGAATCAATTTATCTGGGAACAGATACCCGTTATGGGGTGCGTTTAACTGATAAAACTTTAATCATGATTCGCCTGCAAAATTGGCATCGAGATGATCTACAACGTTTTACAATTGGTGATCGGGTTAAAGTGGTTGTTCCACCCAATAGTATTAATATCATTAGTAATTAAACTACAAAAAACGCCCCCCTTGCGGAGAGCGTCTTTTGTATTATTGAGGTTAAAAATTAACCATTAATTTGAGGAGCAACCAAAGCCACAGGAGCAGATTCACCAGAAGCTAAGTCTAAGGGGAAGTTGTGAGCGTTGCGCTCGTGCATGACTTCCATACCCAGGTTAGCGCGGTTTAACACATCAGCCCAGGTATTGATCACACGACCTGTAGAGTCGATGATTGACTGGTTGAAGTTGAAACCGTTCAGGTTGAATGCCATTGTGGACACACCTAAAGAGGTTAACCAAATGCCGACCACTGGCCATGCACCCAAGAAGAAGTGTAAGCTGCGGCTATTGTTGAAGCTGGCGTATTGGAAGATCAAACGACCAAAGTAACCGTGGGCTGCAACAATGTTGTAGGTTTCTCCTTCTTGACCGAATTTGTAACCGTAGTTTTGAGACTCGGTTTCGGTGGTTTCACGCACCAGAGAAGAGGTAACTAAAGAACCGTGCATGGCGGAGAACAAACTGCCTCCGAACACCCCGGCAACGCCTAACATATGGAAGGGGTGCATCAGGATGTTGTGTTCGGCTTGGAACACTAACATGAAGTTGAAGGTTCCAGAGATGCCTAAAGGCATCCCGTCAGAGAATGAACCTTGACCGATGGGGTAGATCAAGAACACGGCGGCGGCTGCTGCTACGGGAGCAGAGTAGGCGACGCAGATCCAAGGACGCATCCCTAAACGGTAGGATAATTCCCATTCTCGACCCATGTAGCACAAGATGCCGATCAGGAAGTGGAAAACCACTAACTGGTAAGGGCCACCGTTGTAGAGCCACTCGTCTAAGCTTGCCGCTTCCCAGATCGGGTATAAGTGTAAGCCGATGGCGTTAGAGGAGGGAACAACAGCACCAGAAATGATGTTGTTTCCGTATAACAGTGAGCCCGCAACGGGTTCACGGATACCGTCGATGTCTACTGGGGGGGCTGCTACGAAGGCGATGATGTAGCAGATGGTGGCGGTTAACAGGGTGGGGAACATCAGGACACCGAACCAACCGATATAAATCCGGTTGCTGGTGGATGTTACCCAGTTACAAAACCGTTCCCAGATCGAGGCGCTTTCGCGCTGCTGAATCGTGGTTGTCATGTTAGGTATGTATTGCTATGTATTTTTCGAGGTTCGTCGGTAGGGTTTTCTCTACCTTGATTAGTAATATGACACAGATAATTTAGTTTTGTAAAGTGGTTTTAAGAAAATTTTTGTAAATGTAGGGAATAACAAAAACTTATATCTGGATCTCTCTTGTCTTCGGGTCGATGTAGGGGCGAGGTTGCCTCCATTAGTGTAAACTTAAGCAGTAATCACCCCAAACCTGCTGTGTAAGAGCATCTAACACCTACAGTTGCGATCGCCTCCTATATTTTCCTTAAGTTGACACCAATGGGCGAACCCGCCCCTACATTTTGGGATAATTTTAATATTTTAATCACAGCAAGATAGAATATAGTTCTGCATCACAGAATCAACTGTAAAAACCATTTCATTATCTAAATTTTGTTTTTCAATTAATCCCCGTCTTTCTAAGGAAAGCAGCACTTTAAACAGTTGATTTGGAGCCTCAGAAAATTTTTCTAATAATTGCGATAGCGGTAGAGGTTGAGGGTGGGAAGACAGAAAAGCGATCGCACTTTTTCCCATTTCGCTTATTCCTATACCACTTGGTCAGCCCATGTCAGCATTTCATCAAAGTCCATTTGACTTAAATATTACAAATGATTAAGTATTATCCCACATTTTCCAATTTTTTAGAACTCTTTCCTACAAAATCCTACTCATTGGAAGTTTTAAGCCGAATAAATCTTAACATATATCCGACAAAATCCTATATTTTGCACCTTGCAAAAATCAGAAAGATGCTCTATAGTAATAAAATTAAATACTCACTATGTAAAAAATCCAACAACTGTTAAAACTCAAAGCCAAATAAAGAATTAAGGTTAAGTTATCATGGTCTCACAAAAAACTTTGTATTTCAGTCTAACTATTTTATCCGTTTTGCCGTTTTTTAACTTCAAATTTACAAATAATATAGTGTTACCATCCGGTTCAAAATTGGTGATGGCGGAAGAAATACAAGCAGGATTGGAAGATGATGAAAATCAAGCGAGACAGTCTGAAGCAAAACAGTACCTCTTGTCAATGATCCAAGGGCAGAAAGCATTTTATGCTGCAAACACTATGTTTGCATCTAGGTTGGAAGACTTAGGTGTAGGTCTAAAATCAGAAACAGATAACTACTCTTACAGTATTATTTGGATTAATAACGAGTCAGATCAAATTAATGATAGATTTGTTCAAATGGTAGCTTTAAGAAAAAAAGATGGGTTAAGAAATTACACAGCAATCGTTGGTTTTACATTGCCATCATCCAGTTATGACGGTTCTGTTTTAATATGGATACTTTGTGAAAGTGATCAACCTACGATAGATTTTATCCCAAGATATCAATTTGCTAACAGTTGTCCTTCAGGTTATTCAAAGGTTGTAAGATAATAGCTGTGTAAGGTTGGTGACAATAAAAAAGATGAGAGTCTTAATCGAAAATTGAGTTCAGTTACCCACCCAACAGGATAGTTAAATGATGAAAACACCATATTTTATAAAAAAATAACTTGATTCATAAAATCAGATAATTCACCTAACTCAGCATAAATCAATAAATTTTCTATCACATATCCAATGGATATATGTGGACGTAAAAAAATGATTCCAGGGAATGACTGGTTAAGAATTAACCGTTGATGAGCAATTTCTAAAAAATCTTGATCGGCTGTGACTAACGGACGGTTGAGATCAATAGTTCTTGATAAAACTTGCAAATCATCAACACCGCTTTTACCGTCTTCTGGAACTGTTAAGATTTCTACTCCTTTTAATCTTAATCCTAATGCGATCGCACGATTCACAGATTCATCAAAATAATACGCAATACCCACCATGACTATTTTTGTTGTAATTTAGCTAGAAACTCAGCACTTGCAAGACCAGTTCCTTGATTTTGTAGGTGTTTTTTTTGAGTTTCAATGATTTGTTGATTTTGTAAAATTTCTTGATTAATTTGTTCAAAATTCGTGTAATAATAGCTTAAAGCAGAATGAATCTGAGCTAAAGAAAGATGAGGATATTGTAAATGAATTTCCTCTGGACTCCAGCCGTGCGTTTGTTTTTCTTGTATCAGATGAGTAACAGGAATACGACTATTAGAAAGGGTAGCTCTACCTTGTTCATCCCATTCTAAGTAAGGCCAAGATAATTGTTGAATTTCGAGCGCGGAATTGATCATAATCTTATTTTGTAAATAATCTTAACGTTATTATAACCTATTCGTTTTTAACTGTAACAGTTAATTTTAACCCTAACGCATTTAACCACAATTCTACGTTGGTTTGCAAGGGACATCAGGGAACTATTCTTCAACATCGACCCTACGAATTATACTATAATTAAATAGATTACCCCCTGAACTCAAATATAGTCATGACGATCATACCCATTGAACTCCCCCAAACTGTATTTTCTGCACTCCGTAAGAATCCCGATGAATTTATTCGTGAGATGCGGATAGCAGCGGCAATAAAATGGTACGAATTAGGAGAAGTTTCTCAAGGAAAAGCTGCTGAAATTGCTGGCTTAACTCGAACTGAATTTATCAATGCTTTGTCTCGTTATCGAGTTGATTTTATGCAATATACTGCGGAGGAACTTGCTGAGGAATTAGCCAATGTTGATTAAGCGATTTGTAATTATAGATAACCAAAATTTAGCTTCTGAAGTAGCAGCTTGGGATTTAGGAAAAGGTGAATCAGCCGTTTTAAGTTTAGCTTTAAATATCTCTAATTGTGCTGTCATTATTGACGATAAAGCAGCACGTCGTTGCGCCCAATCTTTGGATATTATCACTTTAGGAACAGGTCGTCTACTATTGCTGGCTAAACAACGAGGGTTAATTCCTTTAGTATCTCCCAGAATTCAAGCTTTGCGTGATGCAGGTTTATGGTTATCCGATAGTTTAGTACATCTCCTCAAAGAACAAGCGGGTGAGTAACTTTTTAAAGATTAGTTTTTAACTGTTACAGTTAATTTTAACCCTAACGCATTTAACCACAATCCTAATAAATAAATTTCTCGACTTCCTTCAACGGATAAGAAATAATTTAATTTCTCTAAATGAAGTTGAGCCTGTTCTTCAGACATTGTTTCTTCCCCCAGCGCTTCTGCAACATCTTGAAGCGCGTGTTTCAAAAGTTCGGGTTCAGGATCTTTTTCTTCTAAAATAGCATCAATATAGGCAGCCGCATGAATCGGATCTTTAAGGGCTAAAATTAGAGAGTCTTGATAATTATCACTGGTCAGCATTTTCTCGTCTCCTGTAGTCTTTCCAATATTCTATAGCTCGACAAATATCTTGACTTTGAGAACTATTGTAACAACACCTCGAAGCAGATGGGTCGGGGGAGAGGTCACACCCGTTTTTGGAGAAAATCAAACAGCCTTGCCCCGATTTCCTCCACTGGGTGCTATAGTTTAAAATTGTCTGATGTTAAGTGGCTGTTTATTTTTAAACCTGAATTATGCTACTGATTACCCTATTACTCTATGCTGCTCTAGCTGGTGCTTATTTGTTAGTGCTTCCGGCTGCCTTATATGCTTATATGAATGCTCGTTGGTATGTAGCCAGTTCCTTTGAACGAGCCTTTATGTACTTTTTAGTCTTCTTCTTTTTCCCTGGATTAATTCTTCTGGCTCCTTTTATAAATTTACGTCCTCAACCCCGAAAAATTGCCAGCTAATGCGACGAATTGATGTTATTGCTATTGGAATGCTCGTCTTTTTGACAGGTGGATCGATCTACCTAATTTTACAATGGGCGGGTCTGAATAGCGTTGATGCTGGCATCTGGAGTCAAACGGTTCTAGTAGGTGGTTTATTTATTTGGTTACTCACTTATTTATTCCGGGTGGGAAGTCGAAATATGACCTATAACCAACAACTCAAAAACTACGAAGATGCCGTTTTACAAAAACGACTGGAAGAAATGACTCCAGAAGAAATTGCTCAATTGCAAGCTGAAGTTGAAGCAGAAAAAAATAATTGAAAATTTTACTTTTTTTCTGCTTAATTATTGGATAATTAGTTAGTCTATTTGAGTTTAATTTTAATGATTTCTGTTTCTCAATGCTTTGAATCTTTAAGAACTTCGGACAAAAAAAACTGTGCTTTAATTCCTTTTATTACCGCCGGTGATCCGAACTTAGAAACAACGGCGAAAGCCTTACAAATTTTGGATCAAAATGGGGCGGATTTGATTGAGTTGGGGGTTCCTTATTCTGATCCCTTGGCAGATGGCCCGGTAATTCAAGCAGCAGCCACTCGCGCTTTACAAAAGGGAACTCGTTTAGATCAAGTATTAGAAATGGTGGCAACGGTTAGCCCAACGTTGAAAGCCCCAATTATTTTATTTACTTACTATAATCCCATTTTACATCGAGGGATTAAACCCTTTTTAGAACAGATTTATCAAGCCGGGGCGAGGGGTTTAGTTGTCCCAGATTTACCCTTGGAAGAAGCGGAAACTTTATTGGAACCCGCCCGTCAAATTGGCATAGAAGTAACGTTACTCGTCGCGCCAACCAGTCCCAAAGAACGGATTGAATTAATCGCCCGTCAATCTCAGGGGTTCATTTATTTGGTTAGTGTTACCGGGGTCACGGGGATGCGTACCCAAGTCCAAAGCCGAGTTGAAGATATCCTCAAGGAAATGCGAGGTCTAACGGATAAACCAATTGGGGTTGGGTTTGGGATTTCTCAACCGGAACAAGCCACCCAAATGCGAGACTGGGGTGCAGATGCGGTCATTGTCGGGAGTGCTTTCGTAAAACGATTAGCCGAAGGAACACCGGAACAAGCCTTGGCAGATATTGGTCAGTTTTGTCAAGCCCTAAAATCGGCAATTCACAACTAAAATATAGGACTTGCAAGGCAAGTCCCTATCAGGGTCGCTCAATGTAGCGATTGTAATGTTTTTTGAAGAGCAATGTAGCCTGTTCGACAATTTTTGTGTATAATTTCAATCGGATGTGTTCTTGGTAAATACACTATCTGATCTACTTAGTTTGCTAGTTATTAGGTCAACTTTTGCGGGTTTCATTGAAAGAAAGCAAGAACGCTGGAGGTATTGTGCTCCCATAAACACATTACCTCCAGCTCCTTGAAACCCTCGTAATGTGCCTTTCTGTTTATTATTATTGCAACGTTGCCAAGGGATTGCAAGAGGTCTTTTGCAATCACCCACTTTTTAGGTTATGGGTGTCTATAAATCCCTTGGCAGGCTGTTTTTAGTCATTTTTTGATCTAGCGAAAAAGCAAACTCAATAGTTTTAATGTTCTCAGCTAAACCTGATCGCCCTTTCTACAGGGGATTCTGGCTTGATTCTCAATTAACGATATTCTGTCAAACTGGGGTGAAACCTTGGTTCTTCGTGGGCTATAATCCTTAAATTTCGTTCAATTTTGACCCTCGTTAACCTGCTCAAAGCTTATCTTCCAAGTCACTCAAATTTCTACTCACTTAGTAAACCGGATAAATACTCAAACTTATCCTTTGCTCGTTGATGAGCTAGTTCAGCTTGTCTACGAGTAAATATGCAATTTAGGTTGTAATCTGCGTTATTTCTTAGTCTCCGCAAATCTTGTAATACTGTTCCAACAAGTCGATAGTTGTTATCGTCAGAGTAAAGAAAATGGTCTTGAACTTGTTGATGCGCTCCACTACCTGTTGAACGAATAGAACCTTCGCTCTCCATAACTTGTCTAGCTATAAGAAAAAGGCCATAATACGAACGGCTTATAGAAGATCGAAAATAAGCCTCTGTACTTAAATCGGGGGACTTACAACAGCTTATTAGCTCCTCTGCTAATTGTAAATAACACTTACACGAAAATCTCATACCGACTCAATGGTAACACTAAAAATTGACAATATTTCTGGAGGAACTTTATCTAAAAGCCAATCATTTTCTAGTCGCTCCAAGCGATAAAGTCCATCCTTTGGTAGTAAATTTGTTTTCACTATTAAAAATAAAGTTATTATATCTTCTTCCGGGTCTTCGTGTAAATCTAAGCATAGTTCTTGTATACTTGCATTAAATATTTCCTTGATTTTTAAAAGGCTTTCATCAAGTAATGAAATCAGGATTTTATTTTCTTTTAAAAACTCAAAAACAGATTTTTGGTTTTCAATACTAAAATTTTTTAAGCTATTTTCAATTTGATTTTTTAAGCGAAGTTCAACATCCCTTACTTTTTGATAGTCGAAAGAATAAGCAGGTATTTTTTCACCCTCATAGTTGCTAATTTTCAACCATACAGCTTTGTCAGGAGCATCTGTATTTCCAGGGTTTCTATAAGAAATAAAATAAAGATTTAGAGCTTTGAATATAAGTTCTTTTAATTGTTGTTGCTGTTCAAAGGATAAATCTTCTAAGTCAGTAATAATAGATTCGCTCAAGTCTTCAGACAATTTATCATTGTCGTATTGAGTATATTCACGAAGATCATATATAGAAGCTAACGCAAGTATAATTTGATATACATTTTGAGGATCTATTTCTTGAACAACCTTAGAAACTTCAGTAGCTATCTCTTTATTTTTTAAAGATGGTTTTGATTCAGCTACTGCTTTTAAAACAGATTCTACTACTTTCTTATCAAGTGTAGCAATTAGTTGTAGACCTGGGATATATCGATCAGGGATTTGCAATACAGCCATTTCAAACCTACTTTCTCTAATACCTAAAGAATAATTATACATCTTTTGCTATCAGTCCCGCTAATACCCCAACAGAACTACCCATATCTCCGTGGACAGATATGGTTAACGGCGATCAAAAATAGTTTTTGATCGCCGCGTTATTAGTAGAAAAAATTCAGGAAAAACAGAACAAACCTAACTGTATTGCTGGCTTGAATTTTTTTCAGGTTCTAAATTGAATAGGGTTTGTAAGGTTTGCATGGCGCGACGTCGAGCTTCAATATCCTGTTGGGCGCGAAGTTGTACCATCGGGTCATGGAGAATTTTATTCACAATTCCCCGTGTTAAAGCTTCAATCACCTCTTGGTGTTTATCAGCAAATTCTGAACCTAAACGAGATAGAGCTTTTTCTAATTCCTGTTCTCGAATGGTTTCAATTTTATCGCGTAAACAGTTAATCACGGGAACGGTTTCTAAACTACGCCACCAAACATCAAAAGCTTGTACTTCTTCGTCTAATAAAACTTCGGCTTCCTGTGCCATTTGACGGCGACTCTCATGATTTTGCGCGACAACGGCTTTTAAATCATCCACGTTATAGGCTTGAACATTGGCTAATTCCTTGACATCTGTAGCGATATTTCGTGGTACAGAAATATCCACTAACATCAACGATTGAGATGGGGTTAAAATCGTTTCCAATTTAGCTCGATCTATAATTGGTTCCGTAGCCGAGGTACTCGTAAACACAATATCAGAATCCGCCATTACAGACATCATTTCTGACATTGTATAAATCTGTAAATTAGCATCGGGAAATTGATTTGCTAATTCTTTTGCTCGTCCTAAAGTTCGATTTAAAATTGAAATTTGGTTCGCACCTTTAGAGATTAAATGCTGAACCAATAGGCGAGACATTTTCCCCGCCCCTAAAATAGCAACACGATGATTCCCTAAGTTCTGAACTTTCATCTGAACTAATTCCACCGCCGCCGAACTAATAGAAACGGCACCTGTTCCAATACTGGTTTCCGTTCTCACTCGTTTTCCGGCTGTTAATGCTTGGGTAAATAAACGGTTAAGAATTCGACTAATCCCTTTATGTTGTTGACTTAATTTATGAGTTTGTTTAACTTGAGATAAAATTTGCCCCTCCCCTAAAACTAAACTATCTAATCCTGCTGCCACTCGCATTAAGTGCATAATGGCATCATCATGAAGCAGGGTAAATAAATGGGGGCGTAATTGAGGTAAAGATAACTTACTTTTTTCTGATAAAAATTGAGTAACTTCCCGAATTCCGGGTTGAGTTTCAGTTGCGACCAAATAAATTTCTAAACGGTTACAGGTGCTAAGAATCGCAACTTCTTCAAGATGAGGATAACTTAATAAATGAGCGATCCCACCTTCTAATTGAGGTTCGGGAATACTCAATTTTTCACGAACTTCAACGGGCGCGGTCTTGTGACTTAGACCGACAACAGCAATATTCATAAAACAGTTGTTATAAATAGGGGTTAAAAAATCAGTTATCAGTTATCAGTTATCAGTTATCAGTTATCAGTTATTAGTAATGGGTTTCAAATGTTAGCTAAAAACCAAAAACCAAAAACCAAAAACTGATCACTGATAACGAAAAACCTTAGTGCAACTGAATATTTTTGGGTGCGCCAAACATATGAACAGTATCGACAAAACGAGCCGTTTTAGACTGAGAAGAAATTACTAAACTTTGAGTCCGAGCGCCACCACTAAAGAAGCGTACCCCTTCCATTAAAGTACCCGGTGTAATTCCACAAGCTGCAAATAACACTGTTTCACCAGAGGCTAATTCATGGGAATTATAGACTTTATCAGCATCATTAATTCCCATTTCTTTGAGGCGTTTCAGATTACCTTCTCTGCTTTCCCCAATTAATCCTGTTTTCACCACTTCTGGATCATAGATTAACTGACCTTGGAAGTGACCACCTAAAGCCCGCATTGCCGCCGCCGAAATTACTCCTTCTGGTGCAGCCCCGATCCCCATAAGTGCGTGAATATTCGTTCCCGAAAATGCACAGGAAATGGCAGCCGAAACGTCACCATCACTAATCAAACGGACACGCGCACCCGCCTTCCGAATTTCTTCGATCAGTTCTTTGTGGCGGGGACGATCCATGACCACCACCACTAAGTCCTCAATGGAGCGGTTCATGCAGTCGGAGAGAATTTTCAGGTTTTCAGTGGCGGATTTGTTAATATCAACGTGATCCTTAGCCACCGCCGGAGCCGCTAATTTCTTCATGTAGAAATCAGGAGCCGCGAATAATCCCCCTTTTTCAGAAATTGCTAACACCGCCATAGAGCCATTTTGACCATAAGCGACTAAGTTAGTGCCTTCGCAGGGGTCAACGGCGATATCAATTTCTAGCAGTTCGTCGGGGTTACAATATTTAGCCGCATCTTCTTGGGTACAGATCCCAACTTGCTCACCAATATAAAGCATGGGGGCTTCGTCCCGTTCCCCTTCCCCAATCACGATCCGTCCTCTCATGTGAATTTGGTTCATGCGTTTACGCATGGCTTCCACCGCCACATGGTCGGCTTCATTTTTGTCTCCTTTACCCATCAAACGAGCGGAAGCGATCGCTGCTTGCTCGACGACTTCAATAATCTCTAATCCAATGACATTATCCACAGAATTTTTTCCTCCCAACAGTTTGAGATTGCCGGATTGATTACACACTCCCAGTGTTTTAGTCTATCAGAGGGGGGGATATTCCTTTGCATTTAGCCGAGTATAGTTTTTGTTAATTTTTACATCGGTGTCGGGGGTAGGGTGTGGTGTGACCGGGGATAAGGAAGCGACTACGAACAGTTTAACAAGATCGGAGCAACAAGTCCCATGTCTGGACTCTTGATCTGGCGTGCATATCAGGCAGAGGTTTTTGAATAGCAACCCAAAACAAACATGATTTACCACGCAAGTGCTATAGTGGTAACAGGAGGTGGTCAGTGTGAAACATCAAGCAGTTCTAGTCAGAATCTGCCCCAATGACGAACAGAAATGGTAACAAAACCTCCAAATTTGCCAATCCTAAATCTCTCAAAAAGCATGAAAAAAATTTAGCCAGAAAAAGTCTCCCGTGAACTCAAAAGCCCACACTGTACCTTCAGGTCAGCGAGAGTAGTTCACTCTGGAATAAAGATTTGTCTCGAAGTCAATCACGCAACTACCCATGATTAATAACGTTCTTGTGATTCAAGATTCAGAATTTGACTCCGAAGTCCTGAAAGCAGAACAACCTGTTTTAGTCTATTTTTGGGCGGGTTGGTGCGGCCCTTGCCAGCTAGTATCCCCCTCCATAGAAGCGATCGCTACAACCTATAACGATCAGGTGAAAGTGGTTAAGATGGAAATAGACCATAATCCCGATACTGTCAAATTGTGTAAGGTTGAAGGGGTTCCAGCTTTAAGACTGTTTAAAGGTCAAGAGATTGTCCAATCCTATGAGGGCGCGATTACCAAACCTAAGTTGATCGAATGGCTCAATACAGGTTTGTCCTAAAACAGTAATCAGTTATCAGTAATCAGTAATCAGTTATTAACAAATATAAAAAATGAAATTTGCTAATCGTTTAGACCAGTTACGTTCTAATGTTTTTGCTGATATGGATCGAGCCAAAGCCAAGGCTGTATTAGCAGGACAGGATTTAATTGATTTATCCTTGGGTTCTTCAGATTTGCCCGTTGCTGATCATATTATTACACCGATCCAAGAATCTTTATCTGATCCGAATACTCATGGTTATCTATTATTTCGCCATACCCAACCCTTTCGAGAAGCCGTTGCTCAGTGGTACAGTAACCGTTATGGTGTAGCCGTTGATCCCGAAACGGAGGTTTTACAATTAATTGGTTCCCAGGAAGGAACAGCCCATTTACCCTTAGCCATTCTCAACCCCGGCGATTTTGCCTTATTACAAGATCCGGGCTATCCCTCCCATATTGGCGGGGTCTATTTAGCGGGGGGCCAAATGTATCCGATGGCCTTACGGGCGGAAAATGGCTTTTTACCCGTCTTTGACGACATTCCAGAAACAGTATTAGCACAAGCTCGAATGATGGTGTTGAGTTATCCCCATAATCCCACATCCGCAACGGCTTCTTTATCGTTTTTCCGTCAAGCTGTGGCTTTTTGCCAAAACCATGATTTAGTTTTAGTTCACGATTTTCCCTATATGGATTTTGTGTTTCCAGAGGGAGAAGATCAGACGATTGCAGAACTAGCTCCCTCAATTTTACAAGCTGATCCAGATAAAAGCGTTGCGATTGAGTTTTTTACCTTTTCTAAGTCCTACAGTATGGGAGGATTTCGCATTGGCTTTGCTATTGGGAATGCAGAGTTGATTTTGGCTTTACGCCAGATTAAGGCGATCGTTGATTTTAACCAATATATCGGGATTTTAAATGGGGCGATCGCAGCCTTAACCGGGCCACAGGATCATGTTGCTGAGAATATGGCTATCTTCCGTCAACGACGAGATGCGTTTATTCAAGCGATGGGGAATATCGGTTGGAATGTCCCCAAACCCAACGCCACTCTATATATATGGGCAAAACTACCTGAACCTTGGTCACAGGACTCTGTAGAATTCTGTCGCCAACTGGTAGAAAAAACCGGAGTTGCGGCTTCTCCGGGGGTCGGTTTTGGCAAATCCGGTGAAGGATATGTGCGGTTTGCCCTAGTTCATCCTCCAGAAGTATTAGTCACTGCGGTAGAACGTATTGCTGAGTTTTTACCCCTCAACCCTTGAGTTTTCTAGGGTTTTGAATCTTTTTTCTTCATCCCCTGTTCTAGCAATAGCCTGGAAACGGGGGTTTTTTAAGGTGAATTTACTGGGGACATAGGATGAACGCGCTCATGATTGTTCTGTCCATTCCTCGTTTTTCTAGGGAAATTTACGGACAGTAGCAGATCATTAAATTCATGAAAAATGTCAACCCCGTAAATCTACGGATATTGATTAATCTTATTTTTAGTTGAAATTACATATTTACCCAAGCTTTACACAAATCCCTAGAAATTGACCAAAAGTTTATAGACATCTGCGCCAGATTGTTTATAATAACAATAGAGAAACGAAAGAACTCGAAAAGCCAACTAGCTCAAAGCGTTCAGAAACTCACTATTAAACTTGGGTACTAAAGTTCCTTCAACAAATTGGAACTTTAATATATTAAGAAAACACCGTCAACAATCACCGTCTCCAGTGACATGAATCACAAAAAAATCCATCAAAATCGGTTTGAATGAGATTCAGCATCACTAATAGACAAAATTCTAAAAAAACCTTCTACTTTCTGGAGAAAACCCATGGCAGCTTCATTAAAAAAACTCTTAATCAGCACTTCTGTTGCAGTGGGAATGAGCGCGGTGGGTGCTGTCCCCGCCTTTGCTGGCAGCTTAACAGGGGTTAACGTTAGCGGTCAACACCTCACCTACGGATACAACGGAAGCCAAACCTATAAAGTTGACAATAATGCTGCTAACTGGGAATACGCTCTGGAAGCAGGCGCGGGTAATATTGAGTTAGCTGGTCAAACTGGATCTGCTAACGCGGCTGGCTTCGGAACCCCCGATGGCTGGGGAGGATACGAAAATCAACAAGCCTCCACGTTAACAGGTGCCCTGGGCGGCAAAAAATATACGTTTAGCAGCTTAACCTACGATGACTGGTATACGTATGATGGAAATGGCAACACCTTAGCTGACACTTGGTTTGCTGATACTTGGAATAATACAGGATCTGGTTTAAAAGCTTATGCAGCAGCAATATTAAAAAATCCTACTGTTGCTAGTTTGGATGCTGGAAGCGCACTGTTCGGGTTACAAGTTGCTGGCAAAGACGTGGATCTGTTTTCACGGGTGAGTAATGCCAATATTGACTATGTAAATGATGATAACGGAATGCTCAACCTGGGATTAGTGGGTCACTGGAATCACAGTTCTGGGTTAAAGTTCAGTGAAGTCCTGAAAGTGACAGTAGGCGAAGGCGACAATGCTCTTACAAAATTCCTGTACAAAACCGGTCAAGCGGATGAACAAACTGGATACACGGAAAAAACCGATAATGTTTCCCACAGTGGTCTTTATCGTTTCAGTCTAGCCATTCCTAATGATGTGGCTTCTGTTCCTGAACCCTCTACAATGTTCGGTTTGATGGCATTGGGCGGTTTATTCGCAGCCAGCAAACGCAAAAATCATTCATAGCTTAATTACAACTACTATCCATTGACGCTTAAGCAATCACAGAGGAGTCGAACTCCTCTGTTGCTGTCTATAGAAATAGCAGGTCAGATTCTTTGTGTCTGTTAGAGTCGATTAGGAGGTTGCCCTGCCTGTTCCCCTAATCAAAAACCCCTCCTCAACCGGGAAGGGTTGTGATGATTGGAAATCAGCATTTGAGGTTTAGGTTTGGGAAGGTAAGCTGAGTTTGGTAGAAGAGTTATTCAGGGTTGTGGGAAGATTTAATAAACTTTTACCCGCAAAAACAGAGTCCGTGGGAGTTGTACAAGCATAAGCAGCACCACCATTTGGCAAAGTGGCAAATCCAGGACAAGTTCCCCAGGTACATTGAGACGCTGCTATATATTTGTCGTTGTCCTTACTTTTTACACATTTAGCCCAGGCTTCCGGGTCAGTTCCAGAGCTAGAGCATTGTAGGGTTAAGGATAAACCAATGGCTTTAAGAGCGCAATCAGCCTGAACTTTGCAAACACCAGTTCCATAATTTTTGGTGTAGACAAGAGATCCAGTGGGAGGTGAGCTTGAACTAATGGTGGTTCCTGTGTACAAACCATTCGTTTTACTGGGAGTTGTCAGCAGGGTTTGGGGAGTAATTCTTAATTGCTTAGAAACAGCGCTAAGGACATTTGCCTGTTCTGTAGTTAAAGTGACTTTTTTATTGAGGACATCATTGAGGTCAGTGCTATCGACACCGAAAATCCCAGCCTGGGATGGGGCTGCTGCTAATCCCGTGACCATGAATAAACCTGCGCCAGCAATAGAGGTTAGTAATTTTTTCATCGGAAAAATGGGTAGAAACCCCGTCCTTCTAGGACGGCTTTATATTTCCCCTTTCGGGGTAGAGGGGTATGGTTGCCCCTCTGTGGAGATCTGGTTGTCTCCTAACACCTATTTCTAGGGTAAAGTTAGCTTCGCCAATGTTTTAAGAGCTTGTTAGGCTAGTAGCACTGTCTTACCCCTCGTAAAACTGTTTAACTACTAACGACAGAGCCAGGGACTAGCTACGCATCCACAGGGTGTCA